>CAZEAA010000108.1:0-9502 GCA_964510015.1 uncultured Sandaracinaceae bacterium
GAATGCGAGCTGTGCGAGGGTAGGGTGCTTGATGGACATGGAGCTTCTCCGGAGCGACTGAGAGAAAACGCGTGCAGCAGACTGGGTCACAGCTCACCTCGCAGGCCGATGACCGGCATGATCGGGAGCCCCGCCAACGGCGCGCTCTCCGAGAAGTCGAAGTTGTAGGAGACGCCCTCCGCGTTCCGGCGGTTGTACGTGTTGCGGATGTCCAGGTAGGCCGTCAGGCGCCACGCCTCGAACGTCCAGGTCTTGTCCACGCGCAGGTCCAGCTGGTGGAACGAGGCGAGCCGCGCCGAGAACGCTCCCTGGTCGGACACGGGCGAGTACGCGCCGCCGTCCGAGTCGAAGACGCCGCCCACATAGGGCGTGGTGGGGGAGCCCGTCACGTAGCGGAAGCGCGCGCCTACCGACCAGCCACGACCGAGGTCCAGGCTGCCGACCGCGCTCAGGATGTGCGTCTGGTCGTACTGCATGGTGTGGTAGGGGCCGCTGCTCCCGTCGCGGCGCTCGCTGCGTGACAGCGTGTAGGCCAGCCAGCCGAAGAAGGGCCCGCCGCCCGGCCGATAGCGCAGCATCAGCTCGCCGCCATAGGCGCGGCCCTCGCCGTCGTTCTCGAAGCGCACGCCGATGACGGTGTCCGTGCCTCCCGCGCGCGCTACCGCGAGGTCGTCGAAGTCCTTCCAGAAGCCCTCGATGGACAGCTCGAAGTGTGGGGTGAGCTGCTGCTCCAGGCCGACGCTGGCGTGCAGGGCACGGCTGCTGCGCACCGTGAAGCTCGTGTCGAGCATGCTCTCGATGGGCTGCGGCGGCTGGTGGTAGAGGCCCACGGCCGTCTTCAGCGTGGTGCGGTGCTCGCCGTCGTGAACGTCCCAGCGTGCCGCGAAGCGCGGGTCCACCGTGACTCCGCCGTTGTCTTGCGTGTAGTCCACGCGGATGCCGGGCATCAGGCGCAGGCCGTCCACGGGCGTGATGTCGAAGTGCAGGTAGGCTCCCGGACGCGCGGCGCTGGGCTGGGCCGTGACGGTGAGCGGCGGGCGGCCGAAGGTGGGGCCCGGCGGCTCGTCGGCCGCGGGGTAGGGCGTGAGCCGGAGCGACACGTCGGTGCGCTGCCACAGCACGTCCACGCCTCCCGTGAGGCTCACGTGCTCGCCGAGGTTGGCGCGCACCTCGGAGCGACCCTGCAGCGTGTGCATGTTCACGTCGGCGAAGTTGTCGCCCACGAAGAAGCCGAGCGCCTCGGTGCCCCAGGTGACGCTCGAGGTCCAGCGCACGTCGTCGGTGATGCGCGAGTCGAGGCGCAGCTGGAGGCGCGTGAAGCCCGAGTGGGCCGAGACGCTGCCACCGAACGCCGGGTCCTGCGCGTCGGGCGACGCCAGCAGCAACGCGAGCCGGTCGTCGGCGCCGATGAACATCAAGCGGGCGGTGGTGCGGCGCGTGAAGTCGTGCTCGAGGACGGCCTGCCAGTCGTAGTACACCGGGGCCGTTCGCACCTGTGTGCCCCCGCCGCTCAACACGCGGCCGAGCCAGGCGTCCACCCACGAGCGGCGGCCCGCCAGCAGGAAACGTGTGCGCTCGGTCAGGGCGCCCTCCACCATGAACCGCGCGTCCAGCATGTCCACTTGGACGAGGCCGGCGAAGCCCTCGCGGCGCGGAGAGCGCACGCCGAGGTCCACCACGCCGCCCATCCCGCGTCCGAACTCGGGGCCGAAGTTGCCGGGACGGAACTCGAGGCGCTCGAGGACTTCGGCGGGCACTACGGAGGAGATGCCGCCGAAGTGGTAGGCCTGCGGGATCAGCGCGCCGTCCACGAACACCTGCGTGTCTTGCGGCGCCGAGCCGCGCACGATGAGCATGCCCTCGAAGCCGGCGGGGCGCGCCACCCCGGGCATGGTCTCGATGGCGCGGATGGCGTCGCCGTTGGTGCCCGGGATGCGGCGCACCTCCACGCCCTCGATGGTGTGACGGGTGGCCTCGCGCGGCGGCGCCTCGCCACGCACTTCGACGTCGATCTCGGCGATGTCGTCCGCCGCCTGCCTTGACGTGTCGGGCGCAGCGGGCGCCGTGGTCGTTGGCAACGGACCAGGCGGAACCGGGTCAGTCGCACCAGGTTCCTCGGGCTCGGCCGTCAGCTCGAAGCGGAAGGCGATGATGGCGGGGATGGGCACGCCGTCGCTCGTGGCGGGGGAGAAGCGCAGCCGCGCGGCCGCGGCCAGCACGGCAGCGTCCACCTCGGGCAGGTTCGTGCCTTCGAGGACCTGCGCGTCGGTCACGTTCCCTTCGGCGTCAAGCGTGAGCTCCAGCACCATGGAGGTGACCTCCAGCGCGTCCCATGCCGCGTCCGAGATGTCCGGCGCGGTCGCCTCGAGGAGCCGCGGCGCCACCAGCTCGGGGGCTGCCTCCGGCGCGGGTTCGGGAGGCCTGGGTTCGAGCGGATCCGTGGGCTCCTGAGCGAACGCGGTGGCCGCGAGGGCGAGCGCCTGCAAGGAGAGGAGAGCAGCCCGAGAGAGGGGGGGAGTGAGTCGAAGCATCGCAGGGTCGTGCCCCCATGCGTCTGATTCGTTCATTGAAATGTTCGTTTGAGTGGCCGAGTGCGATAGTTCATTTTGTTTGAACGTTGGCGGTCGCAGCGGGAACGGCTGGGCATGGATGTTGTCAACGAAACCAAGTCCCTCCTCCTCTCCATGGGCGCTGCGCCCATCATGTGGTTCATGCTCCTGCTCTCGCTGGTGAGCATCACCGTCATGCTCGAGCGCGCGCTCTTCTTCCGCTCCATTGCCGAAGACGTGGAGGTCATCGCGCGGCGCTTGAGCGCGCTGCTCTCCGCCACCGACTACGACGGCGCGCAGGCGCTCATGCGGTCGTCCAACTCGGCCGAGGCGGCCGTGGTCCTCGCTGGCTTGCTGGACGCGCGAAACGGCGTCCGGGCAGCTCGTGAAGCCATGGCCGGCGCGGCCGCGCTGCAGCGCAAGCGCCTCGAGCGGCGCCTCGGCTATCTCGGCACGCTCGGCAGCAACGCGCCGTTCGTGGGCCTCTTCGGCACGGTGGTGGGTGTGGTGATGGCCTTCGAAGAGCTGGGCACCGGCGACGGCAGCACGGCCAACGCGGCGGTCATGGGCAGCATCGCCGAGGCGCTCGTGGCCACGGCCATCGGTCTCGCGGTGGCCATCCCGGCGGTGGCGGCGTTCAACGCGTTCCAGCGACGCATCAAGGGCATCACCTACGACACGGACGCGCTGGCGCACGTGCTGTTGGCGCACCTCGAGGCCGAGACGCACGGGGGGACGCGCTGATGGCGGCCGGCAACAGCTCGGGGGACGACGGGATCACCGAGATCAACGTCACGCCCTTCGTGGACATCACGCTGGTGCTGCTGGTCATCTTCATGGTGACGGCCAAGCTCATGTCGCCCTCCGCGCTGCCGCTGGACCTGCCGCAGGCCGCGAGCGGGGGCGAGACGCAGACCGTGCTGGTGGTGGGCATGGATGCGGGCGGCCGGCTCACGGCCGACGGCGAGACGCTGGCAGACGACGGTGCGCTGCGGGCCCTGGCGGCGCGGCGCCTGTCCGAGGTGCCCGAGCTCCGCACGGTGATCCAGGCGTCTTCGAGCGCCAGCCACGGCGCCGTGGTGCACGTGCTCGACGAGCTGCGCATCGCGGGAGTGCATCGCGTGGCGTTCGCCGTGGAGCCCACCCCATGAGCACGCTGTCGTTCGAGGCCGCGCTGTCGTTCGGGTCGCGCGGCGAAGGGCTCGGCGGTGTCAGCGCCGTGCTGTTCGCGGCCGGGCTGCACGTGGGCCTCGGGCTGGTGGCGCTCACCCTGCCGCGCACATCCGAGAGCGCACCGGTCAGCGCGATGGAGGTGGAGATGGCCGCTTGGCAGGCCCCGAGCGAGCCCGAGCTGGCAAACGAATCGCTAGCGGAGCCCGAGCCCGAACCCGCGCCAGAGCCAGAGCCAGATGTGGCCGAGCCGCGGCCCACCCCAGCACCCGTCGCTCGTGAGCGTGTTGCTGCGCCGGTCCAGGATGCCGAGCCGCCCCCGGCGGCGCATGCGGGCGCGCTGCTGACGGCGACCGCGGAACCCGCCCCCGGGGCGACACCGGTGCGCTTCGTGAGTGACCCGAGCGGGGCGAGCTTCGGCTTCGGCGTGGTTGCTCGCGGCGGCACCGCCACCCATGGCGCCATCGGGGCCGCCGTGGGGGGCCAGGGGCATCCCGGCCTGGCACCCGCGGCGCAGCCCGGTGGCCACGGCTCCGCCATCACCCCCGCCTCCGAGCTGAGCCGTCCGCCGCGGCTCGAGCAGGAGGACGTGTGCCGCGGCCACTTTCCGAGCACCAGCCGCGTGGACCAGGGGGTGGTCACCCTGCGGGTGGTCGTCCAACCCGGCGGCGCCACCTCGCGCGTGAGCGTGGAGCGCGAGTCCCCGCCCGACGAGGGCTTCGGTCAGGCGGCCCGGGTGTGCCTGCGGTCCGCGCGCTTCACCCCGGCGCTCGGGGTCGACGGAAGCCCCACCACGGCGGCCGCCCGCGTGACGATCCGTTTCTCGCGGTGAATCTGGTGCTAAGTACCCCTGCATTTTTTTTGAACGAAGTCCCCGCGTCCGGGCACGGACCGGGTGACCCCATGAACAGCCGAGACAGCGCCTGGGTGACTACCACCGCCACGAGTGCGAGCGCCTATGGGCTCGTCGAGCGCCTCAAGCGAGGTGAGGTCGCCGCCGTGGGGGAGGCCTACGACCTGCACGGGGCGTCCGTGCTCGCGTTCGCACGGCGCCTGGTGGGCGACGCGGACGCGGCCCAGGACCTGGTGCAGGAGACGTTCCTGAGCCTCCCCAAGAGCGTGAGGCGCTTCGAAGAGCGGGGCTCGTTGCGCAGCTTCCTGATCGCCATCGCCGTGAACCACGCGCGCCACCACGTGCGCGCCGCCAGTCGCCGACGCGCGGCCATGGAGCGCTTCGCCCGGGAGCCGCGGGCGGGGACCGTGAGCCCGGAGCAGGATCTGCTGCGCAGCGACCTCGCCTCCGCGCTCACCCGCGCGCTCGACAAGCTGCCGCTCGACCAGCGGGTGGCGTTCGTGCTGGCCGAGGTGGAGGAGCGCTCCTCCAAGGAGATCGCCGAGATCGTGGACGCCCCCGAGGCCACGGTGCGGACCCGTGTGTTTCATGCGAAGAAGCGCCTGCGCGAGGCGCTTTCGCGCGACGCCGCGCGAGGAGGTCACTCATGACCGACGACGATCTCTTGGCCAAGGCTACGCGTGAGCTGCGCGAGGCCGGCGACCCCCCGCTGCCCGAGCTGCGTCAGACGCGTCGCCGTATCGTGGAGGCCGCCGGTCGCGCGGAGAAGCCGAGCCGTCGCTGGGTGTGGCTGGTGGGTCAGCTGGCGGCGTTCCTGCTCGCGGCCACGGCGCTCGCGGCCACCACCGGCCAGCTGCAGCCCCTGATCGAGCGGGTGCGCGATGTGTTCGTCGGTCCACCCCACGTGGCCCCCGAGGAGACCCGCAGCGAGCCGGCTCGCGCGCGCAGGCCACGTCCCGGGAGCGATGCGCGTGGCGACGCACCGGTGTCCGACGTGACGAGCCCTGCGCCGTCCGAGCCGGCCTCGGCCTCCCCCGAGCCGCTCACCGTGGAGGGCACGCCCGCGCTCAGGGCCAGCGCTGCCGAGGGGCTGCCGGGCTCGGGAGCTTCCGTCGGGGGGGCTTCCATGGCGAGTCCGACCGCGGCTAGTGCCGCCGTGGCGAGTGCCAGCATCACGGGTCCTGCTCCCGCGCGTCAGCCGACCGCAGCAGGGGCAGTGGCCTCGCGGGCCCACGGTGCAGGCGGCCCGAGCGAGCACGACTCGCCCACCACCGCGGGCACGGCCTCGGCGGGCTCGTCCTCGGACGACCCCGTAGCCGGACCCGCCCCCGCGGACACCGCGGACCCCGACCTCGCAGCCTACCGCGAGGCGCATCGCACTCACTTCGTGCAGCGAGACGCGCGCGCCGCGCTCGCGGCGTGGGACGCGTACCTCGCGGCTCACCCACGCGGCAGCTTCGTCGTCGAGGCGCGCTACAACCGTGCGCTGTGCTTGGTGCGCCTGGGCCGTCACGACGCGGCACGCCAAGCGCTGGCTCCGTTCGCGGCGGGCGACGTGGGCGGTGGTTACCGTCGCGCGGACGCGAGCGCGCTGCTCGACGCACTCGATGGGCACTGAGGTCACGCGCTCACTCGTGCTGGGCGGCGCGCTGGCGCTGACCTTGCTGGCGCTCGGGTCTCCGCTGCGGGTGCGCGCGCAGGAGGGAGATGCCGCGGAAGCGTCCCCCGCGCGGGCCGTGCTGCCCGTGTTCATCGCGGCGGACGTGCCGCTCGACCGCGCCGTGGTCGTCGAGGCGTTCGACACCATGCCCGCGCTCGGCCTGGCGCTCGTGCGAGACGAGCTCGAACCGTCGGTGGCGGGCGTGCGGGTGGAGGCCGCCGGGAGCGAGGTTCGCGTGCGCTATCGCCGCGCGTCGGGCCCAGAACTCACCCGCACCCTGGCGCTGCCGCCCGGCGCGGCTCAGGCCGCCGAGGCCGTGGCGCTGGTGATCATCAACCTCGTACACGACGAGGCGGTCGACTTGCTCTCGCTGCTCGCGCCCGCGGGCGAGGAGGGGCCCGCGGCGGACGCTGTTGCAGTGCCCCGCCCAGTGGACGCGACGGAACCGGCGGCCACCACACGCGCGGAGCCCTCGGCGCAGGACGACACCGAGCCCACAGCGCAGGACCAGCCATCCACCGCAGCGACCCTCGAGGCCGCGACGGCCACGGCGTTCACGACGACCGAGGGGGCTGTCCTCGAGCAGCCCCGCCTCGTGCCGGAACGAACGGCGTGCCGCGAGCGAGCGAACCACGGCCGCGTCGGCGTGGACGTCCTCCCCATGCTGGGGACTTCGTCGTTCCGCTCGCTCCGCCACGCGGTGCGCGGCTTCTCCCTCAACCTCGCAGGCGGCCTCTCGCGCGGCCTGCACGGCGTCGAGATTGGCGGGGCGCTCAACGTCCAGCGCGACTTCGCGTGCGGGCTACAGATCGCGGGGGGCCTCAACGTGGTGCTCGGCCCCGTGCAGGGACTCCAGATCGCGCCCGTCAACATCGCGCTCGGCCGCGTGGACGGCGTGCAGCTCGGGGTGGTCAACGTCGCCCGCGAGGTGCGCGGCCTCCAGCTGGGCTTGGTGAACGTCTCGCGTGACGCGGCCGCCCCCATCGGGTTGCTCAGCATCGTCACGAACGGTCGCACCGAGCTGAACCTGACCGTGAGCGAGGGCATGATCGTGGCCGGGGTCTCCCACGGCGGGCGCATCGTGCACAACATCTACGGCGTGGGCATCCGCCTGAGCGGAAAGGAGGCGCGCCCCGTGGTGTTCGCCGGCCTCGGCGCTCGCCTCTTCACGCGGCGGCGGGTGAGCCTCGACCTGGACGGCATCGCCCACTGGATCTTGCGCGTCGACAGCGACCCTCAGTCCAGCTTGGTCCAGCTGCGATTGTCCCTCGAGGTGCGCGCTCACCCGCGGGTCGGCGTGTTCCTCGCCCCCACCTACAGCTGGTTCTTCAGCAACCGTGAGGACGAGCGGACGCAGACGCCGCGCGTGCTCGTCACCACCTACCGTGAGTTCAGCGAGGTCCACGGTCGCATCCTCGGGTGGCCGGGGTTCAACGTGGGCGTGCGTCTCCACCTCCGCGAGCCGAGTCGCTAGCGCTTTTGCGGCGGACGGTCGTCGTTGGCCGCCGCGATGCGCTTGTCGATCATCCGCTGCAAGGGCGCCTCGAGGTCGCCGAGGTCTTCCTTCTGCACGAGCTTGTCCCCCACGGCGGCACGCACCGCTTCGAGGAACTCGAGGTACTGGCCATCGCGCGCCATGGTGTTGAACAGCGCCGAGTGGATGGTGCGGTCCCCCGCCCGGAACTCGAAGGACGAGTTCACGTTGCCGTGCTTGGTGATGCGCCGCTTCTCCACGTCGAAGACTTGGCTGAGCGCGGCCCACGACAGGTCGTAGTCTTTCTTCACGGGGCCCTTGATGGGGCCGAGCTGAGTCCGGTGCGAGACCGACAGGCCGTACGTGTCCACCGTGATGGTGGTGACCGAGTTGAAGAACACGTACAGCGCCGTGGTCACGGTCACGAACGCGGCTCCCGCGATCCCCAGCGCTTCGACCGACTCCATCCCCATGTCCTTGTCGAGCCAAGCGAACAGGCCGGCCGCGAACGGACCCAGGAACAGGACGGAACCGACGATGGCGCATCCTCCGGCGTTGCCGCCGTGAAAGCTCTTGGGGAGGGTGACCGCCGACTGCGACATGCGGAGAGCGTAGCGCATGTCGCTCGGCGCGCGCGGACCGGATTCGCCCGTCCGCGCGCCCTCGAGCCGTCAGCCTATTCTGCGGCCGCAATCACCGGGAAGGTGATCGCCGGGGCCGCGACGGGCGTGGTGCTGCGCTGGTTGGACAAGCCCAGGAAGCCGCTGCTCCCGCCGAGCGGGGTCGAGCCTGCGCAGCTCACGCCACCGGTCGCGTGAAGCGCGCAGCAGTAGGTCCAGCCGCAGCCCATCTCCACGATGTTGCCCAGCGCCGTGACGGCCGGGTCGTTGTTGCGCAGGTAGTCCCACGGCGTGAGCACGTCGTCGGTCTCGGCGTCGTTGTGGCCCGTCTGACCGAAGTCGTTGGCGCCCCAGCACATGCCGTCGCCGTTGCGCAGCGCCACGCACATGGTGTCGCCCATCTTGCCGAGGCTCGCCACACCCCGAACGCCACGCGCGGCGACCGGCGCGGCTGAGTTGGCCTCGCGGCTCGCCACTCCGTTGGCCAGCTGGCCGTCCTCGGCGCTGCCCCAGCACGACACGGCCCCGCTGCGACGGAGCGCGCAGTAGTTGTAGCTGCCGCCGCCGATGTCCACCGCGTCGCGGATCCCCGACACTTCGACCGGGGTGGCCGAGCTGCTCATCACGCCGTTGCCCATCTGGCCGTACGTGCCCGAGCCCCAGCACATGACCTTGCCTTCACCGGTCAGCGCGCACACCGCGTCCGTGCCGACCACCAGCTTCGTGACGCCGGTGAGGCCCTCGATGCGGCGCGGGGTGAGGGTGGCTTCGCCGTTGCCACCCAGGGAGGAGCCCACGCAGCTCACACCGCCGTCGGTGTGGATCGCGCAGAGCGCCATGGCGTAGACGCTGCCGCCCACGTTGATGGCAGTCACGTCGGTCAGGCCCTCGATGGGGAGCGGCAAGCTCGACTCGACGCGCGCGATGAGCCCGCCCCAGCAGGCCACGTTGCCACCGCGGCGCAAGACGCACGTGCGGTTGAGGCCCGTGCTGACCTCGATGGCGTCTTCGATGCCCGGCACCGGCTCGGCCGTGGCGGCCGGGTTGGCGCGCGTGGAGCCGAGGCCCAAGCGGCCGTCGCTGCCGGGGCCGAAGCAGTAGACGCGGCCCTCGCGCACGCCGCACACGGTGTGGCTGCCCGCCTCCTCTGATCCCTGCCTCTCCTACCACCCTGTC
>CAZEAA010000108.1:9512-15675 GCA_964510015.1 uncultured Sandaracinaceae bacterium
GTGTGGCTGCCCGCCTCGAAGCTGGTGCGCGCCGCGAGCCCCGTCGCCGCCGCGGGGAAGGTGGGCGGCACGCTGGCCGCCGCCGTCAGCGCGTTGACGTCCGGGACGACCACCGCGGCTACCTTGATCGAGTTGGGGTCACCGTTGCCGAAGCGTCCGTTGCCCGCGTTGCCCCAGCACCACAGCTGGTTGCCCGCGTTGAGACCGCAGGCGGCGGCGCTGGTGCCCGACGCGTAGGTGTCGAAGCGGACGATGCCGGTCAGGCCCGTGACGGCGGTGGGGGTGAGGACCTTCTCCACCTGCACACCCACGCCCAGGAGCTCGGCCGTGTAGTTGTTGTAGCCCCAGCACTGCACCGCGCCGCCCGCGACCAGGACGCAGGAGCGGTTCGCCGAGATGGCGAGCTGCGTGGCGCCTGTGAGCCCGGCCACGGCTGTGGGGACCGTGATGTTCGCCTCGCCCGCGCCGCTCTGGCCGTAGTTGTTCTGGCCCCAGCAGAGCGTGCCCGCCGGTGTGATCGCGCAGCTGTGGTTGCCGCCGGCGTCCACCGCGGTGGCGCCTGCGATGCCTGTCGCGACCACCGGCGTGTTGCTGTCGCTCGGGCGCTCGCCGCCGTTGCCCAGCTGGCCGCCGCTGCCCGCGCCCCAGCACACCACGCTGCCGTCGGCCTTGCGCGCGCAGGCGTGCGCCCGGCCAGCGCTGACCTCGGCCGCGTCGGTGAGCCCGGTGACCGCCACCGGAGTGGCGCTCGCGGTGGTGGCACCGTTGCCCAAGCGCCCATTGTCGCCGTTGCCCCAGCAGCTGACCGCGCCGCCGGTGCGGCGGGCGCAGCTGAAGCCCTCGCCCAGCGCGAGCTGCGCGGCGTCGGTCAGGCCCTGCACCTGCACCGCGCTGTGCGTGACGTTCTGGTGGCCAGCGCCGAGTGCGCCCGTGGCGTTCTGGCCCCAGCAGAAGGTCCCGGTGGCCGTGATGGCACACGTGTGATCCGCGCCGCAGGCGATGCTGCGCGCGCCCGACACGCCTTGCACGGGGACCCAGCTCCAGCGGGTCTGCGCGGTCCCGTCACCCAGCTCACCGTCGAGGTTGCGACCGGTGCAGTAGACCTCGCCCGTGGCGCGCATCACGCAGGTGTGCTCGCCAGCGTTGCAGACTTGGGCAACGACGGGCGCGGGAGCGGGCGCTCCGGGGGCGCCAGGGACAGCCGGCGCGCCGGGCGCCGTGGAGGCTGGCGTAGTGCCTCCCGTTCCGGGTGCAGCCGGGGCTTCTTCACCCCCGCCACAGCCGAGCGCCGCCAACGGCGCGGCGAGCGCAAGGGCCAACAGTGACTTGCTGATACGCATCGATTGCATCCTCGTGGTGATGTGGACCCGCGCCCCCGCGTGGCGACTCGTGCGCCAAGCCGACTCGGTCCCAGAGATACGTGCATGGGTATCACGATACCCCTCGTCGAAGTGGGGCAAATCGGCGCTCACGATGCGTCCATGGAATGCGCAGCCTCCTGACGCGGGCGACGAGTACTCCATCGCCGACATCATCGTGCTGCCCTTCTTCGGCATGGTCATCGACGGCTTGGGCCTCCCGGAACGGGACTTCCCACAGCTCCACGCGTGGTACGAGCGCTGCAAGCGGCGCCCCAACGTGCAGAAGCAGCCCTGGTTCGATGCGTTCGCTGGCGAGAAGGCGAACGTGGATCAGCACGTCTTGGCCTGACCGACCGCGGTCGCAGCTTCCATCCACTTCTCGTCGGCGTCGGCGTCAGCGTGGACGACTACAACCACGAATACGTACGGCGACGGCGACGACCCACGCGACCCCTTCGCCGCCTCCTGATCCGCGCGCCTACTCGCTCTCCCCCGGCTCCTTCAACCCGCGCACCCGCGTCGCGCGGGCCACGACCACCAGGTTCGCGAGGCGCTCCGCGGCGCGGCCCCGCAGACCGAGCGCAACGCTCCCCTCCGCCCCCTCGTGGAGCTCTTCCCTGGCGAGCTCCGCCAGGACATCCAGCGACTGCAAGGACCCGTGCTCGTCCAGGGGACCCAGCTCGCGCAGCACCGGCTTCAAGAGCCGCACGCGGTGCGCGATGCCCGTCGCGTCGTGCATGAGGCTCGGCGTGCTGCGGTTCCACGCCAGGAGCACGTCGCCCGGCCGCAGGAACTCCTCGAGAGCACCGGCCAGCTGGTCCGCGGCGATCGAGTCACCGAAGTCCGCAGGCGTGAGGCCCACCGACGCGAGCGCCTCCTCCGCTGGAAGCCCATCCGCCGGCCGGACCATCACCTCGAAGCGATCTCCCGTGGCGAAGCGCAGCCCCACCAGCTGCAGCAGCGGACCCGACTTGGCGGGACCCACCGTGACCGGCGGTAGCGCCTCGGCGTAGAGCCCCACCAGCTGGTCGGCCTCCTCCGCCAGCCAGCGCGGCACGCCGCGGTACAAGCGCTCACGCCGAACGCGCTTCTGACGCTTGGGCTCACCCGCGCTGCGCGCCCGCGCGTGGTACGCAATCTGGGTGTCCACGAGCGAGTCGAACGCGCTGAGCAGCCCCTCGAAGCCAGCCGTCTCGGGCTCGAGGATGCGCAGCGCCAGCAGCACGGACTCGAGCGTGGACACGTACTCGGGGCGCGGCTCGCGCCGGATGCGGTAGCGGCTGGGCGCCTCGGGCGAGAGCTGGAAGTGCGGAATGCCGGTGAGCCAAGGGTTCTGCCGATAGAGCGCGCGGGCCTGGCTCCAGGTTCCGTCCAGCACCAGCAGGTGGCGCGGCAGCTGCTCGGGGGTGGCGGTCTCGAGGTCCACCGCGTCGGGGCGCGGGTACAGCAGGCCCGTGCCTTCCGGCAGACGCATGGGCACGAGCAGATCGCGGTCGCCCGTGAACGCCACGATGACCTCGGAGTTGGCGAGGCCCAGCTCCACGAAGCGCGCGGTGCCGAGCGGATGCGCGCGCTCGCGCGGATGCTGGAGCACCGACACGCCCACGCGGTTGTTCACCTTCGTGATCAGGCCACACACGCACGTGGAGCGCGGCTTGAAGCAGCGGAAGCACGTCTCGCGGTGTGCGGGGCCAGCGGTGTCGGGGGTCTCGGGAGCCATGAACGGAGGTGTCTCTACTGGACCGAGACCACTTTGGCTACGCTCCGCTGCACCTGCGTGCTTGTCCCCACGAACAGCTCGGCGGACCACGCTCGTTCAGCGCCTGGCGGTGCCATCCCCCGTGTCGGCGCGCCCTTCCACGGTGAAGCCGCCATTCGTGGAGAGCCGCACGAAGTGTCGGCTGCCTTGTCCATAGCGTGCGAACTCATCCTCACTCGCGGGGTAGAGCGTGAGGCTGCGGTTGGGAAGACGGAGCTCCACGGTGAACGTCTCGCTGCGTCGCTCACGCTCGCGCTCCCCCTCGCCCAGTGCGAAGACGAGGGCGCCGAAGATGATGCGCACGCGGCCCACGTACAGCCCCAGCGTCAGACCCAGGATGCCAATCACGAGGGTGGGGCCGAACACGGCGAGGTTCACCACCAACGACCGCGCGCGCGGCGCCTGCATCCGCTGCATCTTGCGGATGTCCGCCAGGTCGTTGTCGTCGAGATCCGTCACGCTCGCCTCCGCGCAGGGGAATGCACACCCGCCAGCGGAGAACTCTGGCACGACCTGCTCCGCCAGCAATCTGTGCGGTGTCGCGAGCGGCGAAGGTGAGGCAGGATGCGCCGCATGATCACCCACGTCGTGCTCTTCAAGCTCAAGGACCGCAGCCGGGAGGCGGTCGAGGTCACCAAGCAAGTGCTGCTGAACATGCGCGGGCGCATCCCCGAGCTGCTCGACATCGAGGTGGGCTCGGATCAGCTGCACAGCGAGCGCTCGTTCGACATCGCGCTGATCACGCACCACGAGTCGTGGGCGGGGCTCGATGCCTATCAAGTGCACCCCGTTCACGCGGAGGTGGGCGTCCACATGAAGCAGGTACTCGAGCGCTCCGTGTCCGTGGACTACGAGACCTGATCAGCCGAGACGCGTGATGGCCGCGCTCATCTGGTCGCGCTTCTCGCGGAGCTCGGCGGCGTCGCGCTTGGTCTGCTCCACCACCTCGGGCGGGGCGCCGCTCACGAACTTCTCGTTGGTGAGCTTCTTCTCGAGCACGCCCAGCTCCTTCTCGATCTTGCCGAGCTGACGCGTGAGGCGCTCGCGCTCCTTCACGGGGTCGATCACGCCGGGTACCACGCCGCGCATGCCGGGCAGCACGAAGACGGCGGCTAGCCGGAAGTGCTCGTGCGGGTTGTCCACGCGCTCCGCGGTGTCCTGCGTGAGGGTGGCGCCGGCGAGCGCCTCGATGAGCGAGCGGGAGGCCTCGATGGTGGCGGCGCGCGCCTTGTCCTCGGACACCCAGTGGATGGCG
Organism: uncultured Sandaracinaceae bacterium; assembly: GCA_964510015.1. Lineage (GTDB taxonomy): Bacteria > Myxococcota_A > Polyangia > Polyangiales > Houyiibacteriaceae > JADJJE01. Next base: position 13,888 of record CAZEAA010000108.1, read on the forward strand.
ATGGCGTGGCGGCGGGGCAGGTCGTACTCCGCGCGGATGGAGCGCGCGGCCACGATGAACTCCTGCACCACGGTCAGCTCGGTCTCGGACGCCTCGTCGCGCAGGGAGTCACGCCCGGCCGCGGGGTAGCGCGCCAGCATGATGGTGTCGCTGGCGGCCGCGTCGGCCCGCGGGATGCGCTGCCAGATGTCCTCCGTGATGAACGGCATCATGGGGTGGAGCGCGCGCAGCGTGGTCTCGAGCACGTGCAGGAGCACGGCGGCGGTCTCGTCGGCGAGCGCCCGGTCCGGGCCGTCCAGGAGCGGCTTGCTCAGCTCGAGGTACCAGTCGCACAGCTCGTCCCACACGAAGTGGTAGAGGGCCTGGCTGCCTTCGTCCAAGCGGTAGGCCTCGATGCCGGCGTTGCTGGCGGCGAGGGCCACGTCGAGACGCGAGAGGATCCAGCGGTTGGGCAGCGCGGTCACGGCAGGGCGCACGCCGCGGGCCCGCGCGTCCGGGTAGCGCGCAACACTGGCCTGGCCCTCTTCGCCTTCACTACTGCCCTGCAGGCGGCCCAGCACGTAGCGTGCGGCGTTCCACAGCTTGTTGGCGAAGTTGCGGTAGCCCTCGATGCGCTTGATGGACAGCGCGATGCGGCGCGACTGCGGCGAGTAGCTGAGCAGCGTCATGCGCAGCGCGTCGGCGCCGTACGAATCGAACCCATCGGGGTAGGTGGTGCGCAGGTACTCGATGCCGTCGGCCACGGCGCCGGACTTCTCGGCCTTCTCCACCAGGGCCGCGCCGCTGGTCCCGTGGATGACGTCCAAGGGATCGATGACGTTGCCCTTCACCTTGCTCATCTTCTGGCCGCGCTCGTCGGTGACGAGGCCCGCCAAGAGCACGCGCGAGAAGGGCACCTCCCCCATGAAGTGGAGGCCCATCATGATCATGCGCGCCACCCAGAAGAACAGGATGTCGTAGCCCGTCTCCATGTCCTGCGTGGGGTAGAAGCGCGCGAGGTCCGGCGTCTGGTTGGGCCAACCCAGCGTGGAGAAGGGCCACAGCGCCGAGCTGAACCACGTGTCCAGCACGTCTGGGTCTTGCTCGATCTTCGCGCTGCCGCACGCGCTGCACGCCGTCAGGTCGTCACGGCTGACGCTCATGTGGTCGCAGTCGGCGCAGTACCACGCGGGGATGCTGTGACCCCACCAGAGCTGCCGCGAGATGCACCAGTCCTGGATGTTCCGCAGCCAGTGGAAGTAGGTCTTGGTCCAGTCCTCCGGCAGGATGCGCACGCGCCCGTCTTCCACGGCGGTGATGGCCGGGCCGGCCAGCGGCTCCATCTTCACGAACCACTGCGTGGAGATCATGGGCTCCACGATGCTGCCGCTGCGCTGCGAGCGGGGCAGCGACATGATGTGCTTCTTCCAGCCGCGCACGAGGCCCAGCTCTTCCAGCTTGGCCTTCACGGCCTTGCGCGCGGCGAAGCGGTCGAGGCCCTGGAACGGCCCCCCGTTCTCGTTGAGGGTGCCGTCCTTGTTGAGGATGCTGATCTCTTCGAGGCCGTGGCGCTTGCCCGTGGCGAAGTCGTTCGGGTCGTGCGCGGGGGTGACCTTCACCACGCCAGTGCCGAACTCGGGGTCCACCAGCTCGGCGTCGCAGATGATGGGGATGCGCCGCTGCACGAAGGGGTGCGTCACGAAGCGGCCGTGCAGGCCCTTGTAGCGCTCGTCCTCCGGATGCACCGCCAGCGCCGTGTCGCCCAGCATGGTCTCGGGGCGCGTGGTGCCCACGGTGATGAACACGTCC
>CAZEAA010000109.1:0-14878 GCA_964510015.1 uncultured Sandaracinaceae bacterium
TGCCCACGCTGCGCCGCGATGCGCCGCTGGACCGCCCCGGTGGCCCCATCACCGCCGGGGGTGCGCTCGGCCCGCGAGTCCGGCGGCGTGTCCGCCGTGGTGCGCCCCTCCGCCCGCGCCTGCGTGCTCGGCCGCTCCCGCGGGCGCCGCGTGACCTCCTCGGGCGTGGGACGGCGCTCGTCGCTGCCTTCAACATCCTCGGACTCCGCCAGGTCGGCTTCGTCCGGGTTGCCCTCGTCTTCCAGCGCCTCGCTGGCCTGGTCGAGCTGGGCGCCCACGCTGGTCTCCGCGTCGTCGCGGTCGAGGTTGGTGACCTCGGCCACGGTCTCCTCTTCCACCGTGTTGTTCTCGTCGGCGATATAGGCCGTGTCGGGCGGCGGGTCGTCCGGGTTCTGCGAGTGCTGCCGAATGGCGATGCGCTCCTCCTGCTCGGGCGGCGGCGGCTGGGGGGGCGTGGGCGGCGTGGGGGGCGTGGGCGCTGGCGGCGTGACCTCGGGCTCGGGCTCCGGCTCGGGGGTGGGCTGCGCCTGGGCCAGCTCCGTCACCGCCTGCTCGCGCTCACGGCGGGCGCGCTCCTGGCGCTCGGCTCGCTCGCGGGCGCGCCGCGCCTCGGCGGTCTCGGGCGTGTCCGCGTTCGGGACCTGGCCGTCCGCAGGCTGGGCGTCGGGGTCGACGACGGTGCTGGCCTGCACCTCGGGCGCCGGCGGGTCCTCTTGCGCGATCTCGAACTCCAGCGTGAGACGGCGCTGACTGCGGCGCTGGGCTGCCTCGCGCTCCCGCGCCTGGGCCTCGAGGGCCTGGGCCTTCGCCAGCACGCCCAGGCTGTAGTGCACGCCGGCGTGGGCCACCACCGACGCAAAGAGCGTCAAGGCCAGGACGAGCGACGTGGTATCGAGGGAGGGGAGACGCACTGACCAACGAGTATGGCGGTTTCTGGAACGAGGGGGAAACGCACGGGGGTGGTCCGTTGTTCTCCGGACGGCTAGCGGCGCGGCTCGGCACGGAAGCGGGCCACCACCTGGGTGTCGCTGGTGGCTCGCGGGAAGCGCGTCTCGCGCAGCACGGCGGCCACGCACGCGGTCACGCTGGCCGGTGCGCCGCTCATCTGCACCACGGGCTCCTGGCTGACCTGGCCGCTCGCGCCGAGGCGCAGGGTGACCATCACCTCCCACGGCACGGCGGCCCCGGAGCCTGCGGGCGAAGCCGACACGCAGCGACGGAGCAGCCCGCTGCGACCGCGCAGGGCACGGCTCACGTGAGACGCGCTGAGGCCGCCCACCACCTGCATGCCGCCCTCGACTGGAGTCCAGGTGCGGCGCTGCACCGCCTCCCGACGACCACCCGACGAGTTGCGAGCCGAGGCGGGCAGATGCCCCTCGTCGCTGTCGCCCAGCGCGATCACCGCCGCCACGTCACGGGACTCCCCCGTGGGCTGCCCCTGCCCCACCCGCAGCGAGAAGCTCACCTGCGTGGCTGCATTGCGCTCGGGGAAGCGCCAGGCCTCGGTGGCCGCCACCACGCAGCGCTCGAGCGCCCGGTCACCCACGTCGGAGCGGTCGACGCTCGCGGCGATGGGCACGCCGTTGGCTTCCACGTGCACGCGCACGTCCAGCTCTCCCGAGAGGCGCTGGCCGGCGCGCTCCGCGACGCAGCGCTGGTAGGCGGCGAGCGACTGCTCGAGCACTTGCTGCACGGCCGGACGCCCCAGCGGACCGCGCACCGTCAGCGCGCCGAGCGCCACCGACGGAGTTGCGGACTGACCGACCGCCTCGCTCGCGAAGGGAGCCAGCAAGAGGGAAGCCACGAGCGTGGAGGCGGTGGCCAGCACCGTGCGGTGAGCGCGTGTCGTCGGCATCGGATCCCGGGGTGTCACTCGAAGATGGGCAAGAGGTTCAGGCCGCCAGCGTAGGCGTAGCTCACGAACGCGTCGAAGCCATAGACCACGAGCCCCACGGGCGCATTGGATACCAGGCGGTGCACTCCGTCGTCCTGCATGCCCGGGCGCACCACGTCGCGCTCGACCTCCGGGAAGCTGAGCTGGCAGCGGTAGATCACCCGCGTGGGCGGCGCGTCTCCGGGGCCTCGCAGCACTCCGTCCGCCGGGCCCACGCTGCACCCCCGCGCGCGCAGCTCTTCGCCATCGAGGCGGACCTCCGCGGCGGCCGGCGCGACGATGACCACGAAGTCGAACGCGTAGCGGTCGGGCGTCAGGAACACGTACTCGCGCCGATACTGCTCGATGGGCGGCACCAGGATGAGGGACGGGTCGCCGCCGGGGTAGCGCACCGGGCTGCTGGGGATGCCCACCGCCTGCTGGCTGGGCAAGACCTGGAGCACGGAGACGGGGCGCCCGGAGGTGCTGAAGATCTCGAAGTCGCGCGTGGCGTCCAGCAAGCGCGTCTCGCGCGCCGAGAGCGTGAAGCGGTCGTCCGGCGCGGGCAGCGTGGTGGTGACCTCGGTGTCGTCCTCGATGGCGACCACGCGCACGTACTCGACTTCGTTGCCCTCGGCGACGCTGTCCAGCGTGGGGTCCAAGAAGGCGTCGTTGAGCGCGGCGGCGCGGCCGGGCATCCGCGCGATGACGTACTGGGCGCCCTGCGTGCCGTCCCCGAAGAGCTGCTCCTCGAGGTGGTCGGCGCAGCACTGGCGGTTGGCGTAGGTGGTGAACATGGGGGCATCCGACGCCTCGCTGCCCACGAACACGCCGACCGGCTTGTTCGCGCTCACGTAGGACCCGGTGAAGTCGGCCATGAAGCCCGCGGTCTCGAGGTTGAGCACCTCGAAGGGTCCCAGGTTCACGGTCAGCTCGTCGCCCGCGAGGCCCATGGGGACGCCGCTCCCGGGCAGCACGCGCACCACGTCGGGCCCGAGCGCGATGGTCACCTGCGTGTTGGCGGCCGTGCCCACGATGGTGAGGAACGCGCGCAGCCCTTCGTCGTCCGACGCGGTGTCGAAGTCGATCTCCGGGCACGGCGTCTCGGGCGGACAGTCCGAGTCCGCGATGGTCTGCGGCCACGAGACCACGGTGTAGTCGCTCGTCAGCGTGCTCACCGGCAGCAGGAGCGACGCGTCGTTGCTGAACACCGAGACGTTGTCGAGCGGGTTGAACTGATAGGCCACGATGGGCTGGTCGCTGCTCACGCGGTACGCGTGCGACGTGATCGCGGTGTGGGTGCCGTCGTTCTGTCCGCCGGCCTGCGCCGAGGCTCGGCAGAAGCACGGGGCGATGGTGTCGCTGGCCGAGCACACGCACACCTCGGCGCCGCGGCACTCGCGCTCCGTCACGTCGCAGGGCGCGTTGCTGCTGCTGCCGTCCACCTCGCGGCGCGGCAGCTCGAACACCTCGAGGTCGCCCGGCAGGACCAGGGCGCTGGCCACCTCGCGCAGCAGCGGAGGCTGGCCTGGCAGCGCGTCGTTCACCTCGACCACCACCGCGGACGACACGCTGCCCGGGTTGGAGACCACCACCGCGTACTGCTGGGCGGAGGCGTCGCGGCCTCCCCCGAGCGCGGCGTTGTCGAGGTCGATGGCGTAGAACTCGCAGCCCACGTAGCTCTGCTGACGCACGGCCAGGTCACAGGCGTTGACGCACAGGCCGGTGTCGCAGACCTGCTCGGGCGCGCAGGCGGGCAGCAGGTCCACCGAGTTGCCGTCATCGCTGCACGTGCCGGGACGGTTGCCCTGGCAGAGCGCCACGCCCGGCGAGCAGACCCGGCAACCGAGGGTGGCCACGCAGACTTCGCCGCGCTCGCCGCACTCGTCCCGCTCGGCCCGCAGGAAGGTGCCGGAGCCCACGCAGGTGACGAACGCCCCGTTGTCGCAGCCGGTCTGACCCGCGCGCTCGCACACGAAGCCGACCGGCGGCCCCATGTCGTCTTGGGTGGGGGCAGAGGCGCCGCACGAGGGGAGCCCGAGGACACACAGCAGCGCGAGGGGGAGAGTGGAGCGAAGGGTCATCGTTGCGCCACGACGGTGTCCACCGACCACGCCGACCAGCGCTGCGACGAGAGGGACGCGTAAGTGAAGGTGTCGAAGTCGAAGTCGGCCACGTTGATGCCGTACAAGGTGATGCGCAGCGTCCCCGCGCTGACGTCGGCGATCTCGTCCTCGGACGACAGGTCGGGGATGGGTGCCTGGCGCGCGTCGCCCCGCACGAAGTGACGCCACTGCGCGTTCCCGTCGCTGCCTTCGATGAAGATCATCCAGACGTCCGGCTCGGGCCCGGTGACGTCCCAGCGCAGGATGCGGTCCGCGGGGAGCAGCTGCCCGTAGACGGGCGCGGTGACCTCGGGCAGCCCGACGAAGCCCGTGAGGCTCACGGAGCCGCTGAGCGGACGGACGCCCGTGCGCACCACGTGGGTGGAGGGGTTGTCGAAGGTGGCGCCGGTGACCCACGCGGCATCCACGAAGTAGCGGCCGTCCGCGAGCGGCCCCGTCAGCGGCGGCTGCGCCACCAAGCGGATGACGCCCTCGCTGCTGAGCCGCACCACCTCGTCGAGGGCGTTGTTGCGCGCGAAGGGACGCACGAAGCCCTCGCCGCCAAGGTCCAGCGTGGCGCGCACCAGGAAGCGGTCCGGCCCGCGCGAGCTGGGCGCCGGCAACCCCGAGAGCTCGATGTCCAGCGGCTGGTCGAGGGGGATGTTCATCTGCAGCTCGACGTTGCGAAGCGTCTGCTCCGGCCCTAGCAGCACGCCGCGCTGCATGCCCATGACGTACGGGGTGAACTGCCCGGTGAGCGTGTTCTCGATGCCTGCCACGGCGAAGACCGCCAGCGCCGACGCGCGCGAGGCGATGCGGAAGGGGTTGCCGCGCGCTCCGAGCATGTCCTCGGTGATGCGGTCGCTGGTGCCGGCGGGGCCGCCCGGCGCCACGTTCCTGCACGTGGCGCACGCGGTGGTGGTCTGCACGTAGGCCACGCGCATCTCCCCCGCGCGCGGCGTGGGCAGGCTGTCCCAGCCGTTGGGGGCGTGCTCGTTCGGCCCCGGGAAGACCAGCTCGCCCTCGATGAAGGCGCCGTTGCGGGCCACGCCCACGCGCGGGAAGCCCGTCATCATCTCGCCGAGGATGATCTCGATGCAGCCGACGTCGAGCCAGGGCTCGAGGAAGACGGTCACGCTCGCGGCGTCGAAGTCCACGATGGTGGTCTTCTCGTGGCAGTAGGCCGCCACCGTGAGCGTCTGCGGACCGGCCAGGTCCACGTCGCTGAGCGTGACTTGGCCGCGGATGTCGGTGCGTCCGGAGACCTGCGCGGGCAGCTCGGTGCCCAGCATGACGAACGCCTCGGGCAGGGGCCCTCCGGTCAGCCGGCTGATGACGGTGACGTTGACGCTGCCCTGGATGACGCCGCCGCCGAGCCCGCCCGCGATGGGGTCCGACGCGTCGAAGTAGGTGAACGCGCGGGTCAGCACGATGGCCTCGCCACCGCTCGGTTGGTACGTGACGTCCACCGTGCCCGCGGCGGCCGGCGGGGCCACGCAGATCAGGCGGCTGGGCGACGGCACCTCGACGCTGCTGCACGGCGCGTTGCCGATGCGCACCACGTCGCCGAGCGAGAACGACGCGCCGAGGCCCGTGAGCTCGATGCGCGTGCCGCCAGCCACGCTGCCGCGCGTGGGGTCGAGCGCGATGGCGTCGTACACGTACCCCTCGGGCAAGGTGGAGACGCGCTCCCCGATGCGCACGGACACCTCGGCCGGCCCCGGCGTCCCAGCCGGCGTCAGCACCAGGATGCGGTTGCCGTCCACGAAGCGCGTGTCGTTCGCGGGCAGCTCCACGCCAGCGAAGGTGACCACGGTGGTGGGCGTGAACCCGACCCCGCGCAGGGCCACCTCCTGGTCGCCAGAAAATGGCCCATGCCCGGGCTCCACGCGGTCCAGCAGAAGGCCAAGGGGCCCCGCGTCCGGGAAGCCACCAAGGTCTTCTGGGCCGGCGTCACGGGGGCCGGGGTTTCCGAGCGGCGGAGGCGGGTCCAGGGTGAGCACGCGGCACCCCGAGCCCAGCAGCCCGAGCGCGACGGTCAGCGCCGCGAAGAGTAGCCGGGGGGCGGGGCTGTCCGCCGTGGTGCTCACTGGGCGCATGCTGGGCCTCAGTGTGACGTGCGCACCCCGCCACTTCAACGGAGTGGACCACATCTCCGCATACTGACGCGCCGAGCTACCCGCTGACCTTCCCGAGCAGCGTCGGCAGCACGGCCGGATGCAGGAGGTCGGGCACCACCCACGCGGCGCCCGCAGCCCGGAGCTCGGGCTCTGGATAACCGCCGGTGAGGACCGCCAGGCAGTGCGCGTCGATGCCCCGCGCGGCGCGTGCGTCCTTGGGCGTGTCGCCGATCACCACCACGCGACAGGCCGAAAGAGGCACCCCGAGGGCGCTCGCCCCCCGCGCAGCGCCCGCGCGGACCAGCTCGACGCGGTCGCTGTGGTCGTCTCCGAAGCCCCCGAACCCGAAGTGTCGCCAGAGGTCCGCGTGCGCCAGCTTGGTGCGCGCCCCGGCCGACGAGTTGCCCGTCCCGAGCCCCACGACGACGCGCTCGAGACCGGCGAGCGTGGCCAGCAGCTCGTGCACGCCGGGCAGCACCTCGTAGTCACGCGACGCGGGCACCTCCACCTCGAGGCAGCGCAAGTAGGCTCCCGTCAGCGCGGCGAGGCGGTCGGGCGTGGCGGGCTCGCCGATGGCCCGGAGGCCCCCCTCCAAGATGAGCGGGTCGGTCATCCCACGGAAGTCCATGGCATCGAGCGCGTCCGGCCGGTCGCAGACCTCGTGGAACGCACGCCGCATGCTGCGTCGCCCCGCGCCGCCGGTCTTGAGCAGCGTGCCGTCGATGTCGAACAGCAGCACGGTCGGGGTTGGCTTCATGGCGCTCACTCGCCCGGATCCCACTCTTCGAAGCCGGCACCGTTTTTGACCAACACCACCAGGCCGAGCTCGCTCACCAGGGGGCCGAACGCGTCCGCGTCGTGCCCGTCGTCGAACGCCACGAACACCTCGTCCACGGGCTGCCCCGGCGAGAGCCGACCGCGGCGATCGATCTCCACGGGCAGCACCAGGTCCGCGGCGGTGAGGGCGCGCGAGCCTGCGCGATGAAAGAAGCCCATGCGGCGCTCGTCGGCGTCGTACGGAGCGGGCTCGAGCACGGAGGTCTCGTCGGGAGGTGCGGGAGGCGCTGGCTCGAGCGCCGCCGAGAGCACCCCGGCCGTCACCGCGAACACGGTGGGCGTGACCCGCGTGTCGAACGACCGCGTAAACGCGTCGCGCGCCCACGCCTCGAGCTCGCGAGCCCCGCGCAGCGCGTCGGCGGCGTCGGCCTCGCGCGCGCGCATGACCAACACGCCCTGCGTGGGGATGGCCACCCACGCGTCGTCGGTGCCGAGCCGCTTGTGCCCTTCGCGCAGGCGGCCTGCGTCCAGCACGAACGACGACGCGAACTCGTCCACGATCGTGAGCGCGAGGGGCCAGCCATCGCCCCGGCGCGCGCGCACCTCCCACTCGGCAGGCCGGCGCGTCAGCTGCGCCAGCGCCTCCCACTCGAGGGCTTCCTTCGAGCGGCCCTCGTCCTCGAGCGCCGACGGCGTCACCGTGTAGCGCCGCTGGGCGTCGGTGTAGGCGAACGACACCCAGGGCACGTGCGCGCCCTCGAACCCCACGAGCGGGCGAACGACCGCGAGCGTCTGCCCGGTCCAGTCGGTCTCTTGCAAGATGGGCAGCAACACACCCGGCGGTCGGCTCACGCGAACCACTCCGGGCGCATCTTCACGTACGAATCCTCGGCGTCACGACACAGCGCGGCCAGCAGCGCCACGCGCGGCAGCTCCGTGCGGATGAAGTACTGCGCCGTGCAGCGCAGGGCCTCGTCGCGCACGGCGTGCTGCGTGGCCCCAGCCTGCGTGGAGCGCTGGGCCACCACGTAGAGCGCGAGCCACTGCCACGCGACCACGAACGTGCCCATCAGGTCCAGGAAGTCGGCGCTGTGGCTGAGCATGCCCTCGGTGTCGCCGCGCTGCCCACGGGCGAGCAGCTCGCCCACCAGCTTCTCGAGCACCTGCGCCGCGTCGCTCACGGCGGTGACCAGCTCCGCCGGCACTTCGTGACGGGCGGCCGCCTTCAGCGTGCTGCGCACCTCTTGTGCCAGCGCGAAGAGCCCTGCCCCGCCGCGCGCGCCCAGCTTGCGACCCAAGAGGTCCAGCGACTGGATGCCGGTGGTGCCCTCGTGGATGCTGTTCAGGCGTTGGTCACGCAGGTAGCTCTCCGGCAGGTACTCGCTGGTGTAGCCGTAGCCGCCCAGCACCTGCACCGCGAGCGCGTTCGCGTCGAAGCCGCGCTCGGCCGGGAACGTCTTCGCGATGGGGGTGAGCAGGTCGAGCAAGGCCTGCGCCCGCTCCCGCGTGGCCTCGTCGGCGCCGTGCTGCGCCACGTCGGCGAAGCGCGCGGTGGTGGCCAAGAGCGCGAGGCTGCCCTCCACGATGGCCTTCTGACGCAGCAGCATGCGGCGCACGTCCGCGTGCTCCACGATGGGCACCACCGGCGACGACGGGAGCTGACCCATGCCGCGCCCCTGCGGCCGCGAGAGCGCGTAGAGCCGCGCCTCGTGGTAGGCCACCGACGCAGTGGCCGCGCCGTTCATGCCCACCATCAGGCGCGCCTCGTTCATCATCTGGAACATGTAGCGCAGGCCGCGGTTCTCTTCGCCCACCAGGTAGCCGTGGCAGTCACCCTCGTCGCCGTACTCGAGCGCGGTGCTGGGCAGGCCCTTCCAGCCAATCTTGTGGATCACCTGCGAGACGCGCACGTCGTTGGGCACCAGCTTCCCGCCTTCGAGGCGCTTCTTGGGCACGGCGAAGAGCGAGATGCCCGCGCTGCCAGCCGGCGCGCCTTCGATGCGGGCCAGCGTCAGGTGCACCACGTTGTCCACCATGGTGTTGTCCGCTCCCGAGATGAAGATCTTGCTGCCGCGGATCAGGTGGTGCCCCGCGCTGGTGGGCGTGGCGCGCGTGGTGACGTCGCCGAGGCTGCTGCCCGCGTGCGGCTCCGTGAGCGCCATGGTGCCGTTCCACTCACCGGCGTACATGGGCTTCATGTAGGCCTCGCGAATGGCCTCCGTGCCGAAGGCCTCGATCAGGTGCGCCGCGCCGTGCGTGAGCCCCACGTATCCGTAGGCGCTCAGGTTGCCGGCCATCAAGTACGAGGTGGCCAGCGTGGCCACGAGGTGCGGCAGCTGCTGGCCGCCCACGCTCTCGGGGCGCGTGGCCGTCATGACCCCCAGGTCCACCATGCTGCGGAAGAGGCGCGGCAGGCTCGGATGCGTGACCACGGTTCCGTCACGCAGCACCGGCGGCTCTTGGTCCATGAGCTTGTAGGTGGGGAACAGCTCTTCCCGCGCGAAGCGCCGCACCGCGGCCAGGTACAGGTCGAACGTCTCGCGCGAGTGGTCGGCGAACGCCTCGAGCTCGGTCAGCGCCACCGCGTCCAGGTGCTCGTAGAGCAGCAGGTCGATGAAGGCGTCGTCGACGAGTGGATTGGTCGCAGGGGTGGTGCTCGAGGCGGACATCGGCGGAAGGTCGCAGACGGGCCCGGGGTCACGCAACCTCTCCCGGTCGCGCGGCGGGGCCGCTATAGTGGGCGGATGCGTATGCGCCGGCCAGCTCGAGTCCCTCAGCTCCTCTTGTCCCTCGCCCTCGGGAGCGCTCCCGTGACGCTTGGGCAAGTGCCCTCTGCCGAGGCGCAGCAAGTGACGCCGGCGCAGGCCCACTACCGCGCGGCCGTGGTGCACAAGCAGGCGCGGCGCTGGACCGAGGCGCTGGCCGAGTGCGATGCGGCACTGGCCCTCGAGCCCACCCTCGCGGCGGCGCACCTTACGCGCGGGTCGGTGCTGCGTGAGCTCGACCGCTTGGAGGAAGCGCTCGCGGCCTATCGCCGGGTGGCAGAGCTGCAGCCCACCCACGCCGACGGGCACGCCATGGTAGGCGCCACGCTGGTGCGCCTGCGGCGCTTCGAAGACGCCGTGCCATCGCTGCGGCGCGCCGTGGAGCTGCGGCCCGACGACACGTCCAGCTGGGGCAACCTCGGCGTGGCCCTGCGACGCCTCAACCGCAACGAAGAGGCGATTGCCGCGTATCAGAGCGGCCTCGCGCAGAGCCCCAACGACGCGAGCCTGCTCAACAATCTGGGCGTCATCTTGCGCAACACCGGTCGCTACCAAGAAGCGGCCGACCTGTTCCGGCGCGCGCTGATCACCACGCCGAACGACCACGCCATGATCCTGAACCTGGCCGTGGCGCTGCGCTCCCTCGAGCGCTTCGACGACGCCATCCCGCAGTACCGCCGCGCCATCGAGCTGAACCCGGCCTACCACGACGCCATGTTCGACTTGGCCGCGTGCTACGAGCAGCTCGGCCGCAACACCGAGGCCGCCGAGTGGTACCAGCGCTACATCACGGCCATCGGCACGCGTGACCCGGCCAACACCCAGCGGGCCACCACGGCGCTCGGCCGCGTCAGCCGCTGATGGCCTGACGCGCTGATGGCCTGACGCGTTGATGGCCCGACGCGCGAAAGCCCTCGCCCGGCACGAAGCAGAGCGAGGGCTCGCGGACCACCTGCGGCGGCAGCACGCTCAGTGGTTGATGGCCCAGCGCACCCGCACCGAGACGCTGGTCTCGAGGGTGCCCGCTTCGACGGGGGTCGCCGCGTCGGCGCCAGCGGCCATGCGCATCATGACTGGACCGGGGACCGCGACACCCGTCTCCTCGATGAAGATGGGCTCACCCACGGTGGCGCCGATCTCGGCCGCGAGCTGCTCGGCCTTGACCCGCGCGTCGGCCACTGCGCGACGCCGCGCCTCGACGCGGAGCGCGGTGGGGTCTTCGATCTCGAAGCTCACGCCATCGACCCGCGCCTCGTCGCCGCCGGCGGCGATGGTGGCGTCCACGACGGCCCCCGCACGCGAGACGTCACGCAGGCGGACGCGCACCATGTTGGTGGCGAGGTAGCCGCGCAGCTGGCGGCCGGCGTCGGTGTAGTCGTACTCCGCCTGGAGCGAGAGCTGCTCCGTCTGGATGTCGGCAGGCGCCACGCCGAGACCACGGACGGCCTCGAGCAAGCGCGCCTGCGCGGTGGCGTTGGCTTCGCGGGCCTCGGCCATGGTGGGGCGGCGCGCCTCGATACCCACGCGCACCACGGCGAGGTCGGGGGCCGCGTCCGCGCGGCCTTCTCCGGTGACCACGATGCCGGTCTCGGCGGGGGCGTACTGCACACCCTGAGCCGAGCGACCGGCGCAGCCCGAGAGCGAGCCGAGGGCGAGCAAGAGGGCGAAAGAAAGAGACTGCTTCATGTCGAACTTCTCCATACGAGGGGCGTCACGTGACGCCGAAGGGCACCGTGCGGTGCGTGACCCTATCGACGCCTGGGCGCGCGAGACATTCTCGGAAAAATCCATTTCACAACGCACCCATGCACCGCAATTTCGCGCTTGCCGGCTAGGCTATTCGTGGATCGCACAGCCTCTTCGCTTTTCTACCAAAGGACTCGCTCGCGAGCGGGTCTGAGCCGATGGCTCGAGTCACCGGGAACGTGTGCTCACCACACGCCGGCAAGGGCCTCGACCAGCAGCCCGGAGAGCCGCTCGTGGGTCCTGGTGCTCGGGCGAACTGCACCATGGGCGCTCCTCCACGCTCACCGCGAGGGTGTCGCGCGCTCCTCGGCACGCAGGAAGGCCACCACCTCGGCGCGGTCCACGGCGCAGCGGTGTCCGGTGCCACGCCGCTCGTCGAGGGTGTCGATGTACTGCAGCAAGCCCACCTCGTTGAAGGCCAGCGAGGGCTCGTCCGGCTCCTTCGCGCGGGCTCCCTCCATCGCGGCCGGCAGGCACGTGCGCCCGTGGTAGAGCCCGCTCGCGTCGCTGTTGTCGATCAGCAGCAGCCCGGGCTGGTGGTTCACCAGCACGCCCCAGCCGTCCCGCAGCGACGCGGGCACCAGGGTGCGGTGGAGGTCGTCCACGGTGGCGTGCGGTGCCCCGCGACGCGCGGCGTGCTCGTGCCGCGGACCCTGCCGCGAGGTCACCCACGTGGCGAAGAAGCGCCGCTCGGCCCCCAGCCAGAAGGCCGTGGGGTACGGCGGCGTGTCCTGGTGCAGCAGCTGGCCCGTGCCCGTGAGGAACGGGTTCTGGCTGTAGGCGTGCTCCCACGGGGCGCGCTGCGCGAGCGTGTGATTGGTGGGGTTCACCGGCAGACGCGGGAACTCGATGAGGCCGTGCTCGTGGATGGCGCCGCGCAGCTGCTGCAAGAAGGCGTATGCGGTGCTCGTGTACGGGGCCCGCCCCACGAGCTCGGGTGGCACGTGGATGCGCAGCCCGAGCGACCGCGGGCCCTCGTCGTCCAGCCGGTGCACGCCGGCTTCCGAGGCGCACTCGGCCTGCAAGTCGCGGAGGGTGAACGGGACGCGTGCCGGCGTGGACATGAGCTTTGGCCTTGCGGGCAGGTCGCGGCTAGCCGCTCACGCCGCCCGCGGCGGTGCCGCCGGCCTCACCGCCAGTGTCCGTGCGTGGGTGCCGCAAGATGGCCCCGCTCGCGCCCAGCAGCCAGATGTCACGGTCGGTGCGCAGCAGGCCATAGATGCCCACGTCCACCGTCAGGTCGAGCTCGCTCCACGTTCCATCGCTGGCGCGCACGAAGGCCACCCCACCCTCGCCCGCGGCGAACACGCGGCCCGCGTCGTCGAGGCCCACGGTGAAGAGCGCGCCGCGCGTGGCCACGGGGGCTTGTTCCAGCACGCACGCCTCGCCTTCGATGCGCACGATGGCCCCGCCGACACCCACCGCGAAGGAGGCCTGCGGCCCCTTGTGGACGGCACGAAAGCGCAGGCCCGCGGCGGCCGGACACGGCACGCGCGTGGTGGTCAGGCGCGTGAGGTGCACCAGGGCTCCGTCGTCCCCCACGGCCAGGGCGTCGTCTGCGGTCCCGGCGATGCCCCACAGCGTGGGACCTCCGTCGAGGGTCTCGGTGGTCAAGGCCTCGAGCGGCCCGCGCACCACCGTGCCGCCGGCGCCCACAGCGGTGAGCCAGCCCGCGTCGGCGATGATGGCGCGCAGCGACTGCTCGGTGGGGCTGTCGATCTCGCGCACGGCGCTCCACGTGATGGCCAACATCACGCCCTGGTCGCCCACCGCCACCAGCGTGTCCTCCTGGTAGGGGGCGATGCCCGCGAGCGCCGCGTCGGTGCCGCTCACGCCTTCGGTGAACTTGTCGGGGCCTTCGCGCAGCAGCGTGCCCCACTCGCCCACCACCACCAACCGGCCCGCGAGCGAGGCGGCCGAGCGCAAGGTGTGCGACGTGCCCTCGGTCAGCAGGATCAGGTGGTCGTTCGCGATGAGCGCGAGGCGACCGGCGTCCCCCACCACCCAGGTGGCGGCTCCGTCCATCCCGGCGATGTCGCGGAAGGGCTGGTCCGTGCCGGAGTCGAGGCGTACCGAGCGCTCGCCGGCCAGCAGCAGCACGCCCCCGCCGGTGCCTGACGCGGCCGCGCGACCCTCGTCGCAGGTGATCCCGGTGAAGCCCTCGCGACCCGTGCCCGAGAGCCGCCGCCAGACCGCCGAGGCGTCGCGCCGCATGACGTGTCCGTCATCGCCCACGGCGTAGAGGTCGCCACGCGGACAGCCACCCACGGCGCGCAAGGTGCTGCTGCCGCCGGGCCGCTCGGTCACCACGTGGTCCCCCTCCACGCGCAGGATGACGCCGCCCTGGCCCACCGCGTACACGGCACCGTCGCGCGCGTGCGCCCCGAACAGGGTCTGCTCGATGCCCGTGGAGACGGGCGCCACGCGCGTGCCGGTGATGCGCAGGAACGTGCCCGCGTCGCCCACCACGACCAGCTCGGTGGGAGACACCACGATCACGTCGCGCAGCGCGGCCTCGGTGCCGGACGGCACCACGTGCGCGTTGGCGCCATCGAGGCGGCGCAGCACGCCGCGGTCGCCCACCACCCACGCGGTGTCTGGGCCGCCCCACACGATGGCGTGCAGGTCTTCGGTGGTCTCGGTGGCCCAGCGGCTCAGGCGCCCCTCCGCGAAGCGCCCGGCTTGGCCACGGTTGCCCACGACGCCCACGAGCCCCGCGCCGCCCACCGCCACGGCCCGCCACGAAGGCATGGCGCGCGGTCGCGGGTGCACGAAGCGCCAGCCGAGCGACGTGGGCGGCGGCGTGGTCAGCGGCGCGATGTCCGGGTCCGTGGCCACGGGCAGCGCGATGGGCGGGTCCGCGGCGACGGGCGGCGGCGGGTCCTCCCGCACGAACACGAACCAGCTGGCCGCAGCTGCGATGACGAGGAGCGCGATGGCCGCCGCGAACAACGCTGCCTTCCGGCCACCACCGCCGAGCGCGCTCTTCTCGTCTTGGTCGAGATCCAGGTCGTCCTCGGCATCGCGGGCGTGCCCACCCGGCTCCGACGAGATGGCCGTGTTGGCCATGGCCAGTGGGCTGTGCACGCGCGAGAGGGCGGACGGCGTCATGCCTCGCGTCGCGGCCCCTGGCGTGATGACCGGCTCCACGTCGTGCGCGGTGAAGGCCTGCAGCGCGGCGGCGAGCGCGGCACACGACGCGGGCCGCTCGTCGGGGTTCTTGCTGAGCGTGCGCGTGATCAACGCATCGAGGGCCGCGGGCACGTCCATGCGGTAGTGGCGCACCGGGGGTGGCGGCTCGGTGCAGATCTTGAGCACCAGCATGGGATACGAGTCGTCTTCGAAGGGGTGCTGGTTGGTCAGCAACCGGAAGAG
The DNA here is from genome assembly GCA_964510015.1 of uncultured Sandaracinaceae bacterium. Classification (GTDB taxonomy): domain Bacteria; phylum Myxococcota_A; class Polyangia; order Polyangiales; family Houyiibacteriaceae; genus JADJJE01. The sequence goes on from CAZEAA010000109.1 coordinate 14,762, forward strand.
GATGACGCCCAGCGAGTAGATGTCGGCGCGCGCATCCACGCTGCGCTTCCCCTGCGCCTGCTCGGGAGACATGTAGAACGGGGTGCCCATGGCGGTGCCCGTCTTGGTCATCATGGT
>CAZEAA010000109.1:14888-15587 GCA_964510015.1 uncultured Sandaracinaceae bacterium
GCCCTCGGACGGCGCTTGGAACTTGCTGATGCCGAAGTCCAAGAGCTTGATGGGCTGCGCTCCCGGCCCCGAAGGCAGGAAGATGTTGTCGGGCTTCAGGTCGCGGTGGACGATGCCCTTGTCGTGCGCCGCCCCGAGCGCCGCGCACACGTGGGTGACCAGCTGGCAGGCCTCGCTCACGCGCATCGCTCCGTCGCGCGCGAGCTTGCTGGCCAGGTCCTCCCCTTCCAGCAGCTCCATCGCCATCACGATGGTGCCGTCGCTCAGGGCCCCGAAGTCGAGCACCTGCACGATGCCGGGGTGACCGATCTCGGTGGCGGCGCGCGCCTCGCGACGAAAGCGCACCACCACGTCGTGGTCCACGGCCAAGTGGGCGTGCAGGCACTTCACGGCCACGCGCTTGCCGGACTCGAGGTCGTCGGCCGCGTACACGCTGCCGAAGCCGCCCTCGCCCAAGACCGAAACGATGCGGTAGCGGTCTCCCAGCAGGTCGCCGACACCGCGCTGTAGCAGGGAGGTACTCATGCGCAGGCTCGCTCTTGGGTGACCACCATGGCGCCACGCTACCACGGGGCGCGCGGACCGCACCGTGTCGTCATGGGATGCTCATGGGATGTGGATGGTCATCCCCGCGAGCATGGCGATGGACTGCGAGCCGAGGTCACTGCCGGCCTCGGTGGCGAAGTAGTGGCTGTACTC
>CAZEAA010000110.1:0-15288 GCA_964510015.1 uncultured Sandaracinaceae bacterium
CAGCGACGCGCAGTTGAGCTTCACGAAGGGCTGCCCCGCGCGCGGCGAGTTCTGATGAATGGCGGCGGCGATGAGCTCCTTGCCCGTGCCGGTCTCGCCATGGATGAGCACCGTGGCCTGGCTCTTCGCCACCTGCGCCATGCTCTTCCACAGCCGCTGCATGGATGGGTGGTCGCCGATCAGGTTGCGCGCGTCGAGGCGCTGCCCCAGCTGCTCTCGGAGCCGGGCCGAGTCCCGTCGCAGCTGCGCATGCTCCACCGCGCGGGCCACCAGAGCGGTCACCGCGTCCATGTCGAGCGGCTTCGTCACGTAGTTCTCGGCGCCGAGGCGGATGGCCGCGACGGCCGAGTCCACCGAGCCGAAGGCCGTCATGACCAGGAAGGCCGTGTGGGGAGAGTCCGCGCGTCCTTGCTCCACCAGCGTCAGACCGTCGATGCCGGGCATCTTCAGGTCGGTGAGCACCACGTCGGGCTCGAAGCTGCCGAGCTTCAGCAGCGCCGCGCGACCGTCCGCCGCCGACTCCACCTCGTAGCCCTCGAGCGAGAGCAGCTGCTGAAGCGCGCTCCTGGCGCTGGGCTCGTCGTCCACGACGAGGATTCGTCCACGCTCGGTCATGCTGTGCTCACGGTCATCGGGGAGAAACGAAGGGTACCTCAGCGAGGCGGGACTCGTCGTCGAACTGGCTGGTCACGCGCACCCGCACGCTGCGGGGAGGCGCGCCGCCCTCGGCGTCGTCCCGGTCCCAGCTGGCGAAGATGCTCACGCGCTGGCTCGCGAGCGGCGCGATGGTCACCGTGGCGTTGGGGATGCGATAGGCGAGGCCGTCGTGCTCGTCGGCCGGAGCCACCACGAACGTCACGGACTCGTCGCGCTTGTTCACCAGGTGCAGGTTCAACATGTTCAAGACGTCGCCCTCGGCGTCCACCACGAAGGGCGCCCCGCTGCGCAGCAGGTTGCTCTCGAAGCTCTGGTGCGAGCGCAGCGCGAACGTCATCACCACCACGCCGAGCAACCCCATGAACGCGTAGAAGTACACGCGCGGACGGAGGAACCGCGCCGGCTTTCCGTCGAGGCCGTGGAGCGAGTCGTAGCGGACCAGGCCCGGCGCTCGACCGAGCTTGAGCATCACCTCGTCGCAGGCGTCGACGCACTGCGCGCAGCCCACGCACTCCATCTGCAGGCCGTTGCGGATGTCGATGCCGGTGGGGCACACCACCACGCAGCGGTTGCAGTCCACGCAGTCGCCGTTGGTGGGGTCGCTGGCCTTGCCGCGGGGCTCACCGCGCTTGGTGTCGTACCCGATCACCAGCGTGTCGTTGTCGATCAGCGCCGACTGGAGACGCCCATAGGGGCACACCACCAGGCAGAGCTGCTCCCGGAACCACGCGAAGTTGAAGTAGATCGCCGCCGTCATCGCCAGCATCCAGGCGAACGCCTCGCCGTGCGCGCCGGGCCCCTGCCGCATCATGTCCAGCAGCCCAGGCAGCGAGGTGAAGTAGCTGAGCACGAAGTGGCTCATGAGGAAGGCCGTGCCCACGAAGACCAGGTGCTTGAGGCCCTTGCGCCACACTTTGTCCCAGCTGAGCGGGGCTTGGTTGCGGCGCATGCGCTCCACGCGCGGCCCTTCGATCAAGCGCTCGATGGGCCTGAAGACGCCCTCGAGGAACACCGAGTGCGGACACGCGTAGCCGCACCAGATGCGTCCGTAGAGCGTGGTGACCACGAACAGCACGAAGCCCACTCCGCTCAACAAGAAGAACGCCAGCCAGAAGTCCTGGGCGTTCATGCTGAGGCCGAACAGGAAGAAGCGCCGGTGGGCCACGTCCAGGAACATGGCGGGCCGGCCGCCCACCTGCACGAAGGGCAGCGCCACGTAGACCGCGATGAGGATCGCGAAGATCACCCGGCGCCGCGTCATGAAGCGCCCCGTCACGTCGGCCGGGTGCACGAAGTTGCGCCGTCCGTCCTCGCGCAGCGAGCTGGCAGGAGTGTCGATTACGGGCAGCCGGCGCTTGCTCATGGCTAGGGTCCTTCGGTGCCCGCGTCGCTCGCGCTGCGGGTGTCGGGAGCGCTTCCGCCCGCGGACCAGACCTCCCCTTGCGGGGCCTTGCCGTCCGGGACGTCGGTGTTGCGCAGGGTCACCACGTAGGCCGCCACCTGCTGCACCGCGTTCGGTCCGAGGATGGCGCCCCAGGCTGGCATGGAGGCCGAGGGCACGCCGTTGCGGATGGTGTCGTGGATGGTCAGCGGGCTCCCTCCGTGGATCCAGTGGTTGTCGGTCAGGTTCGGACCGATGTTGCCGCCGCCGTCCTCGCGATGGCAGACCGCGCACTGCGCCGTGAACACCTCGCGCCCTGCGGCGACCGCGCTGCTGTCGAGGGCCAGGGCCTCGATGAGCGCATCGTTCACCTCTCCGCCCTGGGCGGCCTCGCGGCGTAGCTCCGCAGCGTAGGCCTGCATCGGGGAGGGACCCACGTTGAAGCCTTCGTAGTAGTACCAGTAGACGATGCCGAAGAGGATCGCGCCGTAGAAGGTGAAGAGCCACCAGAGCGGCAGGTCGTTGTCCGCCTCTTCGATGCCGTCGTAGACGTGGATGATCTCGCCCTGGATCTCGTCGTGTCGCTTCTCGTCAGACATGGTGGCTCTCTCCCTCGCGCGCCGCGCGCTCGGTGTCTCGCGTCATGGGAAGGTCGGCGAGGCTCTGGACCTCGGCCGCGGGGAGGCGCAGGGCTCGTACGGCCATCGCCGTGAACAGCGCCATGAACAGCAGCAGCGCGGCTACGGGCAACGCCAGCACCGGGCTCTGCGAGAAGAAGTCGGAGGCGAGCCAGCTGATCATGGGGTTGCTCCTGTGTTGGCCGCGACCGGGTTGGTCGTCGGCGCGTCGTACATGCCCCCTTCGGGGATCCGTCCGAGGCGCTGCAGGTAGGCGATGACCGCGGTCATGCGGCTGTCCACCACCAGGTCGCACCCGTCATCGAGCTGATCGCCCTCGCACAGACGTGTGCCGGCCTCGTTGGCCAGGAAGTCCGCGATCTCCTGCGCCTGGGCGTGAGCGCTCTGCTCGCTGCGCTGAATCTGCTCGGCGGTGTAGGGCACACCCACCGTGCGCAGCGCGCGCATCTTCGCGGCCGTGTCTCCGAAGTCGAGGCTCTCTCCGGCGAGGTGCGCGAAGGGCGGCATGTTGGACGCCGCCGAGATCTCGCGCGGGTTGACCATGTGGCGGAAGTGCCAGGTGTGCGAGTACTTGCCGCCCACGCGCGCCAGGTCCGGACCGATGCGCCGCGAGCCCCACTGGAAGGGGTGGTCGAAGATCGAGTCGTCCGGCGAGGACACGGCCCCGTAGCGCGCGGTCTCCCACGTGAAGGGCCGAATCATCTGCGAGTGACACGTGTAGCAACCCTCGCGCAGGTACACGTCGCGCCCCTCCACCTCGAGGGCGCTGTACGGGACGTTGGTGGTGCTGGTGATGGCCTCGGGGGCCGCCACCACGCTCGGAACGATCTCGGCGACACCACCCACCAGCGCCGCGAGGATGGTGAGCGCCGTGAACACGCCCGTGCGCCCCTCGATGAGCGAGTGCCAGCTGGCCTTGCCCGGCTGCTTCCCGATGTTGAGCACCAAGAGGGTGATGAACGCGACGGCGAACGCGAGCACCACGAAGGTGAGCGACGCCACCACCTCGAGGTAGCCGGCCGCAATGACCAGCCCGATGACCAGCGCGCTGACGATCACCGGCGGCGAGATCAGCAGCTCCTTCAGCGTGGCCTTCTCACGGGGCGCTTCGGGCGAGGCGTCGACGGTCACTTCGACCTCGCCGTTCACCGCGGCGCCGCTGCGCGCGGTCATGACCAGGTTCCAGGCCATGATGATGAAGCCGATGAGGTAGACGGTGCCGCCCACCAAGCGCATCCAGTACATGGGACGCAGGGCCGTCAGCGTCTCCACGAAGTCCGGGTAGGCGAGGCCGCCGCCGGGCGCCATCTCGCGCCACATGAGGCCCTGCTGGATGCCCGCGGTCCACATCGCGGTGACGTAGAGCAGGATGCCGAACGTGCCGATCCAGAAGTGGAAGTTCGCGGCCGCGACCGAGTGCAGCTTGGTGCCGTACAGGCGCGGGACCAGCCAGTAGAACATGCCCGCGGCCATGAAGCCGTTCCAGCCGAGCGCGCCGGCGTGCACGTGCCCGATGATCCAGTCCGTGTAGTGAGCCAGCGCGCTGACGCTCTTGATGGACAGCAGCGGTCCCTCGAACGTGGCCATGCCGTAGAACGTCACGCCGGCCGCGAAGAACTTGAGGACGGGGTCCGTGCGCAGCTTGTCCCACGCGCCGCGCAGCGTGAGCAGGCCGTTGAGCATGCCGCCCCACGAAGGCGCCCACAGCATGAGGCTGAAGACCATCCCGAGCGTCTGCGCCCAGTCCGGCAACGCCGTGTAGAGCAGGTGGTGGGGGCCCGCCCAGATGTAGATGAAGACCAGGCCCCAGAAGTGGATGATCGAGAGCCGGTAGCTGAAGACCGGGCGGTCGGCGGCCTTCGGCAGGAAGTAGTACATGATGCCGAGGATCGGCGTGGTGAGGAAGAAGGCGACCGCGTTGTGGCCGTACCACCACTGCACCAGCGCGTCCTGCACACCCGCGAACACCGAGTAGCTCTTGAGGCCGCTCACCGGGATGGCGAGGCTGTTCACCACGTGCAGGATGGTGACGGTCACGATGGTGGCGATGTAGAACCAGAGCGCCACGTAGAGGTGCTTCTCGCGCCGCTTCGCGAGTGTCCAGAAGTAGTTCGCCGCGAACACCAGCCACACCACCGCGATGGCCACGTCGATCGGCCACTCGAGCTCGGCGTACTCCTTGGCCTGCGAGAAGCCGAGGGGCAGGGTGGCGACGGCGGCGAGGATGATGCCCTGCCAGCCGGCGAAGTGGATCCACGAGAGCTTGTCCGACGCCATGCGCGCCTTGGTCAGGCGCTGCGTGGAGTAGTACACGCCCGCGAAGAGCATGTTGCCCACGAACGCGAAGATGACCGCGTTGGTGTGCAGGGGCCGGAGCCGCCCGAAGCTCAGCCACGGGGCCGCGTTCGCAGGCCACCACGCGAGCTGGAGCGCGACCACGACGCCCACGAGCATCCCGATGATCCCGAAGATCACGGATGCCCAGAGGAACGCCCGCACGATGCGGTCGTCATACTCGATTCGTTGGGTCTTCATTCTCGACTTCCTGTTCGGGCGCGGCGGGCTGCCGCGCGGGGGCTTGAGGGTCTTCGAGCGGCAGCAGGGCCAGCCGCTCCGTGTGGTCGAACGTCCCGATGTGCGCGCTCAGCGCGAAGGCGAGCGACGCGGTCAGCACGAACACCACGCCGATGAACAGCAGCAGCGACATCACTTCCATGCGGCGCTCCGCTCCCGGGCACGACGCCCGCGGGTCATGGCGTGTACGGTGAACACCACCGTCAGCAGCGAGCTCGCGGGCATCAGGATGGCGGCCAACCACGGCCGCATCGCGCCGCTCATGGCCACCGCCACGGCGCCCACGTTGTAGAGCACGGCGATGGCCAGATCCACGCGCACCACGCGCCGCAAGTGGCGCGCGATGTCGATGGCGTCGCGGATGCCGTCGAGGCCGTGGCTGGTCAGGTAGAAGTCGCAGCGGCTGGCCACGAAGGGCCGATCGCTCGCCGGCGTGGCCGACACCCCGGCGAGGTCGAGGGCCAGCGCGTCGTTCAGGCCGTCGCCCACCATCAGCGTGCCCTCGCCGCCCAGCGCACGCACGAACGCGGCCTTGTCGTCGGGGGAGGCGTCGCCGACCGCGGTGCCCGCGGCCTCGGGTCCACTCGCCGGCATCATGCCCACGGCCTCCGCGAGCGCATCCACGCGGGCCTGACGGTCGCCGCTCAGGATGTAGGGCGTCACCCCGCGCTTCCGCAGGTCGCTCATCAGCTGGGCCGCGCCCGGTCGCACCGTCTCGTGGGTGGTCAGGGCGAGCAGCGGCTCACCGGAGCGCGCGAACACGAGGTCCACGTGGTCGGGAGTGGCCACGGGCGTGGCCCACGCCGGCGCACCCAGCCGATAGAGGGCGCCGTGGTGCTCGACCTCCACGCCGCGGCCAGCCACCTCGACCACGCGCGAGGCGATCTCGGCGTCGTAGGGCGCGGCGCGGAGGGACTTGCGCAGCGCCACGCTCTTCGGGTGGTCCTGTGCTCCGACCAGCGCCATCAGCGCGCTCTGCGCCGCGCGATCGAGCCCGGCGTCCACGGCCGTGGTGGCGTTGCCCACCGCAGCGACCACCTGCAGCGCGCCGGTGGTCAGGGTGCCCGTCTTGTCGAACACCACCCGGCGGATCGCCAGCAAGCGGTCGAGCACCCCCGGCCTGCGCAAGAACGCTCCATGGCGCCGCAGCTCCGAGTGCGCCAGCTCGTGCGCGAGCGGCACCGCGATCCCGAACGCGCACGGGCACGTGACGACCAGCACCGCCGTGGCGACCGAGAGGGCGTCCATGAGGCTCGCGCTGCGGACGTACGCGAGCGCGAACGCCGCGACCGCCGCGGCCAGCACGCCCATCACGTAGTAGCGCGACAACAGCGACCAGAAGACGTCCTGGCGCGGCGTGGTCTGCCGGTCGCGCTGCAAGAGGCGCAGCACCGCCGAGTCGGCGAAGCGCTCGCTGGCGATGACGCGCGCGGGCGCCGTGCCCAGGTAGAACGCGCCCGCGGGGATGCAGGTGCCCTCTTCGAAGCGGCGCGGCTCGCTCTCGCCCTCGATCCAGTCGAGCGAGCAAGCGGTGGACGCGCAGGCCCAGGCCGCGACGGGGACGAGGTCGCCACGCCGGAGCACGATCGTGTCGGCCACCTCGAGGGCTTCGCAGGGCACCAGCTCTTCGCCCTGCGTGGGCTTCACCAGGCGCCGCGTGAGCAGCGTGCGGTACGAGTCGTCGCTCAGCAGGCGCCGGCGCGAGCGCTCGAGCGCGCGCTCTTGGAGGTAGCGCCCCAGCACCATGAACGCGGTGAAGACCGCCACGGTGTCGAGGTACGGCGTCTGTCCATCGCCCAGCAGGAAGCGCAGCGCCGCGCCGGCGTAGGCGAGCCCGAGGCCCAGCGCGATGGGCACGTCGAAGTGCAGCACCCCCGCGCGCAGCGAGGCGAACGCCGACCGGAAGAAGACGCTGCCGCCGATCAGCACCGACAGCGTCGCCGCCCCGAACGTCATGGCGTGTACGTGCCGCGCGAGCATGCCCCCGCTCAGCCCCGCGTACTCCGCCAGCGAGAGCAGCATGGTGTTGCCGGCCAGCGCGAGACACAGGCCGCTGCGGATCAGCAGCCCGGAGCTGCGCGTGCGCGCATCGTCATCGGACGCGGGCCCCGAGCGGTAGCCGAAGCGCGTCAGCTCATCGAGCCACGCCCGCAGCGGGAAGCGCGGAGAGAGCGAGAGGGACACGCGCGCGAGCGCCGGGTTCACCGACACGCGCCCGGGCGTCCCCGCGCGCTCGGCCGTCCGCGCGAAGGTCTTCTCGATCAACCACACGCACGCTCCGCAGTGCAGGCCGTCGAGGTCGAGCGCCACGTGGAAGGTCTCGAGGGGGCGCTCGTCCGCCGCCACCTCGAGCTCGCTCTCGAGCAGCTCGAGCCACGCGCCAGCGGCCCGGGTCGGGGCATCGTCGAGGGGGCGCCCGACGCCGCGGCGGAGGTCGTAGAAGCGCCCGAGGCCCTCGGCGTGCAACAGCTCGTACACGTTGGCGCAGCCGTCGCAGCAGAAGCGCTCGCCCACCACGTCCACGGGAAGGCCGCAGTGGTCGCAGGCGACGGCGCGCGCGGGGCGGGTCATCGGCTCACCTCGTCGCCACCGCGCGGCAGTTCGGCGTGACACGCGGGGCCGCCCTCGCTCGCGCTCGCTCCGCCAACGAGGCTCGGCACGGCGCGCACGGTCACGATGCCCGCGCCCAGCACGAGCACCGCCGCCACGAGCAGCGAGCCCTCGCGACTCTGCCTCAGCAGCGTGCTGGCCCACACGCTGGTGGCCAAGCCCACGCCCGTGGTGGTCGCGAACGCCACGCCCGTGAGCGCCCCTGCCGCGGCGCTCCCGCTCGCGGCCGCGAGGACCCCCATGTTCAGCAGGGCGGCGCACGGCAGCAGCGCGCTGAGCGCGCCCACCAAGAGCGGCGACGCGAGGAACGGCCGCACCAGCTTGGCCCAGCGCGATGGCGTCCCGCTGCGCCTGGGCTTCGTGCGCAGTGGAACGAGGGGCGCGTCCATGGGCGCCATGGATGCGCCGCTCTCGGAGGGCGTGGCCGGCTCACGGGTGCTCCACGCCAGGCGGAACGCCACCCACAGCAGGCCCGCGGCCATCGTCGCGCTCAACAGCCCGGTCGCGAGCGCGGCGGGCAGCGGGCGCAGGCTCAGCGCGATCACACCGCCCGCGAGGCCGCCGAGCGCGCCGTACGACAGCGTGCGGCCCAGCTGGTAGCGCGCGCCCTCCCGGTGTCCCGCGCACACCCCGGCCACCAACGGCCCGCACATCCCCATGCAGTGCGGGATGCTCGCGAGGCCGGCGACGGCGCCAGCGGCAGCGACGCCGAGGATGTGGAAGGGGGGCACGGAGGCGTCCCTGTGCAACCCGCGGGCCAAACGGCGGCGGCCACTTTCGCGCACGGTTTGCGCGAAAGCGCGTGGGAAGAGTGCGCGTTGGCGCAGCGGTGGCGCGCGCTGCGTCCCGCGCGCAAGCCTTGCGCCGGGGCCCTCGCGGCTCAGGAACGGGAGGCGAAGCGCAGGCCGTGGGCGGCGAGCGCCTGGTCCAGCGCGTGGCGGAAGCGCGACACGCTGCCACCACAGTCGTCGAGCGCCTGCGCGCTCAGCAACAGCACGAGGCCGTCGGCGGTGTGGGCGACCACGCACGGGGTCTTGCCCTCGGTGAACCGCCGCACCTCGGGGGTGCGCTCGTCGAGGTGCACGTTGTGCAGCGGAACGGGCAGGGCTTCGCGGCACGCGACGAAGCCGGGCTTCTCACGCACCGAGCCGTGGGTGATGTCACACAGCGCGCAGTGCGCGCTGCCCAGCAGCTTGCCCACCACGTAGCGCAGCTCCCCGCGCAGCGAGCCATCCGCCTGATAGACACCCGTCAGCGCCGTCACGTCTCGCATGGTCGGGGGGTCAGCGCGGCCAGCCGAGCACGATCACCACCACGATGGCGTTGGGCGGCTGGTCGGGGCGATTGCCCTGTGCCACGCCGATGCCGAGCGTGGTGACGTCCGGGTCGAACGTGGGCTCGAGGCGGCCGGCGTCTTCGATGCGCGTCACGATGGTCATCAGCGCGCCCACGCGGCGATAGGCGATGGCGAAGCGGCGCAGCGCCGCGCTAGCGCGGTCCGTCACGTCTTGCTCGGTCAACGTCGGGTCGGCGAAGTAGGCCTCGGCGGCCTCCTGGGCGGCGCGCGCCAGCAGCTCGTCCGAGATCACGGGGTCGGTGCGACGCGCGCGGCGCCCCTCGTTGATCGCCTGAACCAGCTGGGCCGGGGCCGCCGCCGTGTCCACACGCGCGATCATCTGGGTGAAGACCTGCGTGACGAGGAATGCCGTGCGGTCACCGTCCGGGACGGCGACCACCGCGATGCCCAGGTGCGTGACGTTCGGGTCCACGATGTTCGCGCGGTGCCCCGGGCTGTCCATCAGGCCTCCGTGGAGCTCGCTGGCCGAGTACCCGCGGCCCACGTTCTCCAGCATCAAGCCGCTCTGCAGGCCCGCTGCCGTGATGCGCATGGCCGGCGTGCCGGTGGTCGGCGACTCGTGACCCACGAAGCCGTGCTGCGCCATGTCGCGGCAGTGCGCCTCGGCGACGGCTGCGAGGCCATCGTGCAACACCAGCGGCGGGGCCCCAGCGCGCGCGCGCTCCTCGGCGATGCGCTCCACCAGCGCGTCACGCACGTCGTCCGCCGAGGCGATGCCCGGGGAGTCGGCCGCGCTGACCGCCAGCCGCGTGGGCGCCGCCTCGTCCACGTAGACCGGGAAGTTGGCGAGCACCGTGATGCCCGAGGCGCCTGCGCGCGCGAGCAGCTCCACCGAGTACGTGCCCGAGCTGGGCAGCAGCAGCCGAACCTGGAAGCGGGGGCCGGCGCCGGCTGGCGCGCGCTGCGTGTGGCCGTCCGGGTGCAAGAGCACCACCTCGGGGTTCTGCAGGTCGCCGGTCAGCGTGCCGGACAGCAGCAGGGCGCCCGTCTCGCGCACCCGCGGGACGGCGGTGAGCTCGAGCCCACGGTGCGTCATCACCAGCACGGCGATGCGCTCGTCGCCCGCGGGCAGCGTGGCGACACCCAGGTGCGTGAACGTGTCGCGCCCCAGCAGGTCGGTCACTTGCTCCGCCAGGCTCGCCATCACCGACGCGCTGTCGGCATAAGTGACGTAGGCGACGGCGGGCACGGGCTCCACCAAGCCGAGGTGCCTCGCGAAGAACTGCACCACCTCTGCGGTGGGGGCTCCGCCCTGGCTCGCGATCTCGGCGCCCACCATGGACGCCAGCTGCGAGAGCCGCGCGTCGAGCGTGAGCGTGTGCCCGGCGCCGCTGCTCAGCTCGAGCGCCGCGTGGGCGATGCGCCCGGCGTCGTCGTCACCGGGCGTCTCGGCGGCCGCGTCCGTGGTGTAGTGCGTGGCGCCGGGCCCTTCGACGGTGACGTAGCGCGTGGCTCTGCCGGTGGTGCTCCCGGTACTGCCGCCGCCGCAGCCCGTCATCAGCCCCAACAAGACGAGCAGCAGCGGCCCTGTGGCGCGGAGCCGACCAACCGGACGAAGGACGGAGAAGGTCTTGGGCATAACGTGGCTCAGTGATCCCAGGGGTCGACGACGTCCGGCGCGCGGACGGCGGCGGGTGCGGGGGTCGGTGCCACGGCGGGGGTGGGGGCGGCCGGCCCGGGTGCGGACGAGGCTGCGGGGCGCGCGGCCGCGCTACTACTACTGCTGCTGGTGCTACCGCTCCGGCGACGAGACGAGTCGGCGCGCAACGGCACGTCGATGCGCTCGGGCGAGTGCGTGGAGACGGACACGCGCGCGCTCTCGTAGCCGTCGAGGGAGATCGCGAGCTCGGTGGTGGCGCTGTCCAAGGGCCGCGGGAACTCGAGCGGCGTGTTGCCGATGAGCGCGCCATCGTGCTCGATCATGGCGCCAGGCGGCTCCGTGGCGATCATGACCATCGAACGCGGGGCCTCGAGCACCACCTCGTCCGGCGCGGCTGGCGCCACCGCGGTGGGGACGACGGGAGGCGCGGCCGGGACGTGCGGTGCGGGGGTGGGCGCTGCCACGCTGGTCACGCTCGGCACCACGGCCACGGCCCCTGCGGTCTCCTCGCGGGGCTGCATGAGCGCCATCGCCGCGCCGGCCACGCCGCCAAGCAAGAGCAGCACGACGACGATGCCCAGCACCACCCAGCGACCGGTGTTCGACGCGCTCGGCTGACTGCCGGACTGCCGGAAGCGGGCGGCTGGCGTGTGGATCTTGCCGGCCACGTTGCGTGGGGGCGGCGCTTGGCTGGCCGACCGACCGATGGCGACGGGCGCGATGGAGTCGACGGACCGCAGGTCTCCGATCAGCGCATCCATGCTGGGGTAGCGGTCTTCCGGGCGCTTCGCGAGGCACCGCAGGATGATGGGCTCCGCAGGCAGCTGCGCCGACGCCACGCGCTCGCGCGGCGGCACCGGGGTCTCGAACATGTGCTTGCTCAAGATGCCCATGAAGGTGTCGCCATCGAACGGCACCTGCCCGGTGAACATCTCGTACATGATGATGCCCAGCGCGTAGATGTCGGTGCGCGCGTCGATGGTCTGACCCGCGGCCTGCTCGGGCGACATGTAGTAGGGCGTGCCGAACACCATGCCGGTCTTGGTGAGCTTGCTGTTGGCGCCGCCCACCTTCGCGATGCCGAAGTCGAGCACCTTCACGAAGTGGCTCTGCTGGCCGCGCTTCACCAGGAAGATGTTGTCGGGCTTGAGGTCGCGGTGGATGATGCCGCGCCCGTGCGCCGCGCTGAGCGCCGACGCCACCTGCTCGATGATGCCGAGCGCTTCGTCGCCGCCCATGGAGCCGCCCTGCTCGATGAGCTGCGTGAGCGACAGACCCTCGAGGTACTCCATGACGAAGTACGACGTGCCGTCCGGCAGGCGCCCGAAGTCCGTGATGTCGATGATGTTGGCGTGCCCGATGGACGACGACGCCTGCGCTTCTTGCACGAAGCGCTTCACCACCTCGTCGTCGCGGGCCATCTCGCCGCGCAGCACCTTGAGGGCCACGCGCTTGCCGAGCGTGACGTGCATGGCCGCGTACACCACGCCCATGCCTCCCTCACCCAGCACGCGATCCACCCGGTAGCGGTTGTCGACCACGCTGCCCAGCAGCGGGTCCACGTTCTCCTGCTTCTCCTCGGGGAGTTGCTGCGTGGGCTGCCCGTCCGTGGGGCAGAACCTCACGTCTTGGGAAAAGCGCGAAGCGCATGCGGGGCAGAAACGCATGCGCTCAGTTTACCATCGCGCTGCCCGCGCGGGTGCGAGAAGCCGCACCCGTCACGGGCCGCTGGGCGTTGGTCGGCTCAAGCGGGATAGCCGGTCCCGCAGTTCGCGCAGAACTTGGCGCCGGGCTGGCCCTGCGTGCCGCAGCCCGGACAGAACTTCGGCGCGGGGCTGAGGCTGGTGCCGCACTCGGCGCAGAACTTGCCGGGAGCCACGTTGGCGCGACAGCCCGGACACGTGACCGTGCCGCCCGCCGCCACCGGCGCCTGGGGTTGCTGGGGCGCCTGCTGCCCCGGCTGCCCCGGTTGCTGCATGGCACCCATCATCATGTTGGCCATGCCGAAGCCGGCGCCGAGGCCCGCACCGGCCATCATGCCGCCGCCGCCGCCCTCGCCACCACCCTTGGCCATGCCCTCGCCCGCGCCCATCATGGCCGCGCCGGCCGCGTACGCGCCGAAGTTGCCGCCCGCGAGACCCTGCACGTAGCGCGCGTCCTGCTGGAACTTCTGGTCCAGCTCGAACTGCTTCTGCGCGGCCTGCGCCTGTGCGGTGCCGATGCCGATCTGCGCCGCGCGCGCCTGGCGCTTTGCGGTGCCGATCTCGGCCTGCGCGGCCTTCAGCTGCGCCTCCTCGGCCTCGTCCAGGTTGACGCGGAACTCGCCCACGTCGGTGATCTGCACGCCGATGTCGTTGAGGTCCGGGCAGCGCTGCAAGAACGTCTGCGCCAGCTGCTGCTGCAGCCGCATGAGCTGCAGGATGCTCTTCTGCTCGGACTCCATCACCTCACCGATGACGGTGGTGACGGAGTTCATGAACTTGCCCGTGAGCCAGCGCGAGACGTCCTCGTTGCTGCCCGCGTTCTGCAAGCCCACGTAGTTCACGATGAAGCGCTCGGGATCGAAGATGCGGAACGCGTACTCGCCGAAGATGCGCGGCGACACCATCTCGCCCAGCATCGGGTCCTCGATGTAGCCGAGGGCGCCACCGAAGCGCTGCCCGTAGATGGGGCGCATGGTGACGAAGTACAGGTCGGTCACGAAGATGTTGCCACCCGTGACGCTGTCCACCAGACGGCCGAGGATGGGGATGTTCTGCGACGTGAGCGTGTGGCGCTGGCCCACGCCGGCGGTGCGCAGGGCACCCACGAGGCTTCCGTCACGGAAGAACACGGCGGCTTCGTCAGCGTCGACGGTGAGCTGAGCCCCGGTGGGGATCGTGTTCTCCGGATGCTTGTAGACGATCAAGCTCTTCTTGTCGTCGGGCCGCTGGATCAGCATCTCCTGGATGCCGTCCTTGACGAAGTTCATAACCCTTCCGAAGACCATTCGAAACTCCTCTCGCGCACGATGATGGGAGTGCGCGTGACCGCAACATACCGGACCGCGCGGCGCATGACTACCGTGCACCGCGCGCACGAAGCGCTTTGGCTCCCGAGTTTACGCGTGGGGGACCCCGCTATTCCCAGCGGCGTTCGTTTGCTGGCCGGCCTTTCCGCTCGCAGCGTTCCGCGATACACCTCGCGTGCATGTCGTTCTTCGAGCTGGTGAGGCCAGCGGGCGTTCCGAGCCCGGTGATCGTGGAGGTGCCCCACGCGGGGCTGGCCATCCCCGAGCAGGTCGCCGACGAGCTCATCGCGCCGAAGGAGTCGCTCATGCGCGACGCCGACCCGTGGGTCGACACGCTGTTCGAACAGGCCCCCTCGGTGGGCGCCACGCTGCTCGTGGCGAAGGTCTCGCGCTACGTGGTGGACCTCAACCGCAGCGCCACCGACGTGGACCCGTTGGCGGTCGTGAACGCCAACGGGGCGCAGTCCGTGGGCGGGCGAGGGGTCATCTGGCGCATCGCCACCGACGGCGCTCCGGTGCTTCGCCGGCCCCTCAGCGCCGAGCGCTACGCGAGTCGGCTCGCGCTGTTCTACGAGCCCTACCACGCGCTGCTCGGTGAGCTGATCACGGAGACGGTCGCGCGCCACGGCTACGCCATCCTGCTGGCGGGGCACTCCATGCCGTCCATGGGGCGTGACGTGCGGGGCGGCCCCATCCTCACGCGCGCCGACGTGGTGCCCGGGACGCTCGGTCGGTCCTCGGCCGCCCCGAGCGTGATCGATGCGGTGGACCATCACTTTCGTTCGCGTGGGCTCAGCGTCGCGCACGACACGCCGTATCGTGGCGGGCACAGCACGGCCCACTACGGCCGGCCGGCGGCGGGGGTCCACGCGGTGCAGCTCGAGCTCAGCCGGGCGCTCTACATGGACGAACGTGACAGTCGTCCCCGCGAGCCCGCCATGAGCGAGCTGCAGCGCACCCTCACCGCGCTGGTCGCGATGCTCGGTCGGCTGGAGAAGCCCGTGGCCGCTTCGGCCGGTCGCGGCGCGCGCAAGTGAGCGAGCCACCCGCGCGGGCTCGCGTCACTCCTTGAGGGGCGTGGCCTTGAGGGCGGCCTTGCCACCCTTGGTGTAGACCGTGAAGCGCACGCGCGCGGCCTCGTGGCGCCCCAGGATGGCGTCGCGGTTCTTCTGCAGCGTGACCTCGAACTTCTCGAAGGTCAGGCCCGCGACGCTCTCGCCGCACTCCTGCTTCAGCGCCACGAAGCGGTCGAAGACCTCGCGGAAGTGGCGCTCCTCTTCGTTGGCCGCGCTCTCGCTCGAGCTCTGTGCCAGCAGCTCCTGCGGGATGGAGGCGACCATGGTGGCGTCCTCGTCGTCGCCGTCGTCGTCGTCCACCGGGGGACGAGGACGCACGGGCGCCGCGGGGGCGGGCGGCATCCATTGTGCGGCAATGGCGTGATGTCTTCGATGGAGCGAATCG
>CAZEAA010000111.1:0-11698 GCA_964510015.1 uncultured Sandaracinaceae bacterium
CTCCAGCAGTGGCGACGCCGCCGCGCCCGCCGAGGCCGCCGCCCCCACCGGCGTGAAGATGGTCACGCTCACGCTGCTGGACGGCACCACGGTGCGCCTACCGGCGCCGGGCTCGAAGCGCCAGGACGCCCAGCAGGCCACCGAGGGCGGGCTCACCGCGAGCGACCTCGTGTCCGCGCTGCTGGCGCGCGCGCAGGGAGCCGACGTGAGCGACGTGCTCCCCGACCAGCAGTGGGAGGTGCTCTTCGCCTCGCTGCTCACCCTGCTCATCCGCAAGGGCCTGCTGGCCGACTGGGAGTTCGTGGAGGAGTGGAAGAAGCGTCAGGGCTCCTGAGCCACGCCGCCGTCTTCGTCGCTCAGCTCACGCTCCAAGCGCTCGCGCGCGGACTCTTCCACGGTGCGCTCCACCTCTTCGCTCGCGCGCCGGCCGGCCTCGTTCACCTCGCGGCCCAGGTCCTGGGCCTCGTCGGTCTGCGCGATGCGCAGGATGTGCTGGAAGAGGGTGCGCTCGCCCAGCTCCACGAAGAGGGCGAACCACAGCACGGCGGCGAACACCAAGAGGGACCACAAGAGCTTCACACTGCGTACGATCATCCGGCCTCGTCGGCGCGCCGGATGCCATAGGCGCGCATCTTCTTGTGCAGGTTGGTGCGCTCCACGCCCAGCAGCTGGGAGGCGCGGCTGATGTTCCACTGGACCTCGTCCAGCGTGGCCACGATGTACTGCTTCTCGGCCACCTCACGGTAGTCGCGCAGGGACAGCCGCTCGCCACCGCTGTCCACAGAGATGGGGATGGACGACGGGCGCTGCGACGACCCGCTGCCGTGGTCTTCGGCGGCGCGCTCCCGCGAGAGCCGTCCGAGGCTCGGCAGGTCGTCGAGGCCGATGTAGTCGCCGCTCAGGATGGCCATGCGCTCCACCACGTTGCGCAGCTCGCGCACGTTGCCGGGCCACGAGCGCTCGGCCAGCGCCTCGAGCACGTCTTCGTCCATGGGCTTCTCGCGCAGCCCGTTCTCGCGGCAGAACTCGCGCAGGAACGACACCGCCAGGGCAGGGATGTCCGTGGCGCGCTCGCGCAGCGCCGGGGTGCGCAGCGGCACCACGTTGAGGCGGAAGAAGAGGTCCTCGCGGAAGCGGCCCTCCGCCACGTCGGCCTCGAGGTCGCGGTTGGTGGCGGCCACGATGCGCACGTCCACCGCGATGCTGCGCTCGGAGCCCACGCGCATGATCTCGCCGCTCTGCAGGGCCCGCAGCACCTTGGCCTGCGCGCTGGCGCTCATGTCGCCGATCTCGTCGAGGAAGAGCGTGCCCCCGTGCGCCAGCTCGAAGACGCCCTTCTTGCGACCCGCCGCGCCGGTGAAGGCCCCGCGCTCGTAGCCGAACAGCTCGCTCTCGATCAGCTCGGCCGGGATGGCCGCGCAGTTGACCTTCACGAACGGGTCCTTGCTGCGCTGACTCAAGCGATGCAGCGCGCGCGCCACCAGCTCCTTGCCCGTGCCGCTCTCGCCGGTGATGAGCACGCGGCCGTTGGTGGGGGCCACCTTCTCCACCTGCGCGAAGAGCTGCCGCATGGCGGGGCTCTCGCCGATCATCTCGTAGCGGTGCTGCACCTGACCGCGCAGGCGCTCCACCTCGCGCTCCAGCTGCCAGGTCTTGAGCGCGTTGCGCACGCTCACCAGCACGCGCTCGCGGTCGAGGGGCTTCTCGAAGAAGTCGGTGGCGCCCAGCTGCACGGCCTGCACGGCCTCGGCGACGGAGGCGTGGCCGGAGACCATCAGCACGGGCAGGCGTCGCGACTCGGGGCGCGCGCGGATCTTCTCGAGCGCTTCGATGCCGCTCATCTTGGGCAGCCGGATGTCGAGGATAATCAGGTCGATCTCGTGCTCGTCGAGCGCCAGCAGGCCGGCTTCGGCGCTCTCGGCCTCGGCCACCTCGAAGCCGGCGCCCTCGAGCACCATGCGCAGCGTGCGACGGATGTTGCGCTCGTCGTCCACCACCAGGATGGTGGTCTTGGGGACAGGCAGGGACTCGGCACCGTGGGTCATGGAACACACTCCGGCAGGACACCGTCGAGCAGACTGGCGTTGAGGGTCACGTGCGCTTCGGTGCCCGGGGTCATGTGCACGCGGCAGGCTCGGTCCACCACCACGGCTTCCACTCGGAGGCCCGTGGCCTGCAGCATCTCGAGCCCGCGCTCGGCGCCGAGGACGAACACCGCCGTGCTGAGGGAGTCGGAGTACAGCCCCGAAGGCGCCAGCAGGGTCACGCTCATGACCTGATCGGCAGGCAGGCCCGTGCGCAGGTCGATGACGCTGTGGTAGCGCCGCCCGTCACGGAAGAAGAAGTGCTCGTAGTCGCCCGACGTGCTGATGCTCGCGTCGGTGGCCTCGAGCGCCCCGAAGTAGTTGTTCTGACCTTGCTGGCGCGGGTGCTGGATGCCCACGCGCCAGTTGCGCGCGCCGCGCTGGCCGTGCAGCTGCACCTGGCCGCCGCCGAAGATCATGTAGTCCGTGATGCCGGCCGCCAGCAGCACGGCGCTCGCGCGGTCGAGCGCGTAGCCCTTGGCGATGGAGCCGGTGCCGATGACCATGCCCTCGCGGCGCAGGAACACGGTGCTCGCCGCCTCGTCCACCACGATGTCCTGGAAGCTGACCAGCGCCAGCTGACGACGCAGCTCGCGCGCGCTCGGGATGCGCTCCTCGTTCGGGGGAAAGCTGTAGAGCCCGCGCAGGGCGGCCCACGACATGTCGAACGCGCCGTCGCTCCAGCGCGACACCTCGAGGCCGGCCTTGATGACGGCCAGCACGTCGGGCCCCACCGCCACGGGCGCGCGCCCCGCGCTCGCGTTGATGCGCGCGATCTCGCTGCCCTCGCGGTTCTCGCTGAGCACGTCTTCGAGCCGCGCGATCTCGGCGAAGGCGGCGCGCACGGCGGGCTCGGCCACCTCGGGGGTGGACACCACGTTGATGCGGAAGATCGTCCCCATGAGGGGCCGGCTCACGCTGATGTAGCGCGGGGTGTGCTCCCCGTCGGGATCGTCCACGTGGCTGCCGGGCTGTGAGGAGGCCTCGACACCCGCGTCTTCAGGGGCGCTCCCCCCGCATGCGGCTAGCGTCGCGCCGAGCCCCAACCACAGCAGCACGCCCCACCGGAGGCGCTGCGCGGGCCCTAAGGGTCGGGCGTCCACGACCAGGGTCGGCCGGGCAGGGTGGGCAGTGCGCACAGCCTAGACTTGCGTTCCGGGGCCTCCTGCGCAAGTTCCAGCCGAACGACCCGGGTCGCCCCGTCGCCGCGCGGGCACCGGGTGCTATGGTCCGCCCACCATGCGCGCCTCGCTCAGCCCCTCTCGCCGCCTCGTGACGTGCGCGCTCGCGCTGTGCTCCGGGCTGCTGTCGCTGCTGGCGGCCGTGCCCTCGGCGCGCGGCATCGGCGAGGCCACGCGGGTGGACGTGCGCGGCGTGGCGCTCGGGCAGAGCCGCGAAGAGGACGAGCCCCGCCCCAGCGCGCGCCGGCGCATCGCCTGGGAGACCCGCAAGCGCACCAGCATCGAGACGCGGCTGCGGCCTTCGCGCGCGCGCCTGGACGACCCGTCCATCTTCGAGACCCCGCTGCTGTACCTGGCCGGAGACGAGGGGTTCCCCGACCCGAGCGAGGCCGAGGTGAACGGCCTGCGGCGCTTCGTGGACTTCGGTGGCTTCTTGATCGTGGACGACGCCGAGCCCACGCGCGACGCCTTCGACACGAGCGTGCGGCGGCTGCTGCAGCGCGCCTTCCCCACGCGCCCGCTGCGGCCCATCTCGAGCGAGCACACCTTGTTCCGCGCGTTCTACCTCTTGCACGGGCCGGCGGGCCGCCTGCGCAGCCGAGGTGCGCTCGAGGGCATCGAACGCGAGGGCCGCCTGGGGGTGGTCTACAGCCGGGCCGACATGGGCGGCGCGTGGGCGCGCGACAACCTCGGGACGTGGCAGCACGCCGTCGAGGGGGGCGAGACGGAGCGCGAGCTGGCCATCCGGCTGGGCGTGAACCTGATCATGTACGCGCTCTGCCTCGACTACAAAGACGACCAGGTGCACGTGCCCTTCATCATGCGGCGACGAGGAGGCACGCCCTGAGCGTTGGGCTCATGGTGCCCGCGACGTTCCTGTTCGGCGTCCCGGGTGGCGCGCTCGTCGCGGCCCTGCTCTTCGTGGCGTGCCTGGCGCTGGGCGTGCTGGCTTGGCGCGACGTGGCGAGCCTGGCCCCGGCGCGTCGCAAGGCCCTGCGTGCGCTGCGCTGCGGGTCGCTCGTCCTGATCTTCGTGGTGTGCTCGCGTCCCGGCTGCTCGCAGGAGCAGCACGAGTCCATCGACGGCCGCCTCGTGGTGCTGTTCGACACGTCGCACAGCGTGAGCCTCGCGCTCGGGTCGTCCTCGCGCGCCGAGGAAGCGCGCGCGCTCGCGGAGGCCTGGAAGGGGCAGCCCGCGGCCGCCACGGCGCGCGTGCTGCGCTTCGGCGTGGACCTCGACGACACATCGCTGGCGGAGCTGGCGGACGACTACCCCACGGACGAAGACCGCTCGCGCCTGGTGGAGGGGC
The DNA here is from genome assembly GCA_964510015.1 of uncultured Sandaracinaceae bacterium. Taxonomy (GTDB): domain Bacteria; phylum Myxococcota_A; class Polyangia; order Polyangiales; family Houyiibacteriaceae; genus JADJJE01. The sequence continues at coordinate 4,575 of CAZEAA010000111.1, forward strand.
TGCGCCGCCTCAACGCGCAGGACGGCGACCTCGAGATCGGCGCGGTGCTGGTGGTCTCCGACGGCGCGGACACGGACGTGACCACGCTGCCGGAGGACTTCGACCTCGATGGGGTGCGCGTGCACGCCGTGGCGCTGGGCGCCGACGACGAGCTGAGCGACGACGCGATCCGCGCGCTGCGCGCCGACTCGGTGGGCTACCTGCGGCAGCCCTTGCGCGTGCGGGTGCAGCTGGCCACGACGGTGGACGAGCCGCGTCGCGTTCCGCTGCGCCTCTGGCAGGGCGAAGAGCTGCTGCGCGAGCAGACGGTCACCATCCCGGCCGGTGGTCAGGTGGACGTGACGCTCGAGCTGACCCCCACGCGCCTCGGCCGCTCGCTCTACCGCGTGAGCATCCCGGTGACGGCCGACGACGCCGTGCCCAGCAACAACGAGCGCTCCTTCCTGGTGAACGTGCGGCGCGACAAGCTGCGCGTGCTGCTGGTGACCGGGCAGCCCAGCTGGGACGTGCGCTTCCTGCGCGTGTTCCTGAAGCGCGACCCGGCCATCGACCTCATCTCGTTCTTCATCTTGCGGACCGTGAACGACCTGACGATGGCCCCCTCGGAGGAGCTGGCGCTGATCCCGTTCCCCACCGATGAGCTCTTCAGCGAGCACCTCGGCAGCTTCGACGTGATCATCTTCCAGAACTTCGACTACGCGCCCTACGAGATGGGCCCGTACCTGCCGCGCATCCGGGACTACGTGATGCGCGGCGGCGCGTTCGCCATGATTGGCGGCGACCGCGCGTTCGGCCCGGGGGGCTATGCGGGCACGCCCATCGAGACCGTGCTGCCCGTGGGCGTTCCCCCCGAGGCGTTGCCGGCCGAGCGCTCGCTGGTGGAAGGGCGCTTCGAGCCCGTGGTGGTGACCGAGAACCGCCACCACCCGCTGGTGGCGCTGCTGCCCGACGACGCCGACAGCCTGCGCCTGTGGGCAGGCCTCAGCCCCCTCGAGGGCGCGAATCAAGTCACCGAGGTGCGCACGGGCGGGCACGTGCTGCTGGAGCACCCGCGCGAGCGCTCGCTCGGCGGCGGGCCGCTGCCCATCCTGGTGGCGGGGCGCGCGGGGGAGGGCCGCGTGATGGCGCTCATGGTCGACACCAGCTGGCGTTGGGGCATGAGCAGCGCGGGCGAGACCGGTGACCCGAGCGCCTACGACCGCTTTTGGGACCGCGCGCTGCGCTGGCTGAGCAAGGACCCCGCGCTCGACCCGGCGCGCGTGATGACGGACCGCGAGCGCTACTCGGCCGGAGCGCGCGTGCGCGTGGACGCCGTCATCCGCGACGAGGTGCACGCGCCGTATGCCAGCCGTGAGCTGACGTTGTTGGTGCTGCCGGCCGAGGGCGACGTCCCGGTGTCCTCGCGCACGGTCACCACAGACTCCGTCGGCGTCTTCAGCATGGAGGTGGTGGCCCCCCCCGAGCGCGGTGGCTACCGCGTGGTGGTGACGGAGCTCGCGGGGGCGACCGGCAGCGAGGCGCCGCGCGAGCTGGCCTCCGAGTGGTTCGTGGTGGAGGAGGGCGGCGACGAGCTCGCGGATCCGCGCGCGCGTCCGGAGCTGCTGCGGGCCCTCACGGAGCGCACCGGCGGCACGCTGACCGACGCGGCGTCGCTTCCCCCGCTCGCTTCCTTCGACACGCGTCGCACGCGCTCCCTGGGGGTGGCCACGCGCTTCCCGTTCGAGAGCTGGCCCGCGCTCGTCGTGCTGGCGCTGCTGCTGGTGGTGGAGTGGGGCGTGCGTCGTCGTTGGGGACGCCGCTAGGGCGGCCGACCGGAACGGCCGTCCGGGAGTACGAGTTCGAGTAGACTCGCGCGGATGGCTTCGCTCCGCTGCTCCGCCCTCACGTGGCTCGCCGTGCACTCGGTCGCGCTGAGCGTGACCGCGCTCGTCGCCGCGGGCTGCGACGAGGGTGGCGTCATCGACATCGACGCGCGGCGCGACGTGGGCATGAGCGATGGCGGCCTGGCCGACGCAGGCCCCGACGCGGGCGACGGTGGCCCGCTGGACGATGCCGGCTGTGCGCCGCTGCCCGAGCCCTACGTTCCGCTGGACACCAACGGCCCGGCGGCGGAGTCCGTGGCCGCGTGCGAGGCGCGCGTGGGCAGCAGCACGCCCAGCCTAGGCCCCATGGGCCAGCGCTTCAGCGTGCAGACGCTCGGCAGCGTGGGCTCCCCCGTTGCGCTCTCGTGCGGCGGCAACGGCGATGGCAGCACGCCCTATGCGTCGCGCAGTCAGGTCTTCGGCTGCGGGCAGCGCCTGCGCGTGGTGGACCTCGCGCGGAGCTCGTGCATGGTGGTCGAGTCGCAGACGAGCGGCCCCCACGTGTGCGCCGAGGAGTCCGCGAGCGCCGCCGTGCTGGACCTCTCGCCGCTGGTCACCAGCGCCGTGCTCGGGCAGTCCAGCGTGGCGCTCGTGGACGGGCGGGAGGTGTTCGTGGCGCCCGTCGGCAACACCAATGCGCTCGGCGCGTGTGATCACGTCAGCACCCCCGCCGCCGCGCTCGCCGGGTTCATCGGTGGCCCCTGCAACCAAGACGACGACTGCAGCTTCACCGACGGCGTGTGTCAGCTCGCGTCCGAGGGCTATCCGGGCGGTCACTGCACGCGGCCGTGCACCACGTCGTGTCCGGACCAGGCGGGCGCCAACGCGTTCACGGGCTGCGCGGCGCCCGACGACACGCTGCGTTGCTACGCGCGCTGCGACTTCACGCTGTTCTCGACGGGCTGCCGTCCAGGCTATGGCTGCTTCACCGAGCCCGCGCCCGGGGCCGGCGGTGCCGACCGGGACATCTGCTTGCCGCTGCTCTGCACCCCGTGAGTGGACGGCTGCTAGCGCAGCTTCCAGCCCACGCGCGCGAGCGCGAAGCGCACCTTGCCGCGCAGCTCCGCCGGGTTCGACCCGCAGCGCGCCACGGCCTCGGCACCCAGCAGCACCACCATGGCCGCCGCGGCGTGGCCCACCAGGCAGGGCAGGGGCTCGTTGGCGACCAGCTCGGCAAGCGGGTCGGGCAGCGTGCCGGCTTGCATCAGCCGCGCAGGGATGCGCGTCTCTTGCGGCGTGGTCGAGTCGCTGGCGATCAGCGTCTCGAGGTGGATGACGCCGCTGCCCTCGTTGCCGAAGCGGACCACGCGCTTCTCGGCTTCCAACATCTCACCCAGGCGGCCCGGGTCGTCTTGGTAGATGTAGGTCAGGCGATCGAGCGTCAGGGCCACGGTGGACCGAGCATACGTCATGCACCCGAGTGTCACCAAGTGCGTACATGCTCGTCGTGTCTTCCGTTGCCCATGCCCTCTCGAGGAGACGGAAACGAGAGAGCCCACCGCGAGGGTGGGCTCTTTCGTTTGGGCTACCGAACCGGCTCAGGGCGCGGGCGGGGCGACCTCGAAGAAGGCCAGCGGGAGCGGCACGCGCGCCTGGTAGTTGGCCCACTCGGCGTTCTGCATGGGCTCGCCCGCGGGACGCGTGGCGTAGCGCGTGTCACCGGTGACGAAGATGGTGAGCACGGTGTTCGCCGCGATGCGGGGCGTCGGGGTCTGCGCCTGGGCGTCGGCCGCGCTGAAGAAGACCGGGATCACGTTGCTGGGCAGACCGCTCGCCGCGGGCGTGGCCGAGAGGCCGCAGTCCGCGAGCGTCGCGAGTTCGGCCGTCTTCATGGTCAAGAAGACGATGCCGGTGGTGACGGGCGGCACGGTGACATAGTCCGTGAGGGAATCCTGGCCGACGAGACCGTGGATCAGCGTGGGAGCCGCGTTGGCCATCGCGAAGCCGTCGAGGTCGTAGCAGAGGTCGACCGGGGGAAGGTTGTGAATGCCCTGGAAGAGGCGCACGCGAGCGTTGTCGGCGACGACGTCCGAGGCGTCCTCGTCTTCCTCGATGGTGGCGCTGATGGCGGCGGTCGGACACGGGACGGCGCCCACGTCCGGGATGGCGCACGTGTTCGTGTTGTCCTCGAAGCCCGTGAGGAACAGCGAGTAGTGGCCGCCGTCCTCGAGCGCGCTCGGGTCGTAGTCGAACTGGAAGAAGCACGGGACGTCGTCGTCCGTGCAGTCAGCGTCCAGGCCGGTGTCGGGGCAGTTCACCAGGGGCGGCGCGCCGTCGACGGCAGCCTCGTCGTACACGCGAACCGTGGCGGTCTCGAGGGTGTCGAGGTACGGGGTCACCGCGCGGTGCGGGAGGCCGTCACGCAGGTCGATGCCGTACTCGGGGGGGAGCAGGTCGGCGTTGCCCGGCTGGGCGAAGACGCCAATGCCTTCGTACTCGACGCACAGGCGGATGCCCTTGATGGGCAGCGTGCCGTCGGAGGTCTCGAGATCGGAGACAGCGTGCACCACGCGCACCTGGGGTGCCGACGGCTCGACGCCGCCATCGGTGCCCTGGTCGTTGGTCCCAAGGTCCTCGTCCGTCCCCAAGTCCTCGTCGTGGCCCAGGTCTTGGGGGTTGTTCCCCTGGTCGCGGCCCATGTCGACGGTGCCGCCGCCGTCGCTGCCGCAGCCCACGCCAGCCATCGCCAGCATCAACGAGATTGGGAGGAGGCCCCCACGCACCATAGAAAGTTTGTTCATCCGAAGCTCCATGTTTCACCCCACCAAGGCCCCATCGCCAGCCGGAGGTATGGCCTGGGAGCATAGCCAGAACCGTCACGAAACAAAAGAGCTGTGCAGAATTGCCACGCTGCTGTCATGGAGTGCCACACCCGGGGCTGGCGAAAGCGGGACATCTCGAAGGAATGGGGCTACCCTCGGGTCGCGTATGTCGGCCATGGTACCCTGTCCCCACTGCGGCACACCCCAGGCCCAGGGTGTTCGGTTTTGTGGGCAATGCGGGCAGAGCATGGTGCAGGTCGCCCCGCCGGCGGCGCCACCCCCGGCCACGTCGGCGTGGCACGAGGCCACCACACCACCGCTCGCGGCCCAGTCGGCGGCTCCCGGCCCCATGAAGCGCGCGCCGCAGCGCACCATGCTCGGGCTGCCGAGCGAGATGCTGGCGCAGGCGGGGCCGCCCGCTCCCGCTCCCGCTCCGGCCCCCGCAAAGCCACAGAAGCCGAGCCCCGCGCGCACCATGCTGGGCCTGCCCGCCCTCGCGTTGCCCGAGGCGCCGCAGGCCCCTACAGCAGTGCCTCCGCGCAGCGCGCCCGCGCCCGCGGCGCCGCCGAAGGCCGTCTCTCCGAACCGCACCATGTTGGGCATGCCCGCCTCGGCGCTGGCTCAGGCCGCGCAGCCGCCGCAGGGCCAAACGGGACAACCACCGCAAGGCCAGCGCGACTCGTCCTCGGGGCGTGACTCCTCACCGCTCAACCCGCGCACGCGCCGCAAGTCCCGTCCCGAGATGGGCCTGACCATGGTGGAGGGTGTGCCCCCCACCGGGCCCGAGCCGGTGGCGGAGGACCAGCGTCCGGGGCGCGCGCGCGCCTCGGCCAACTACGGCATGGTGCCCATCCCGCCGCCGCCCTCGCAGGACTCGAGCGACAACCTGCCGGCGCTGCCAAAGAGCAAGGCCCCGCTCTACATCGGCATCGCCACGGCGATCTTGTTGGTGATCGGCGCCGTGGTCGCGCTCACCGTGTGGCTCGTGAGCGGTGGCCCGGAGGTGACCGCCGTCGTAGCGCAGACCGACGCGGGCGAGGTGCTGCAGCTCACGCTGCCGGACGTGGCGCCCGGCTCGCGCGTCCAGCTGGGTGGCCGGGAGGCCGTCGTCGAGGCGGGCCACGCCACGCTGCCGCTGGCGTCCGATGCGCTGCACGTGGGTCCGAACGAGCTCTCGCTGGTGGTGGTGGGGCCCGACGGATCGTCGGACACCGTGCCGCTCACGCTGCTGGTGGCCTACCGCGTGCGTGCCGACCTCAGCGCGCTCGAGCAGCGGCCGCCCGTGCTCCGCTACCTGGTGGAGGCCCAGCCCGGGTCGAGCGTCGCCCTCGATGGACGGCCCGTGACGCTCGACGCAGCGGGCACGGGTCATCACGACTACCCCGTCGTGGCGTCGGCCGACGACCAGGGTGTGGAGCGCATCGTGCGCTACGAGGTTCGCACCGCGGCGGGCGCAGCCGAGACGGGCCAGATCACTACCCGCATCCCGTACGCCGCGCTCACGGTGGACCGTCCGGGCGACGAGCTCATCACGGACCAGAGCGTGGTCGAGGTGGCCGGCAGCGTGGCCGCGGGGGCCACCGTCATGCTGGATGGCACGGCGCTCGCGCTGCACGACGGTCGCTTCCTCCAGCGTGTGCCCACCGCCGAGGTGCGTGAGTATCGCTTGCAGCTGCTGGTGCGTCAGCCTGGCTTCGCACCGCGCCACCGCGAGATCGTGGTGCGTCGCGTGGCCGACCTGGCCGCCGAGGCCGCGCGCTATCCCGTGGACGCGGCGCTGACCTACGCGCGCATCGCCCAGAACCCCGCCATCTACCGGGGTCAGAGCGTCGCGCTCGAGGGCCGCGTCTATCACGTGGACGTGCACGAAGGCCGCAGCGTGCTGCAGATGATGGTGCGCGAGTGCGCCGGCGGTCAGCGCTGTGCGCTGTGGGTGACGTACCCTGCCGCCACCGACGCCACCGTGGGCGCGTGGGTGCGGGTGATCGGTGACGTGGCTGGCGAGCAGGCGTTCCAGCCCCGCTCCGGTGGCGCCACCATGACCGTGCCGCGAGTCGATGCGCGCTTCGTGTTGCCCGTCCGCTGAACCCCATGGATCCCCGAGCCACCGCCAAGACCGCCGAGCACCGCCCCTGCACGGAGTGCGGGCGGCTGAACTCGTTCGAGGCGCGCTTCTGCGGTGCCTGCGGCAACGAGCTGGTGAGCGACAGTCAGGCGCTGGGCAACGAGGTCATGGCCGACCCGCTGGTGGGGCGCATCATCGCGGACCGCTACCGCATCCTGCAGTTCCTGGGGCGCGGCGGCATGGGCGTCGTGTATCGCGTGGAGCACGTGCACATCGGCAAGGTCATGGCCATGAAGCTCCTGCACGGTGAGCTGGCGCGCGACCGCGACACCATCAAGCGCTTCCGGCGAGAGGCCGAGGCGGCGTCCAAGCTCAGCCACCCGAACACGGTGCAGGTCTTCGACTTCGGGTCGAGCCAGGGGCTCATGTACCTGG
>CAZEAA010000111.1:11708-15286 GCA_964510015.1 uncultured Sandaracinaceae bacterium
GGTGATGGAGTACGTGGACGGGCGCGACCTCGGGCAGGTGATCCGCGACGCGGGCAAGCTCGACTTCGCGCGCGTGGCGCGGCTCACGGCGCAGGTCTGCGGGTCGGTCGCCGAGGCCCATCGCCTCGGCATCGTGCATCGCGACATCAAGCCCGAGAACATCATGATCGTGACGCGCCCCGACCAGGGCGAGTCCGCGAAGGTGCTGGACTTCGGGCTCGCCAAGCTGCGCGACACGCAGGCGGGCAACACCGTCACGCGCGCGGGCGCCATCGTGGGCACGCCCTATTACATGTCGCCCGAGCAGATTCGCGGGGAAGACGTGGACCCGCGCGGCGACGTCTACGCCATCGGCGCCATGATGTACAAGGCCGTGACCGGCGCGCCGCCCTTCGTGGCGGCTACACCCATGGGGGTGCTCACCAAGCACCTGACCGAGACGCTGACCCCGCCCTCGCAGCGGCAGCCGCAGGTCCCCGCGGAGGCAGACGCCATCATCGGACGGGCGATGGAGAAAGAGGCCCGCGACCGCTTCCCCGACGCCGAAGAGCTGCGCGCCGCGCTGGTCGACTACCTGCGGGGCACGGGCCACGACGTCACCGAGCCGAGCCTGGCGATCCCGGGACCCGACGTGAGCTCGTCGGGGCGTCGTCGCCTCGCGCAGCTCGCCACGCGGGGTGACGTGGACCGCTTCGAGCACCGGCTGCAGCGCCGCGGGCTCTTCGCGTACACGGTGGCCGTGCTGCTGGTCGCGGGGCTCGTCGCAGGGGGTGTCGTCTATGGTCGGCGCTACCTCGCGAGTCTGGCGCCCCCCACCGAAGAGTCGGAGCCGAACGACGCGCCCGACGCAGCATCGCGGCTGCCGCGTGACACGGTGATCGAGGCGCACCTCGGTCGGCGGGTGTCGGAGACCGAGGGCGACGTGGACTTCTATCGCCTCGTGCGCGGCGGGCAGGGTCACCAGCACCTCGACGTGGTCGTGTCCGGGGTGCCCAACGTGGACATGGTCCTCGAGCTCATGCGCGTGGGCAGCGCGCTCCCGGCCATCGAGGTGGACGCGGGCGGCGTGGGGGTGGGGGAGTCGGTGCTCGCGTTCCCGGCGCACGACACGGACTACCTGGTGCGTGTGCGGCAGCGCCTGCCCGATGGGGCGCACCCCGTGGAGAACGTCAGCGACCCGTACACCATCGTGTGGCGGGTCAGCTCGCTCGAGCCGGACCACGAGCGCGAGCCCAACGACTCGCTCGAGTCGGCCGGACAGGTGCCGCTGATGGGCATGGTGCGTGGCCGCATCGGCTTCCGCCACGACGTGGACCTCTTCTGCGTGGACACGTCGGGCGACCGCGTGGGCGCGCGAGTGAGCGCGGTTCCGGGCTTGGATCTGGTGCTGCGCGTGGTGCAGCGCGCCGACGAGTCCAGCTTCAAGGTGGACGCCGAGGGCGTGGGCGGCGAGGAGAGCGCCAAGAACCTGCGTGTGCTGGCCGGGCAGACGTGCTTCGAGGTCTCGGTGGACATGAACGCGCCGGATACGGCCGCGGCCAACCCATCCGAGCTGTACGTGCTCGAGATCTTCGCGGGGGCGGACGGTGGCTGACACACGATCAAGGCCGACCGCGCCCCGCGTGCTCGCCGCGGGTGTCGCCCACTTTGGGCTGCTCGTGCTGGCCTCGCTGCTGCTGGCGCGGCCCGTGGCGCAGGCGCGGCCGGTGACCATCGGCGTGTACCAGGAGCTGCCCTTCGGCGTGGCCCGCAGTCACCCGAGCGTGACCGAGGGAGTCCGCAATACGCGCGACGGACGCAGCACGGCACGGGTGCCAGTGCGGCCGCCCAGCGTGACGCAGCGGGTGGAGATCGGCGCGCGCCACGTGTCGGCGCCCATCTTGCTGTCCAACCCCTCCGTGCTGGCCGTGTCGGCCGACCGCGTGAGCTATGTCTCCGCGGTGGGCGAGCGCGTGGGCGAAGGCACCCCCCTGCGCGGCGCGGGTGGGGTGTCGCTCGCGCCGAGTGGCTACGTGGTGGCCGAGACCGATGGCCTCGCCTTCCTCAGCGCGGCGCTCGAGGTCGTGGCCCGCGTGCCCATCGCAGGCCTCGCCGATGCCGCGCCGCTCGTGCTGGCCGACGGATCGGCCGTGGTCAGCGCCGGTGCCCAGCTGCTGCGCGTGGACGCGCGGGGCACACAGCGCTTCTCGGTGTCGGTGGCGTCCCGCACGCACTCGCCCGTGGCGCGCACGCCGGGTGGACACCTCGTGGCCGCGACCACCACCGAGCTGCTGATCGTGGACCAAGACGGGCGCGTCATGCGCCGCGAGGCGCTGGGTGACCAACCGGTGGCCGGCCCCGCCGTGGCGCTCGATGGCAGCATCTGGATGCTGACGCGCCGCGGGCTCTCGGTCTTCGACGCGGACGGCGCTCCGCGTGCGCAGGTGCCATCGCCGACCGGTGGACCGCTCACCCACGGCAGCCTCGCCATCGCCACCGACGGCAGCCTGCGCGCCGCGATCATGGGCTTCGGGCTGCTGGCGCTGAACAGCGCCGGGGTGCGCCTGTGGGCGGTCGAGGCCCCTCAGGTTCGCTTCGCGGTGGTGGACGCGGTTGGCGCCACGCTCGCGCTGACCCACGATGGCTCGCTGTTGGCCGTGGATGCCGCCGGTCAGGAGCGCTGGCGCGCGGGTCTCGACGGTCAGCCGCACGCCGCTCCGGTGCTGGGCTCGGACGGCAGCGTCTACGTGGGCCTGCGCGGCGGCGTGTTGGTCGTGCTGCGCTGACATGCGCTCGCTGCTACCACGGCGCGCAGGATGAAGATCGAAGCCCTCGACTACGAGCTCCCCGAGGAGCTGATCGCGCAGCACCCGACGGCGGCGCGCGACGCGGCGCGCTTGCTGGTGCCCTCGCTGAGCGGCGACGCGGCGCACCGGGGCATCCGCGACCTGCCCGAGCTGCTGACGCCGGGGCTGATCGTCTGGAACGACGCGCGCGTGATCCCGGCGCGACTGCGTGGCGAGCGCCCGAGCGGCGGCAAGGCCGAGCTGCTGCTGCTGGAGCCGGACCTCGACGCGCCGCCGAGCGAGGGCGGCGCGGAGGCGTGGCTGGCGCTCGGCCGCGCCAACAAGCCGCTCCAGGTGGGCCACGCGCTCTCGTTCGGCGATGCCCTGCGCGCCGAGGTGCTGGCGCGCCTGGGGGAAGGGCAGCTGCGCGTGCGCCTCACGCCGCTGCGGCACGCCTCGGTGATGGAGGCCGTGGAGGCCGTGGGCGAGCTGCCCCTGCCGCCGTACATCGCCCGGGCGCCCGAGCGCGCGGACGCCGAGCGCTACCAGACCGTGTTCGCGCGGACCCCTGGCGCCGTGGCCGCCCCCACGGCCGGGCTGCACTTCACCCCCGAGCTGCGCGCTGCGCTCGAGGCCGCGGGCCACGAGTTCGCCTACGTCACGCTGCACGTGGGCCCGGGCACCTTCCGCCCGGTGAAGAGCGCGACCCTGGACGAGCACGTCATGCACCGCGAGCGCTACGAGGTGCCCGAGCAGACGGCGCAGGCCATCCGGCGCGCCCGCGCGGCAGGGCGTCCCGTGTTGGCCGTGGGC
>CAZEAA010000112.1:0-15203 GCA_964510015.1 uncultured Sandaracinaceae bacterium
GGCCAGGGGCGGCGCTGCGCAGACACCGGTTGTCTCCCTGTTGTGTCCCGCCGAGCACCTGTGGGACCGTGCTCGCCATGAAGAACTGGAACCGGACCTGGTGGGTGTGTTTGTGCCTGGCTTTCGTCGCGTGCGGCGGAGGCAGCGCCGAAGAGGAGACGACCGCGACCGAGACCGCGGATGAGACCGGGGGGGAGACCACGGTGGCCGAAGCCGAGGCCGAGATCGTGGCCCCCACGCTCGTGGAGCCCGACGCCGCGGAGGCGCCGTTCGTGGGTCACTGGCGCAACCGTGACGTCACGACCGTGATCATGACGCTGAACGGCGCGGGCCGTGTGCGCATGGATCTGGGCGGCTCGTACTGTTACGGCTCGTACCAGATCACCGACGGCGCGATGACGATGACCTACGACCCGAACCAGTCGGGTTGCAGCGACTTCGGCGTGGAGGGCCGGATCACCGAGGAGGGAGCCGCGCTGCGCTTCGGGCCGTACACCACGTACGAGCGGGTGGACGCGACGAACGAGGCGTACTGAGTCGAGCCCCCGGTCGCGGGCGACGGGGATTCACTTGGCGTTGCGGAGCTCTTCGTAGGCCGGCTTCACGCCGGCCGAGAGCGACCACACGTTGGGCACCAGGTCGGCAGCGACCATGAAGCCGAAGTCCACGTGGCCATCGTAGCTCATGATGGTGATGTTCAAGCCCGCGCCCTCCATGACCGGCCCCATGGGATAGACCGCCACGAGCTTCGCGCCGGCCAGGTAGATGGGCACCTGCGGACCCGGCACGTTGGAGATGACCAGGTTGTGGATGGGCCGGTGCTTGTCGGCCAAGCGCCAGCGCGCGTAGAAGACCGACGCGAGGTGGAAGGTGGTGGGCGCCGCGTACTCGGCCCAGTTCTGCAGCATGTCGGCGCCGATGGCCTGGTGCTCGTGCTTGGCGCCCATGGTGGCGGCACGGATGGCCATGAGGCGCTCGACCGGGTCGTCGATGTCGGTGGCGAGCGACGTGAACATGCCGGACACGTGGTTGCTGCCGAGGCCGGGCACGGCGGACTTCACGGAGATGGGGCAGACCGCGACCAACGGATCCACCGGCAGCTCGTTGCGCCCTTGCAGGTAGCGCCGCACGGCACCCGCGCAGACGGCCAGCACCACGTCGTTGAGCTTCACGTCGTAGCGGTCCTTGATGCGCTTCAGGCCCTCGAGGGGCAGCTGCGCGAAGGCCGCGTCACGCCTCGCGGTGAGCACGCCGTTGAAGCTGGTGCGCGGGGCGCGCAGCGGGGTGCCGCCCACCAGCGCGTCGGCCTCTTGGCGCTTCTTGGCCACGCCCGCCACGGCGCTGGCGGTCTGCGCCACCAGCTTGATGAAGCCCACGGGCTGCTTCACGCGCGAGACCACCGCGTCCTTCACCATGTCGAGCTGCGAGGGCACCCCCTCGCCGCGGAAGGCCGGGCCCACACCGGCGGGAGGCGCCGTCTCGTTGGGGTTCAAGCTGAACAGGTGCACCAGCAGGCCCGCGCCCGAGGCACCATCCACCGCCGCGTGGTGCACCTTGGTCATGACGGCGAAGCGCCCGCCCTCGATGCCCTCGATGACCCACGCCTCCCACAGCGGACGCGAGCGGTCCAGCGGGGTGCTCGCGATGCGCCCGCAGATCTCCCCGAGCTCCTTGCGGCCACCCGGCGCAGGACAGGCCACGCGCCGCACGTGGCGGATGATGTCGAAGTCGGGGTCGTCGATCCACACGGGGTGGTGCAGCTCGAAGGGCACCTCCACGAGGCGACGGCGGAAGGCCGGCAGGCGGTGCACGCGGCTCTCGATGAGGTTCTGCACCTTCTCGAAGCTGTAGCCGCCGGGCATGTTCGCGGGGTCCAGCACGGCGGCCATGGCCACGTGCATGTGCATCTTGGGCGTCTCTAGGTAGAGGAAAGACGCGTCGAGTCCGGAGAGGCGTTCCACGCGGGCGAGTGTGCATGGTCCCGCGCTGGATTTCAGCCCCTACCTCGCCGCAGCGACTGAAATCGCGCGGGGGCGCTCACATCTGGAAGCAATAGTAGCGGTGCACCACCGTGCAGGCGCCGCCCGTACCGCTCTGGGTCCACGTCACGTCCGTACCGCCGGTGTTGCCGTAGGCGCCGTTGCCGGCGGTGGACGTCCAGTCGCTGCAGTCATTGCCATTCCAGTGCTCGCCGGCGCCCGTGGTGTTGGTGAACGGGATGTTGTTGCTCACCTCCACGCCAGTCTCGGTCCAGACGAAGCGCGCATCGATGGTGCCGTCCGTGAGGTCGCCCCAGCTGTCGGCCAAGATGATGCCCCCGTTGCTGCCCGATGGCATGACCCACGGAATGGTGGAACGCGTGAAGCGCGTGGAGGGCGAGCCGGTGCTGTCGCTCAGCCAGACGCGGTAGGTCCCGGGGAGGCCGGCCATGTCGGCGAGGCCCTGACAGAAGGCGTCGGCCCCGGCGAGACCGCCGATGTTGCCGTTGTTCCCGACGCTGGTCGTGAACGCCCAGCGGCCGAACACGCAGGCGTTGCTCACGCACATCGCGCCCGTCGCGCACTCGGCGTGGCTCGAGCAGAAGGTGGGGCAGGCGGCGGCGGAGCCCGTGCACTGGTAGGTCCCGCAGGCGGTCTGGTCGTCCGCGAACTCGTCGGCCGGGCAGTCCACACCGCTTCCGTCGCAGGTCTCGGTGAAGTCGCAAGCCCCAGCGCTCGGGCGGCAGGTGACCTCGGCCCCGGTGCCCACCACGGCGTCGCTGGGGCACGCCGCGCTGCTCCCGGTGCACAGCTCGGGCAGGTCACACACGCCCGCGGCGGCGCGGCACTCGGTGGCGCTGTCCGCCAGCGCATCGCTCGGGCAGGCGGCCGAGCTACCGTCGCAGGTCTCGGCCACGTCACACACGTCGGCGGCCGGGCGACACTCGGTCCCCTCGCCAAGCAGCTGGTCTACGGGGCACGCGGCCGAGGTTCCCGTGCAGGTCTCGGCCACGTCACACGCGTCGGCAGCCGCGCGGCACACCGTGGCGACGTCGGCCAGGATGCACTCGCCGCTGCTGCTGCAGGTGGCGGACTCACACATTCCGTCGCAGGCGGACTCGCAGCAGACGCCGTCCACGCAGTACCCGCTCTCGCAGCCCGCCGCGGCGGTGCAGGACCCCCCTAGCGGAGCCGGCGAGGTCGCGTCCATGACGGCGGCGTCCATGGTGGGTGGACCGTCACCCGCCCCGCAACCAGGCACGGCGAACAGCGCGACGAGAGCGAAGCCGAGGGGACGGAACGTGCGCAAGGACATGGAGGTCTCCTGTGGGCGAGCTGGTGCCCATCGTCCCGTCAGTGCCGGTCGAGCACGTTTCGATCACGAGTTTCGACACACGAAGCGAGCACGCGGTCGGGGCGGACGGCGCTACGCAGACGCGGCCACGAGCGGCCTCAGCTCGGCAACGCTAGGGCGGGATCGGCGCGGTTCGGAGCAGCGATCTCAGTGTACGCGGCCACCACGCGCGCAACGTCCTGCGCGTGCTCGGAAGGGACGAGAAAGCGATGCACCAAGCGGCGCCGGCTGTTGCGGCTCAGCTGCGCGCTGGTCCACGTGATGGTGCCGGCGAAGCGCGTGTCGGGATCGGCGGAGAAGCGCGGCAAGGCGGCGCACTCCACCAGGAACGTGTTGGCGACCACCCCGGAGAGCGCAGGCTCGGGGTTCAGGATGTAGATTCGGTCCCCCAGCATCACCATGCTGCGCGTCATGTGAAGCCGGCGGCGGGGGTGGCGGACCAGGGCGGCATCCCGATGGCTGAAGACCGCCTGCATGCCCGCGCCCCACGCCACCGCCCAAGCCGCCGCGAGCAGCAGCGCGCGCTCGTCCTGGGTGCCGAGGCCCGCCACCAGCGCCACGCACACGGTGGTGAGCGCGGTGACCATGAGCGTCAGGCTCCAACCGGGCCCCGGCGCAGCGCGCACCACGTCCGGCCACGCCTCGGCGCTGTACTCCCAGCTGGCCACCTGCAGTGACGGGTCGCTCTCGAGCAAGGCGCGGATGCGCTTGCGCGTGGGCCCCTCGAGCGCCACCACGAAGACGCAGACGGCGAGCACCGCGCCCGGCATGGCGAGCGTGATGGGCGCCTGGGCGAGATAGGGATACAGGAACGCCACCGCCCCGAGGGCGGTCCCGATGGCCACCGTCCCGTAGGCCATGGCGCGGAGCGAAGGGCTCATGCCGAGAGTGTGCACGCGAACGGCGCACCGCGGCGAGCGTTCCGCGCCACCCGCTCGCTATTCCAGCTCGAACACCGTGCGGACCACGATCATCACGTCCTTGTCCACGGTGCTGCGGTCGTAGACGCCGTCCCACGACACCGCCGTCTCGTCGGCCGCGTTGACCTGCACCACCCCGATGCGCGCCGACACCAGCCGGCCGAGCCGACCGCCCGCGTGCGTGGCCACCTGCTCGGCGCGCTGGCGAGCGTCTTCGGTGGCCTCGCCCACGAGGCGGATCTTCACGTCCCCGAGCTCCGTGTAGATGTACTCGGGGTCGCTCGAGGCGATATTGATGCCCTCTTGGATGAGCTGCGTGATGTCCCGCGAGACGCGGCCCACGAGCGCGATGTCGCTGCTGGTGACCTCCACCTGCTGCGTGAGGCCGTAGCCCAAGATGGTCTCGTTGAGCTCGATGCCGTTGCTGTCGTAGGGGTGCATCTCGCGGGTGATGGCGGAGCGCACCGTGATGGCGTCGTCGGGCACGCCCTGCTCTTGCAGGAACGCGCGCACGCGGGTGATGTTGCCCGTCAGGATGGTGTACGCGTCGACCAGCGTGGCCCCACGCGTGGACACCTCGGCGGACCACATGGCGCGATCACTGGTGATGCGGCTGCGCGCCGAGCCCGCCACCTCGATGCCGTCGCGGTGCTTCACGTCCACGTAGTGCACGAAGGCCTTGGCGAGGATGGCCGCCGAACCGACGATGGCCAGCGCCACGATGACGCGGCCGATGAGATGCCGCGCCGGGGGAGTTGGCACCGACGTAGGAGGGGGGGATGCCGCAGGCGGAGACGGTTCGGTCATGGGTCGCCGAACGCTTGGGGTCGGCGTGACATTCCCGGCATACTGGCCCGATGCACACGACGCCGCGCTCACTCGCCGTCTGGGGAGTCATCACCTTTCTCCTCGGGTCCGTCTCGCCGCGCCCTGCGGCCGCCGACCTGGTGGACGACCCCGTGGGCTTCGAGGAGACCTCGTGGCTGGTGGCCGACGGCCAGATCACCGGGATGGCGTTCGCGCCCGACGGGTCGAACCGCCTGTTCCTCACGCGCAAGGGCGGCGAGGTGCGCATCGTGCAGATCAACGCGGGTGGCGGCGGGACGCTGCTGCCCACGCCCTTCGCGACCATCTCGCCCATCGAGACCAACAGCGAGTGCGGGCTGATCGGCATGGCCTTCGATCCCGACTTCACGAGCAACGGCTTCATCTACTTCTTCGTGACGGTGTCGGACAGCGAGCAGCAGATCATCCGCTACACGGCCACGGGCAACACGGGCGGCAGCAAGACCACCATCATCGAAGGCCTGCCCACTGATGGTGAGAACCACGACGGCGGTGCCATCGGCTTCGGTCCGGACGGCATGCTGTACTGGGCCATCGGCGACCTGGGCAACGGGACCGGCGTGGACAACGACCTCGCCTCCATGGCCGCCAAGGTGGGCCGCGCGCGCCGCGATGGCTCGGTGCCGGGCGACAACCCGTTCGTGGACGGGCCCAACGGCAACGCGGACTACATCTTCGCGCGGGGCTTCCGCAACCCCTTCACCATGACGTTCCAGCCCACCACCGACCTCTTGTGGTTGAACGTGGTGGGCACCAGCTACGAGCAGGTGTTCGTGGTGCGCTCGGGCGACCACGCCGGGTACAACGACTACGAGAACGACCAGCCCGCTGGCTACATCACGCCCACGCTGGTGTACCGCACGGGTGGCACGCGCGTGGTCACGCTGGCCGACGACGGGGCGGTGCGCAGCGGGGGCGTCATCACGTTCACGACCACCAACGGACATCGCTTGCGCCAGGGCGAGCGCATCGTGGTGACGGGGGTGCAGGACACCAGCTTCAATGGCACGTTCTACGTGGCCGACGGCTCGGGGAGCGTGACCGATCCCAACTTCACCGTGGTGGATCCGGGCCCGGATGCGAGCAGCACGGGCGGCGAGCTGAACACCATGAACCAGGGCCGCACCGTGGGTGGTGGCACCTTCTACGACGGCACCCTGTTCCCCGAGTCCTACCGAGGGAACTTCTTCTACGGCGACTACATCGACGGCCGCATCATGCGCGCGGCGGTGGGGCCGGGCACCACCGTGCAGAGCGTGGACTACTGGTCCAACAGCCTGAACGCGCCCATCGACCAAGCCGTGGGCCCGAACGGCGCGCTCTACTCGGCGAGCTACAACGGCACCATCTATCGGACCGTGTACGAGAGCGCGACGCAGGGGCTGGTGGTCTCGCAGCAGCACGTGCGCCTGCTCGAGGGGGGTGCGGTGGCGTTCTCCGTCTCGCTCGCGATGGCGCCCGCCGGAAGCGTGACCGTGAACGTGGCACGCACCGCGGGAGACTCGGACGTCACCGTCCCGTCGGGCGCGACGCTGACGTTCACCGCCGGCAACTGGATGGACCCCCAGCCCGTCCGGCTCGAGGCGGCCGCCGACGCCGATGGCGACCCCGATCAGGCGACGCTGACCGTGAGCTCGACCGGCCTCACGAGCGTGCCCGTGACGGTGAACGTGACCGACAGCGCGACCCTGGTGCTGACGGTCAGCCCCACCACCGTGAACATCCCGGAGGGGAGCTCGCGCACCTTCACCGTGCGCTTGGCGGACGCGCCGGACGACGACGTGACCGTGACCGTGAGCCGCAGCAGCGGCGACAGCGACGTGACCGTGGCCTCCGGCGCGAGCCTGACGTTCACGCCAGCCAACTACGCCACCACGCAGACCGTGACCATCGCGGGTGCGACGGACGCTGACAGCGACAACGACGTGGCGACCATCTCGGTGGCCGCGGCGGGCGCTGGCACGCGCACCGTCATGATCAACGTGGTGGACCGTACGGGCCCGGGCTTCGACGGAGGCGTCACCGACGACCTCGGCGTGAGCGACAGCGGGACGGGTGACAGCGGAACGGGCGACGGAGGCACCGAGCCGGGCAGCGGGGGTGGCTGTGGTTGCCGCGTCACGAACGGTGGCAACGAGGCCGCGGCTCCGCTGGGCCTCTTGATGCTGGGTGTGATACTGGCACGCGCGCGCCGGCGTCGGCGCTGAGTCGAGACCGGGCAACATGGACACCCTCCGCATCATCGAGTTCTGGGCAGCCGCGGCGTGGGCCGACGGCGAAGTGCACGCGGCCGAGGCGGCTGCCATCGAGCGCCTCGTCAACGCGAGCCCCGAGCTGACGCGCGGAGAACGGGAGCGCGCCTTCGCGATGCTGGCGTCGCCTCCGAGCGTGAGCGTGGACGCCGTCACCAAGCTCGACCGCATCACGCGGCAAGGCATCTACCGCGCCGTGCTGGGCATCGCGCAGCTGGACGGGGTGCTGCACGAGCAAGAGCGCGCGTTCATCTCGCGCATGCGCGCGGCGCTCCAGCTGGACGAAGCCACGCTGGCCGGTATCGAAGCCGAGTACGGCGTCAGCCTGCCTTCGGCGTAGCCCCCACGACCGCTGCTATGGTCGATCACCCCACCAGGACTCGTCCGGGTCGCCGGTGGTGAGCGTGTACTCCTCGCCCCTGTAGATCATCGTGTCGCCGTCTCCCAGCGTGGCGGAGCTCGGCGGCACCGTTCCCTCGCTGGTGAGCTCGACCACGCCCCTCGACACGCGATACGTGAACGTCATGTACGTGTCCGCGTCGTGCAGCTGCGCTGCGCACTGGGAGAACAAGAACCGCGGCGCGGTGCACGCCCCATAGCTGTTGTCTGACCCAGGGGGACAGTTCGGATTCGGCCCGAGCCACACGGTACCATCCAGCGCGCATTCATCGGCTTCGCAACCGGAGAGGAGCGCCCCGATGAGGAGCGCGAGCATCCGGGCGGGGTGCTTCCGCCCGCCGTGGAGGCTGACTCT
This sequence comes from uncultured Sandaracinaceae bacterium, assembly GCA_964510015.1. GTDB lineage: Bacteria > Myxococcota_A > Polyangia > Polyangiales > Houyiibacteriaceae > JADJJE01. Next base: position 8,106 of record CAZEAA010000112.1, read on the forward strand.
GAATGATGTGGACACGATTCTCCTCGGGAAGTGACTCAACTTGGCACACACGTCGCGTTGCGAGTCTCAAAAAGCACGTCACGAGCCAGATGGCGCGGATGGGTCATCCTACGTGTAGATGAAACCCCTTCTCTCCGACGACAGTGCAGTCCTCTTCGAGCGTGGCTTGCTGCTGCGCGGGGTGCTGGCCATGGGCACGCTGCCCGAGACGGTGCGCACGGCGGTGGCTGCGGCGGGGGCGGGCATGCTGGACCACCGGCAGCTGCTCGTGTTCGGCCATGCGGGGAAGCGTATGTGGAGTGCGCTGTGTGCGGAGCGGCCGCCGCCTTGGAGCTCGGCGAATCCGGTGGACGACTTCTCGCTCGATTCGGTGCGTGCGCACCTCGAGGGCGAGCTGGGGGTGCAGCGCTGGGCGCCGCTGTATCCGGGGACCACGCTGGTGCCGTTGCAAGAGCTGGGCACGTTGTTGGGGTGGCACCAGGCGTCGCCGCTGCTGGTGGGCATCTCTCCGGAGTTCGGGACGTGGTTTGCGTACCGCGCGGTGGTGGTGGCGGACACCGAATTGCCGGTCACGCAGGCGAGTGAGGGACGGGTCTCGCCGTGTGAGACGTGTGTGGAGAAGCCGTGCCTCGACGCATGTCCTGGCGCAGCGCTGACCACGGGGACGCTGTCGATTGGGCGCTGCGTGGACTTCCGCGTGGCGGATGGGTCTCCGTGTGCCGACCGGTGTGTGGCGCGCGAGGCTTGCCCGATCGGGGTGGAGCACCGGTACGAGCGGGACCAGATTGGGTATCACTACGGGGCGTCGCTAGCGACGATTCGGAGCTGGAGGGGCTCGACGCCGCCGCAGGGGTGAGTCGCGCTCAGACACGTAGTCGTTGGCGTGGTCGTGGTCGTGGACGTTCGTGGACGTTGACGGCGACGGACGGCGACGGCGACGCCTCTTCACGATCCGTGCCCCCATCCCGCGCTTCCTCGTACGGATGCCGTCTCTGGATGGAGGGGGAGACGGTTTTCGTCGCCGTCGCCGTCGCCGACAAGGACCACGACCACGACCACGACTTCGTTGACGTGGAGTTGGTGGTGAACTTTGGAGGGGCCGGCCCCCGGCCGGGGATCTGCTATGGTCTCGCGCGCCGCGATGAACGCTGGCGGGGGCCCCCGGCCCAAGGAGACGAGCGATGCGAATTGGACTGGTTGGTGGTACGGGGCGTGAAGGCACCGGGTTGGCGCTGCGCTGGGCGCGCGCGGGGCACGAGGTCTTCATCGGCTCGCGCGAGGCGGAGCGTGGCGTGGCCAAGGCCGCAGAGCTGGGCGCGGAGCACGGCATCACGCTGACCGGCGGCGACAACCTGGGCGCCTGCGCGCACGGTGAGGTGGTCATCGTGACGGTCCCCTACTCGGCTCACGCCCCCACGTTCACGTCCATCCGCGAGGCCGTGGCCGGCAAGATCGTGGTGGACATCACCGTGCCGCTGAAGCCGCCCAAGGTCCGCTCCGTGCACCTGCCCGCGGGCCAGGCCGCCGCGCTCGAGTCGCAGGCCATCTTGGGTGAGGACGCCACCGTGGTGGCCGCGCTGCACCACATCAGCTCGGAGCACCTGGGCGACCCGCACCACACGTTCGACTGCGACGTGCTGCTGTGCGGTGAGAAGGACGCGCGCGAGACGGTCGCGAAGCTGATCGAGGACCTCGGCCTGCGCGCCATCGAGGCGGGCACGCTCGAGAACGCCGTGGCGCTCGAGTCCATCACGCCGGTGCTGCTCTTCATCAACAAGAAGTACGGCGCCACCGCCGGCCTGCGCATCACGGGGATGCCCACGTGAGCCAAGCTCCCGGGGCGCTCACCGTCGGCGCACGCGTGCAGTTCACGGCGCTCCCCGGGATTCCGCTCGTGCAGACGGGCGACGCGCTCGCGCCCTTGATCCAGGCGGCGCTGCAGCGCGCAGAGCTCACGCTCGAGGCCGGCGACGTGCTGGTGGTCACCTCCAAGCTGTTCTCGCGCAGCGAGGGGCGCTTCGTGGACATGGGCCAGGTGATTCCGTCCGACGAAGCGCGCGCGCTCGGCGCGGAGCTCGAGAAGGACCCCGCCCAGGTGGAGCTGATCCTGCGCGAGAGCGTGGGCATCTCGCGCAAGCGGCCGGGCGTGCTGGTCACGCGGCATCGCCTGGGCTTCATCTCGGCCAACGCGGCCATCGACATGAGCAACGCCTCGCCGGCCAACGCCGCCGAAGGCACGGGGCCGTGGGCGCTGCTGCTGCCCGAGGATCCGGACAAGAGCGCGCGCGCGCTGCTCACCGAGCTGGGCACCGCGGGTGTGGGCCTGGTGGTCAGCGACTCGTTCGGGCGGCCGTTCCGCGTGGGCACCGTGGGCGTGGCCGTGGGCGTGGCGGGCATCCCGGCGGTGTTCGACCAGCGCGGGCGCCATGACCTGCACGGGCGCGAGCTGCAGTACACCATCACCGCGCTGGCCGATCAGCTGGCCGCCGCGGCGGACCTGGTGGCGGGCCAGAGCGACGAAGCGCGCCCCGTGGTGCACATCCGCGGCCTGCGCTTCACGCCGAGCGACAGCCACACGCGCGAGCTGCTGCGCGACCCCGAGGTGGACCTGTACGCATGACTCCGTTCCGTCACGTGGTGGCGCTGGCTGGAGGAGTGGGCGGATCACGCCTCGCGCAGGGCCTCGCCCGCGCCCTGCCCCCAGAGGCGCTGACGGTGGTGGTGAACACGGGCGACGACCTGGTGCACGTGGGCCTCACCGTGTGCCCTGACCTCGACACGCTGATGTACACGCTGAGCGGGCTCGGCGACCGCGAGCGCGGCTGGGGTCTGCGCGACGAGAGCTTCCGCGCGATGGAGATGCTGGGCCGCTACGGGGGGCCGACGTGGTTCGCGCTGGGAGACCGCGACCTCGGCACGCACTTGGCGCGCACCATGCAGCTGGCGGCCGGGGCCTCGCTGACCAGCGTGACCGCACACCTGTGCGCGAGCGTGGGGGTCCACACGCGCCTGCTGCCCATGAGCGACGGCACCCGCAAGACCATCATCGAGACCACCGACGGAGAGCGCCTGCCCTTTCAGGACTGGCTGGTGGGTCGGCGCGCGGTCCCGCGCGTGAAGAGCGTGACGCGCGTGGGCGAGGGTGTCGCCACGCCCGAGGTGCTGCGCGCGCTCGACGACGCCGACCTGGTGGTGGTCTGTCCGAGCAACCCGTACGTCTCCATCGACCCCATCCTGGAGCTGCCAGGCGTGCGCGAGCGCGTGGCCCAGAAGCGGGTGGTGGCGCTCAGCCCCATCGTGGGCGGCCGGGCCGTGAAGGGTCCGCTCGGCACCATGATCCCGGACCTCATGGGCGTGCCCGCGAGCGCCGCCGCCATCGTGCAGCACTACGGCGGACTGCTGAGCGCGCTGGTGGTGGAGCACGGCGACGCCATCGACATCGCGCTGCCGTGCCGCGAGACGCGCACCGTCATGGGCGACGAGCACGACCGCGAGCGCTTGGCGCGTGAGCTGCTGGCCTTCGCCGCCGAGCTGCCATGAGCGGCTGCGTCGCGGTGGTGCCGGTGAAGGGCTTCGCGCGCGCCAAGTCGCGGCTGGCCAGCGCGGTGCCCGAGGCCGAGCGCCATGCCTTCGCGCGCAGCTGCTTCGAGCACGTGCTGGGGGTCCTCGAGCAGCACCCGGGCGTCCATCGCGTGATGGTGGTCTCGAACGACCCCGAGGTGCTGGCCGCCGCGCGGGCGCGCGGACACGTGCCGCTCCGAGACCCGGTGAATGCGGTCCGACTCAACGAGGTGGTGGACAGCGCATTGGCCCTCGCGGTGGAACAGGAGGCGGACGCGGCGCTGGTCTTGATGAGCGACCTACCGCTGCTGAGCGCGAGCGACCTGGACGAGCTCTTGGCCGGTGATGCGGCGCTCGCGCTGGGACCCGACCGCGCGGGCGCGGGCACGAACGCGCTGGTAGCGCGCCCCCCCGACCGGATACCCACGTGCTTCGGTCACCCGCAGAGCTTCGAGCTGCACCAGGCGCGCGCGGCGACGCTCGGGTGCGAGGCGCGCATCGTGGTGACGCCCGGCATCGCTGGCGACGTGGACACGGCCGAGGACTACGCCGAGCTGAGACGCCGCGGAGCCTGACGGCCGGAGCAAGATGCATGGGCGCCGCCGGCGTTCGCGCAGACGGACGTGCGGACGGCTCCTCGGAGGGCTAGCCTGAAGGGAAGCGACGCGGTGACGTGTGCCGCGCCATCCGAGTGACTCGCCGCGGGCGCCGTTTCGCGGCCACGCAAGGGGGTTCCCATGGACCAGAACACACAAGCGCGCGACTACCTGGGTCAGGTGATCGTGGTGGCCGTCGACCTCACCGAGGCGTCGGATCCGGCGGTGCTCACGGGCGTGCGCCTCACGCGACCGGGCGACACGCTGCTGATCGTGCACACGGTGCAGTCGCACCGCCTGCGCGAGCTGCCGCGTATCGTGGAGGCGGACAAGCTGTTGGCGGACGACCCCGTCGAGCTGCGCGACTACTTCCGCGCGGTGTGCGTGGGGGCGGGTGACTGGCCGCAGGCCGAGCCGCAGTTCCGCACGGTGATCGGGAGCCCGGCCGAGGCCATCCTGCAGTTCACGGTGGACGTGGAGGCGCACGTGCTGATCTGCGGCACGCACGCCCGGCACGGCCTGGACCGCCTGCTGCATGGGTCTGTGGCGGAGGTGCTGGTACGCGAGGCGCGGTGCCCGGTGCTCGTGGCGAAGCCGCGCTCCTACGCGTCGGCACGCAAGAGCGACCGGCCGGTGGCCGTGTGCGCCGACTGCGTGACCGTGCGCCAGCAGAAGGGCGACCCCACCGCCTGGTGCGAGGTGCACGCGCGCGAGCACTTCTCGCCGCACACCTATGCGCCCAGCGAGTCGCGGGCGAACCACCCGGCGAGCTTCACCATCCGTCCGTGAGCGGGCACGAGAGCACCGCGCGAGCAAGACAGGCGATGTGCATGGCTTCATCCACTACTCGCTCGTGGGCCTCGTGGACGGCCTCCGCGCGCAGGTGGACGTCATCCAACAGCAACAGATCCGCGTCGCTTGGACCCAGTACGTCTTCGACAAGCTCGAGCCACAGACGACGACCGAGAAGCGCCGCGTGCATCTGCTGCTCGACCTGGCGCAGCACGCCCCGAGTGGTGCTCGCACGAGGGACTCTGGACCGCCAATGTGGATGCGGTCCGCGCGTTCCGGTCGTTCACCGTGGATGCATCACCGTGGACGTCACGCTGACGCGCGAGACTGCACGAAGCGCCGGTGAACACGCTCCACCGGGACGCCCAGGAAGACGATGAGCAGCGCCACGCCGGTGCTGCTCGTCACGTCGCGCATCGCGCCCGCCATGGTGCAGGCCGCGCCCACGAGGAAGACGGCGGGCACGAGCGGATAGAGCGGCACACGGAACGGCCGAGCGAGCTCGGGCTCGAGCCGGCGCAGGCGAATCACCGCGGCGACGCCCAGCATGTAGAACGGGAAGAGTCCCACCACGAACGCATCGGTGAGCTGCTCGAAGCTCTGCACCGTTACGTACACCACGCCGAGGACGCCGCCGATCAAGACGGCGCGGCGCGGCACGCCGGAGTTCGGGTCCACGCGGCCGAGCGACTCGAAGAACACTCCGTCCGCGGCCATGGCCACCAACACGCGTGGGCCGGTCAACAGCGTGGACATGCTCGCGCCGAGGCACGCCAAGAACACCAGCGCGGCGAGCGCACGCAGGCCAAGGGGCCCAAGCGTGGCCGTGGCGAGGTTAGCGGCGACCATGTGCTCGCCCACCGTGGAGCGCGCGACGCCTTCGAAGCCGAGCACGCGCGCGTACGCGGCGTTCACGGCGAGGTACACCAAGGTCGTGGCGAGTGTGCCGAGCACGAACGCCCGCGGCAGGTTGCGCGCGGGGTCCTTCACCTCGCCGGCGAGCGACGACAGATCGGACCAGCCGTCGTAGGCCCACATGACGGCCACCAACGCCGCGAAGACGCCGCTCGCAGTCAGGCTCGTGGCGATGGCATCGGGAGGCGCTGGCCAATCCGTGAAGGAGACGGGGTCGGCCGCGAGCGTCAGTCCCAGGACCCCCAACACGAGCACGCCGAGGTACTTGATGGCGGTGACGACCCCTTGCTGCATGGCCGAAGCGCGCACCCCCGTGAGGTTCGCGACCGCGCAGACGACGACCACCGCGATGGCGACCGCGTCGATGTGGGCGTCGGTAGCGGGCAGGCCAGCGAGGGTCACGAAGGCTTCGCCAGCGAGCTTCGCGAAGCCCCCGAGGGCGCTTGGTATCAGCAGCACCAGCCGCGTGAAACCAAGCATGAACGCCGGCGTGGGACCGAACGCGCGCCGGATGTATTCGTAGAGCCCGCCTGTGCGAGGCATCGCCGCCGCGAGTTCTCCCAGGGAGAGCGCACCCGCGAGCGCGATGACGCCGCCGGCGACCCAGATGAACATCGTCGCCTCGAGCGAGCCGACGAGCCGCGCGATGGGCGCCGACTTCTTGAAGATGCCGGTCCCGATCATCGCGTTCACGCCCACCAGCGTGCCGGCGATGAGCCCCACGTCGCGCCTCAGCGCGGACTCGGTCCGGTCACGGCGGCCCTGGATGTCGCTCACTCGGCGGAGGCTACGTCATTTGCCCGACCCGTGGCTGACGCTACGGCGAGTATCTCGGAAGCGCCTCGAACAGAAGCGCGGACCCTCCAAGCAGAGCGTTCGTCGGCGAGCACGCCATCTGGCCACCGCCCTCGAGCGTCAGGGGAGTCGTTCCGCGTCCACCGTCGCTCACGACCGCCCGGCGGTCTCGCACGGTGGCGCGCAACGAACTCTGCGGGCTCTCCAGCCAGACGGTGCAGGTGTCGACAGATTGCAGTGATCGAGCTTGCTCGACCCCGGTGGACCCTCCCCCACACCCTCCACTTGCGAATGATGGCGCGAGCGCACTCGCGACGACCAGCACCAGGGCGATTGCCGCTTGCCAATGTGCATCGTTCGCGCTGCTTGGGCTCTGGTTCCTCTCCATGAGTCGGCTCTCTTACCCCTCGAGCGACAAGATGACTAGCGAGTACCCCTC
>CAZEAA010000113.1:0-15132 GCA_964510015.1 uncultured Sandaracinaceae bacterium
CGCTGGCGCTCGCCCCCGGTACCCCCGCTGAAAGCGGCACTGCGCTGCGCTCCGTTTGCTTTCTGGGTCCCCCCGAGGCCCTGGCGAAGCCCCCTCGGGCCCCGCCCCCTGCGCGTGGGGTTCCAGCTTTCGCGGGGGGGCTCGACTGGGCTCGCCGGAGTGAGTTGGGCCGGCGCGTTCGCGGCTCCCCCGGCGTGCCTAGCGAAGCCAAGGCTCGTTGGAGCCCATGACTAGAAGCCGCAACTGAGCAGGCCCTCGTGGGGACATGTGCGCCACGCCCAGCAGTTCGCTCTCACTTGGTCATCGGAGGTCCCTTCCTCTCCGTCTGGCCCCAATGTGAATAGCTCGTATGCGTGAGGGTGTTGGCGGTACACGAAGGGCTTGCCCCACGGGTCGATGAAGGTGGTGGGCGCCACGTACTCCGTCAGAGCCTGCCGCCACCCTGCTTCAGCCAGTGGACCGTGCTCGCGCTCATATTGCGTGATGGCGGACTCCAGATCGCGCGCCTGCGACTTCGCCGACCCACATCGAGGTGTCGATGCGGCAGATCTTGAGGCGACGCTGATCAATGCGAGCGCGATGGTAAGTCCAACGAGCCGTCTCACTCGTCGCCGACTGACAGGCGCCTTTCTGGATCCCTGCTTGACTCCCATCGACGTCATCTCGGCCACTCCCAGTGCAACGCGCTATTCTTCAGACATGCCAGTGATTCGCTTCCGCGTCGAGAACGGCGATCTCCCGTTCGATGAACCGGACGGTGAGGGAGCTGTGAGCGACCCCGAGCAACGCGAAGCGCTCGATGCGCGCGCCGGTGCTGGCCGAGGGCTTCGGCGAGGTCAGCGCTCACTTGGCGCAGCTGCCGCCGAAGCCGCTGCGCCCGCGCCGGCTCACCGAAGACGTCGAGGGGCCGAGCGCCACGCGCGTGCTGCGCCTCGCCGCGCTTTGCACCTGGGCCAACGGCCGCACGGGAGCAGCCTGAGGCGGGGCAGCCCTCAGCCGCCGCCCGGCACCTGGACGTAGGTGTCGTCCGACGCACGCCAGCGCCACGTGGTGAGCACCGCTGCGGCGCAGCGCGGCGTCACGAATTCCCCGGTCGCCTCGTCCAACTCGTCACCGGGGCAGATGCGCTGGCGCACCACCAGGTCACGGTGCCCGTCGCCGTCCGTGTCGCGCACCAGGACCGTGCCCTCCACGGTCTCCACGGTGTCGCCCTGGCAGTCGAGGTTCGAGGCGAGGTTGGCGGTGACGACCGGGGTCGCCCCACCCACGTCGAAGACCAGCGTGCGACGCTCCGAGCAGTAGCCCACGGCGGGCAGCGACTCGGTGTTGCTCTCGATCACCACGAAGAGCTCCGCCTCGCCGTCGTCGTCCACGTCCTCCATGCGGGCGATCCGCAGCGGTGTCTGCTCCTCGTAGAGGTACTGCGCGTAACCCACCGGCACGGGCACCGCCGCGTGCGGGTGCCATGCGCCGTCCCGCGCGACCATCACCACCAGCACGAGCGCGAAGGCCGGGAACCCGTTGTCGTTCACCTGGCCGCTGTCCACCAGCACGAACGCCGCGCGCCGTGCATTGCCCCCGAGGGGAGGCAGGTCGAGCTGTCGCCCCGTCACGGCCGGAGGAAACTGCGTGCCCACCCTCCCGGGCACCAGCTGCGCGCGCGCCCGCGTGAAGTCGCCCGGGGTGAGCCGCGGGGCTTGGGCAGAGGCGGGGGCGACGGAGCTCATGGTGGTCACAGCCGCGAACCACAGCAGAACGGAGAGGGCACGCGTGGTCTTTGGGGTCGGGGACATGTTGCTCTCACCTCATTCTGGATCCCGGAGTCTACGCGTGAACCGCCTCTCGGCTTCCCGAGCGCGGGCCGCTGGCCACTCATGCTGCGGGCTCAGCGCGCGAGCCGGAAGTGCGGGAAGGTCTCGCCCAGCGTGGGCATGTCCAGCTCGGTCTGGATCAGCGTGATCGCCTCGTCGCGGCTCAGGAGCCCCAGGCAGTCCCACTCCTCGTCGCGCACGAGCGGGCGCGCGCAGAGCTCCGTGAGCAGCTCCAGCCAGCCCTCGTTCAGGTACGGGGCCAGCGTCCTCACGTTGGCGCGCGCCACCTCGCCGCGCTGCGCGGGGGTGAAGTCCATGCCGTCGTCGTCGAGGATCTCGGCGAAGGCCTGCAGCATGTGCCGCAGCAGGAAGGCCTCGAGGTCGGGCGCGAAGAAGGTGGCGCCGTTCTCGTCGTGCGGGGCCAGCACGATGCTCTCCTCGCCGCCCTGCTGGAACCAGCACCACAGGTCGCCGCTGGCCGTGCTCGCGAAGGGCAGCAGCCGGTGCGCCGGGTCGAAGTGGTCGGGCGCGTCCCAGTTGACCATGTCCTCGGGCAGCCACCACTCCACCTGCGCCTGGGCCATCATGAGCGCGGGCGGGTTCGTGAGCGCGCGCTGCTTGGCCTCGGCCGGGCTGGTGGGAGCCTGGGTGACTCCGTCCGCCACCATGCGGCGGTAGAGCTCGGGCACGTGGAAGCCCGTGGTGAGGTGGAGGGTGTCGTAGACCGTGCGCATGGGGACGCGTGCAGTGTACCATCGGCCGCCTCGCGGGAGACGTCCCTCCGCGAACGAAGGTGGACACATGGCGAACGTCAGCAAGTTTGGGTTGTGGCGGCATCTGCGCGCGGAGCCCAACCAGTTCATCCTTCACTACAAGGGCGGCAAGCTCGTGAAGAGCGGGGCGGGCATCGCGTACTTCTTCAACCCGCTGTCGGCGGCCGTGGCGCAGGTGCCGGTGGAGGACTGCGAGACCACGTTCATGCTGAACGAGCGCTCGGCCGACTTCCAAGAGGTCAACGTGCAGTGCACGCTGTCGTACCGCGTCACGGACCACGCGCGCGCGGCGCAGCGCGTGAACTTCACCGTCTCGCTGGTGACGGGCGCGTGGCTGGAGCAGCCGCTCGACCGCCTGGCCACGCTGTGGTCGCAGAAGGCGCTCGAGCCGGTGCGCAAGTTCGTGTCGGCGTCGCCGGTGGTGGACGTGGCACAGAAGGGCTCGGAGCACATCCGCGCGGCGCTCGACAGCGCGCTGCGCAGCGACGCGGAGCTGCAGGCCATGGGCCTGGCGCTGGTGACGGTGCAGGTGTCGCGCGTGGCGCCCAGCGCCGAGCTCGAGAAGGCGCTGCAGACGCCCACCCGCGAGGGGCTTCAGCAGAAGGCCGACGAGGCCATGTTCTCGCGCCGCGCGCTCGCCGTGGAGAAGGAGCGCGCCATCAAGGAGAACGAGCTGGCCACCGAGCTGGAGCTCGAGAAGCGCAAGAAGCAGCTCATCGAGCAGCGCGGCGCGAACCAGCTGCAAGAGGTGCAGCAGGTGGCCACCACCGAGAAGGCCCGCGTGGAGGCCGACCTCGCGCGCTTGCAGCTCACGGCCGAGGCCGAGACGCGGCGCACCATGACGCTGGCCAAGACCGAGGTGGAGAAGAGCAAGCTCATCGCGGACGCCTACGCGCGCGACACGCTGCTGCGCGCCGAGGGCGACACCAAGGCGCGCACGCTGTGGAACCAGATCGAGCAGCAGCGTGAGGCCGAGCGCATCGCCCTGTGGGAGAAGACGCCGCAGCGCGTCTCCACCGCCTTCGCGCTGCAGGCGGCGGCCGCGAAGCTCGACAAGATCAACCACCTCAACCTGACGCCCGACCTGTTGAAGACGCTGGTGCAGGAGCTGGCCACCACGGAGCGCAGCGGGTCGTAACGCGATGGCGAAACGCGTCGCGCGCATCGTCGTCGTCACCCGCAAGACGCCGCTCGAGCTGGTGCTGGAGCGTCACGGCACGCACGGGCAGGCCAAGTTCTACTTGGGCACGCGCGGGCAGTCGATCGAGCCCCTCGAGCGCATCCACGCGGGCGTGACGGCTGGGCTGAACTCCGTGCTGCGCGCGCTGCCGTCCGATCAGAAGTACGCGCGCGTGGACCGCGACGCGCTGGACCGCTTCCTGTTCGCGCCCGACGACGTGATCGTCATGGTGGGCCAGGACGGACTCGTGCCCAACGTGGCCAAGTACCTCGATGGACAGCTGGCCATCGGCATCAACCCCGATCCCGCCACCTACGACGGAGTGCTGTGTCGCTTCCCACCGGAGGCCACCGCTGCGCTCTTGGACTTCGCAGCAAGCGGCGAGGGGAGCTTCGCGATCCGCCCGCGTACCATGGCCGAAGCGCTGCGCGAAGACGGACAGCGGCTCCTGGCGCTCAACGAGATCTTCGTGGGGCACCAGACGCACCAGTCGGCGCGCTACCAGATCACGGTGGACGGCAAGAGCGAGCGGCACTCCTCGTCGGGCTTGATCTGCGCCACCGGCACGGGCGCCACCGGCTGGGCGCGCTCCATCGCGGAGCAGCGCGGCATCGACATCAAGGCGAGCCTGCCCGACCCGAGCACGCCGAGCCTCGCGTGGTTCGTGCGTGAGCCGTTCCCTTCCGTGGCCACCGGCACGTCGCTGAACTTCGGCGTGGTGGCCGCGGGCCAGACGCTCGACCTGCTGAGCGAGATGGGCGAAGGCGGGACGCTGTTCGCAGACGGGATCGAGAGCGACCGCGTGGAGTTCGCGTCAGGGCAGAGCGTGAAGATCCGCGTGGCCGAGCGGCAGCTGCGGCTGGTGGTGCCGGAGAAGTAAGACAATGGGCACCCCTGGCTGGAAGCCAGGGGCAGCAGACCAGGCCTGGGCGACCTGAAAGTCCGCCGAGGCGGACTAACTGGCTGCAACGTCGGGCAGGTTCTACCAAGGGTACCCGGACGCATGAGCCTGCTGAACCAGCGAGGTGTCTGGCTCGCGATCACCTAGTCCGCCGAATGGCGGACTTTCGGTAGGCCGAGGCCAGGTCTGCTGCCCATTGCTTCAGCGATGGGTGCCCCCTTGTGCTCTGCAGCGCGGAATCGACTTGAAGCAAGGCGAATTGTTGCGGACGAGATGTGCTGTCGCCCGAACCTTTGCCAGCGACGCAACAACGGCGGAGAGCAAATCACACACGACGCGGAACCTTGGGCGAGGGCCGCTGTCAGAACTCCCAGAACCGATCAGCCACGCAGTGCTGGTCCACCAACGCCGAAAGGCTGACTGGAGTAGCTCCCGTGTCCACACCCACCACGCCCACCACCCCTCCTCGTGCTCGAGTCCAAGCGGCCCCGCCGCCGCCCGTCACCAGCAAGGCGACGAAGAGCAGCAACCCCTTCGGCCAAGCCGCGAAGACCTCGCTGCCGAACCCGTTCGCGCCCAGCCACAAGGCGCGCGCCGCCGAGGCCGAGCTCGACCTGAGCGGCATCGACCCCGAGCAGCTGGTCTACGGCATCGCGGCCAGCGGGCCGGCCTTGGACGCGAACGAAGTGGAGAGCACGGACCAGGCCCTCGAGGTGATGGTCATGTGGGGCCGCAGCGTGCTGCACGTGGATCACCTGCGCCCCGCGCGCAGCTTCTGGGTGGGCGAGGCCGACAGCAAGACCGAGACGGTGGACTACCTCATCGCGCCCGAGGTGCTGGGCGCGCAGCGGATGCCCATCGCGCTGGTGAGCGGCGGGGCCACGCACCTGGTGTTCCCGGAGGGGGCCACCGGCGAGCTGATCCGCGACGGCGAGCGCGTGGTCATCGAGAGCATCTCGCTCGAGCCCTGCCCCGAGCTGCCGGGCGCGCGGCAGATGGTGCTGCCCGCGGGCGCCACGGTGTCCATGCACTACAAGGGCTTCACCTTCGTGACCAAGCCGGTGCGCGCCGGCAAGAAGGTGGCCGCGGGGCTCGCGCTCGACTGGGCGCCGCTCAGCTACGCGGCGGGTGTGCTCGCGATGGTGGGCGTGCTGCTGGGCGCCATGTACTTTTCGCCGCCCTCGGTGGCTGGTCTCAACTCCGACCTGGTGGACCCCAACTCGCGCCTGGCGCAGTTCATCATCACGCCGTCCGAGACCGAGGCGCCCGTCCCGGAGGAGAGCACAGCGACCGACGGCAGCGGCGAGGAGTCCGCGCCCGCGCCCGGTGAAGCCGGCGAGATGGGCGACGAGACGTCCGAGCGCACCGACAACCGCTTCGCCATCCCCGGCGAGGCCGACCCGGAGGACGTGCAGGTGTCGCGCGACGAGCTGCGCGAGGCGGCGGCGACCGGCGGCCCCATCGGGCAGATCCTGGCGATGACCAACACGCTGAACATGCCCACCTCGCCCTTCGGCGCGGACCAGGCGGTGGGCGCCGACGACATCGCGGCGCTCGGCGCGCTCACCGGCGTGGACGCCGGCCGGAACTTCGGCGTGGGCGGCCTGGGCCTCACGAGCACGGGTCGCGGCGGCAACTACGGTCAGGTCGCGGGCCTGATCGGCACGGGTCGCATCGGCACCCACGGCAACTGCCGCGGCGTGCGCTGCACAGGTGGCTCGAGCGAAGGCGACGACATGACCATGCCGGGCCGTCCTCCCTTCAGCCCCACGGCCATCCCGCGCCAGCCGACGGTCTCCACCAGCGCCCTCTCGGGTGACGTCATCCGCCGCGTGGTCCGCCGTCACCTCGGCGAGGTGCGCCACTGCTACGAGCAGGCCCTCGTGAGCCAGCCCGACATGAGCGGCACCGTCTCCGTGCGCTTCGTCATCGGGCCCACCGGCGCGGTGACGGCCTCGGCGGTCGCGAGCTCCAACCTCGGCAGCTCACGGGTCGACAGCTGCGTGGCCAGCGCGGCGCGCCGCTGGACCTTCCCCACCCCCGAGGGCGGCGGCATGGTCGCGGTGACCTACCCCTTCACGCTCTCCTCCAACTGACGCGCAGGGTTCAGCGGACCTTGGTCTTGGCCTTGGCCATCGCCAGCACCGTCTTGAACTGCTCCTTCGTCACCGGCTGAACACTGAGGCGGCTGCCCTTCTGAACGACCACCATGTCGGTCAGCGAGGGCTCCGCCTTCAGCACGTCCAGCGGCAGGAGCTGCGCGAAGCGCTCCACGAAGCCCACGTCCACCAGCGACCAGCGCGGGTCGGCGGGCTTGCTCTTCGGGTCGTAGTACTTGCTCGAAGGATCGAACTGCGTGGGGTCGGCGTAGGCCTCGGCCACGATCTCGGAGACGCCCGCCACCCCCGGAGGCGCCGCGTTGCTGTGATAGAAGAGCACGAGGTCGCCCAGCTGCATCTCGCGCATGTAGTTGCGCGCCATGTAGTTGCGGACGCCGTCCCAGGCCTCGCGCTTCTTGCGCTCGAGGTCCTCGATGGAGAAGGCCTCGGGTTCGGTCTTCATCAGCCAGTACGCGCGCGCTCGCTTCGCCATGCGCGCGGGTGTAAGACAAGCGTCCGGTGCCTGCAAGACCCGCGAACTCGAGCCACGACCCGAGCCACCCCCAGCCGTCCAGCGAGACCCTGGTGCGAGCGCTTCGGGACATCTTGCAGCAGCGCGAGCGGACGGACTTTCCAGCGCTGCCCGGCCGCACCAATCACCTTCCAGCCGGCGTGCTGGTGCCGCTGGTCATCGAGGGTGAGCGCGCCGAGGTGATCCTCCAGCAGCGCCCCACCACCATGCGGCAACACCCCGGTGAGATCTCGCTGCCCGGCGGGCGTCGCGACGAGGCGGACGCGGACCTCACCGCCACCGCGCTGCGCGAAGCACAGGAAGAGCTCGGGATCGTAGGCGCGCGCGTGCTGGGTACGCTCTCGAGCTACCCGCTCTACACGTCCGACTACCGGCTGCACCCCACCGTGGCGCTCTTGGCGCACGACGACTTCACGCCCAACGCGGCCGAGGTGGAGGCCGTGCATCGCCTCGACCTCCGCGCTGCGCTGCGCCTGCCCTTCATCCAGGGCATCCCGTGGGACCTGAACGGCAAGCAGCACGTGAGCCCCATCTTCGACATCGGCGCGCCGCGCGTGGTGTTCGGTGGCACGGCGCAGGTGCTCTACGACATGCTCGAGGTGTTCGCGGCCGCCGTGGGCCTGCCGGTGCCGCCCACGCGCGTGGGGACGCTGCGCTGGGCGGACATCCTGGGCTGACCTCGTGGCCTCGTCTCAGCGGTGGAGACGTACGTTGCGGCGCGTGATCTCCTGCGGCTCCGTCACGTAGGCCAGGAAGTCGATGCGCAGGCGCTCGCCGCCCGTGTCCTCCACGACGCGACCACGGTACCACCACGTGTCCTTGGCCCACACCTCGGTGCCCACCGGCAGCGGCGCTTCCGTGATGGTGGGGAAGTCGTCGGCCTCGCCGTTGCCGAGGCCGTTCGGGACGGCGGTGTACGAGCCCACCCAGATGCGGTCGCGGGTCACGGTGTCGCGGTCGCCGCGCTCCTCCACGGTCACCCGGCCATCCGGGAGCACGTCCACCACGCGGGCGAGGCGCGTGGCGTCGCAGCGGTCCGAGCACAGATAGAGCACGGCCTGGCCGACCGTGAGCGTGGCGCTCGGGGCGGGATGCACCGCGTCGGGGCCGGGCTCGGCCATCGCTCCGCCGGCCATGAAGCGACCCGTGGTGGTCCCGCACAGCCGCCGGTAGTCGTTCTCGCTCGCCCCGGCAGCGTGGTAGCCGTAGAGCACGTGAGTCCCCACGTCGCAGGCGCCGAGGCGATCGAACGGCTCGCACGGGACGTTGACGCGCACCGTACTGGCGAGCTCGCGCGAGCAGAGGGCTGACGCGCCGGCCGCGCCCATGGTGGCGTACTGCGCGCCGCTGAACTCCACGCAGAGCATGCCCGACGCGCTGGCCGTCATGCAGCTCGCGACGGTGACTGCCGGCGCTGCGGCTGCGGCGGCGGCCGGTGCGGCCCCGACGGCGGTGCCCGGAGGAGGAGGGGGTGCTGCATCGCCCGAGCCACATGCGGGCAGCGCGAGTGCCAAGAGGGCGCCGATCAGAGTGTGCTTCGTCATGCCACGACTCGTACCAGGCGACGGAACGGTCGGATCTTATTCAGGCCTTAACAAGCGGTGGCGGCGGTCGGCGCCACGCGCTGGGGCAAGCCGCTCGTGCACCAGTCGCCGCGACAGCCTCCACGTTCCAGGGGGACCGGGTCGCCTTGGCCTGAAGTGACAAGGGTCTGTCCGGCCTTCACAGGCAAGCCCGGGTGACAGCTGGCAGCATCTCGTGATGGTCATCAGGACGCCTCGGTTGTTCGTGCTCGGGATCGCACCGCTCGCGCTCCTCGCGTTGGCGAGCTGCGCTGACGAGGACAGCCCTCCCAACCCGTGGGGCACGGACGGCTTCGTGGCGGGCGAGCCCTTCGCGGTCGCCGAGGCGGACGAAGAGAGCTGGCAGTACGTGCCCATCGACGGGATGGTGTGCGGCGACGGAAGCGACGCGGGCGTGTTCCTCAACTTCACCTCGCAGAGCCGCGAGCTGGTGTTCTTCTTGATGGGCGGAGGCATCTGCTACGACGAGGCCAGCTGCGGGCTCTTGGAGGACAACCTGCAAGGCCTGGGCGAGGACCCGCTCGCCGGGTTCCCGCTCGAGGCCGGCATCTTTGACCGCGAGGCCAGCGAGAACCCCTTCCGCGAGGCCAATTTCGTGGTGGTGCCGCACTGCACCGGCGACTTCCACTTGGCCGACTCGCTGGTGGAGCACCCGCGTCTCGGCACCATCCATCAGCGCGGGCGCAGCAACCTCATGCGCGTCATCCGCCGAGCCGTGCCGGCCTTCGAAGACGCCTCGCGCATCACCTTCGCGGGCTTCAGCGCGGGTGGCGTGGGCGTGACCGGCAACTACCACCTCTTCGCCACCGCGTTCGCCACCACGGGCGCGCCGCTGCCGTTCTTGATCAACGATGCGGGCCCGTTGATGCGGGCACCGTACCTCAACGCCGCGGGGCAGCAGCGCATCGCCGAGCAATGGAAGCTCGCCGAGACGCTCTTCACGTGGTGCCCCCGTTGCCAGACGGAGGGCCTGCACACGGCGTTCGCCACGCTGCACGCGCTGTATCCCGAGCTGCGCTCGTCGCTGATCTGCACGTACGACGACGTCACGGTGAAGGCGCTCTACACGCTGATCGCGTCGTTCCGCATCCCCTCGGCCGACTTCCTGCGCGATGGGCTCGTGGACTATGCGAGCTGGATCGAAACGAGCGAGGGCCCCCAGGGGCCAGGGGCTCACCGGCAGTTCGCCTACGAAGGTACCCGTCACGGCGCGCTGGTGGTGGCCCCGCTCGACGCGACGCCGGGGCTGCTCACGTTCTTGAACGCGCAGCTGGGGGGTGGCGACGACTTCCAGTCCGTGCCGTGACGATGCCGTGGCCGTGGACGCGCGCGGCAAGCGATACTGAGTGCCGGGCTCCGTTCGAGTCCCGACATGCGTCGTGAAGACCTTCTCCTACAGCATCGCCATCGAAGCGCCGCGCGAGTGGCTCTTCACCCTCATGCAGGGCTACCCGCGCCGCCTCGAGTGGGACGCGTTCTTGTCGAAGGCCGAGCTGGTGGGCGGGGTCACGGCATCGGGGGTGGGCGTGCGCGCGCTGTGCGTGGACCACGCGGGCCGCGCGATGGAGACCGAGTACGTGTCGTTCAAGCCCTTCGAGCGGGTGGCCGTGAAGATGACGCATGGGCCGTGGATGTTCGGCGCGTTCGCGGGGGCGTGGATCTACCGCGAGCTGCCGAACCAGCACACCGAGCTGACCTTCCGCTACAGCATGGCGCTGCGCAGCCGCCTGCTCGGAGCCACGGGCGATGCGGCCCTAGCGCGCGTCTTCCGCTGGAACATGGGCAAGCGTTTGGCCAGCGCCAAGCAGCGGCTCGAAGCGCTGTACCGCGCGGAGGTCAGTGGATGTCGATGACCGACAGCGCCTGGCTCGCGATGGGCACGAACTGCGGGTCGCGACCGAGCGAGAAGCTCAGCGCTACGGGCACCTCGTAGCGGTCGATCTGGAACTCCCAGACCACGGTGGCCGAGCCGGTGGTGCCGAGCGTGGCGCACGCGTCCCGCGCCGGGCGGCTGTTGCGCGCCGTGACGTTGCGGCGGTTGGTGACGAGCTGCAGGCGGTCACACGCCAGCAGGCGCGCCAGATCCGAGCGCTCCGAGGAGAGCCCCCGCTCGAACGAGCTCTGGGCGTCGCTGGCGTCGTCCTCGGCGTCGTCCACCGCGTCTTCCGCGGTCTCGACCGCGTCCTCGGCGATGGAGATGGCCGCTGCGTCCCCGCTGGCCTGCGCCGTGGCCAAGGTGCCGCGTGCCGCCTCGAGCGCCGACGTGGCCGCGAGCACGGCGGCCTGGGCGCTGGCCACGGCGGCCTGAAGGCGCGCCTCGATGCCCGCCGTGTTGATCGTGATGGTGGTGGCCAGGCGCACCAGGCGCTCCCCCTTCACTTCGATCTGCGCCTGCGTGTAGTGCGTCATGCTCAGCTCGGTGCTGACCATGCTCCACTCGTTGCGCGTGACGTTCACCGTGGGCGTCTGGGCCGGCAGGTCGGTGCGCTGCGCGGTGTGCGCGCTGATGCCCCACGACGCGAGGTGGTCGCGCTTGGCCGCGCCGCCGTCGCTGTACGTCACCCAGTTGCCGCTCGCGTAGCCGGTGGTCCCGTCGGGGAGCTGCACCTGCTGCATGACCATCGCCGCGCCAGGCAGGTTCACAGGCACGGGCACGCGCACGCCGGGCCCCATCTCGTAGGCCGCGGTGGCCACCACGTAGAAGTTGCCCGTGATGCCCTGCGGCTGGACCTCCAGCAGCGAGATGGAGCCGCAGCGAGCGCGCATGGTGAAGCGCACGCGCTCTCCGGGACGCCAGAAGTACTCTTCGCCGGTGTCTTCGCGCCACACGTTGCCGGGGCCGTCGCTCACGCGGCGGCCCACGATGATGTGTCCGTCTCCGTTGCGGTAGGGCAGGCAGTCGCGCCCGCCGCGCGCGCCCTGGATGCGGATGTCGCTGTCGAAGATGGGCATGAACAGGAGCCGGTCGGTCACGTTGGTGACCTCCACCTGCATGGCCACCTGGAAGCCCTCGTCGCGGATCCAGTCGCGCTCGTTGGTGGTGTCGGCCACCAGCGGCGGCATCGGTGTACCCCGCGACTCGGGGTGATAGAGCTGCACGCTGCGTACCTGCACCTCCACGCCCGTGGCCTCGGGCGGCGGCTCGTTGGCGGCCGCGGGGGTGGTGCCGGGGACCACCGGCGCAGGCGGCGCTCCAGGCGGCCGAGGCGCAGGGACGCCCGGCGGCGGCACGGGTGGCGCGATGGCCGGGATGACCGGCGGCGTGGGCGCTGGCGTGGCGGGCTCATCGCCCCCGCAACCCACCATCTGCGCGCCGATCAGCAGCGCGAGGAAAGAACTCGTCGAAGTACGCAACATGCTCGCTTCTTTCTCGAGACCCACCGCCGCGACCCCATGCCACGGCCCGAACGCCGCACGAAGCGGCCGGTGGGCAGCATACTCCCCCCTAGGGGTTTTCTTCTACCCGATGTGCGCCAGCACACTTCACGCGGTCGTCACCCCCCGTCGCGATCCTCCCCCGCCAGCAACCGCGGCGGCGCCTCGTCCCGCTCCTCCGCGTCCCCACTCTTCTCTTCCAGCGCGCTCTCGATCACCTTCGTGGCCAAGTCGTCCAGGTGCGCACGCAGCTCCTTGCTCGCGCGCTGGAAGTGCGGCCAGAGGGTCTCGTCCATGAACGAGCGCGGCACCCGCACCATCACCGTGGTGCGACGCTGCCCCTTGTAGCGATACGGCTTCAGCTCGTAGCGGCGCAGCAGCGCGAGCAGCAGGCGCTTGCTCCACATGTCCTGCATGGTGAGCTTGTACTCCACCGGCGGAGCCTGTTCCTCGAGCAGGTGCAGGCGCGCGCGGATGCGGTCGCGCGCGTTCCCGGCGGCGGCGGCCTCACCGGGTGTGGTCGCGCCCGCGATCAGGTTCTCGAGGTCGCGCAGCTTCTCGAGCAAGCGTGCTTCGTCCATGCGCGGCCTACGCCTTCACCGGCTTCGGGGGCACGCCGAACAGCTCCTCGATGGCCTCGGCGAAGTACAAGCTGCTGCGTACGCCCACGATGGTCTCCACCACCGCTCCGTCACGCACGAACAGCACGGTCGGGGTCGCGCGCACCCCGAGCTCGCCCGACGTCCGTGGCGCCGCCTGCGTGCCCATCTCGCAGATCTTCACGCGCCCCGCGTAGCGCCCGGCCAGGTCCATGAACACCGGCTCGAGGTGCCGACACGGCGCGCACCCCGGCGACCACACGTCGATCACCACCGGCAGATCCTTCTGGTTCACCTCGGCCGCATAATTGGCGTCCGTGAGCGAGACCGGAGCTTGTTTCGGAGCGCCGCGAAGAAATGAGAGAATACCCATGGTCGCCGCATAGCACGCGCCGGGTCCGAGACCGAGACGGAGGCCGCGGCGGAGGCCTCGGCCTCCGCCGCGGTCCCGTCCCTCGGGCCCTCGCGTCAGTCTTCGAAGTTCGTGTGCGTGAACTCGATGCGGCGGTTTTGCGCCTGTCCCTCCTCGGTGTCATTCGAGCCCACCGGCTGGTCCGGCCCGTATCCACGCGTGGTCATGCGGTTGGCGGCGATGCCGTGCGCCACGAGCCACGCCTTCACCGCCGCAGCGCGCTGCCGCGAGAGGTTGACGTTGTGCGCTCGCGCGCCGCGGTTGTCGGTGTGACCGCCCACCTCGACCCGGGCCTCGGGGTTGTCGCGCAGGATGCTCAGCGCCATGTTCAGCGTGTTCTCCGACTCTGGCTGGATCTCGGCGCTGTCGAGCGCGAACGTGATGCCCGGCAGCGTCATGCGCTCGCGGATGATGGCGCAGCCACGCTCGTCCACCTCGGTGCCGGCCGCCGTGTCGCGGCACTCGTCCCGGTCGTTGGGCACGCCGTCGTGGTCGCGGTCGTCGTCCGAGCGATCGGTCGGGTTGGTTCCGTCCGTGACCTCGAAGCCGTCGTTCACGCCGCCGCCGTCCGTGTCGGGCAAGCGGGGATCGCTCTCGCCCGCGTCCACGCTGCCGTTTTGGTTCGCGTCCTCACGCCCATCGATCAGGGTGTCCCCATCGGTGTCGGCCACCAGCGGGTTGGTGTCGGTGCGGACCTCCACGCCGTCCTCCAGCTCGTCGTCGTCGGTGTCCGGGTTGGTGGGCTGCGTCCCCCAGCGGTTGATCTCGCGCTCGTCGCTCAGGCTGTCGTGGTCGGAGTCGAGGCTGTCCACCTCGCCCAGCAGCTCGAACGAGGCGCTCACGCCCACGCTGATCATGCCGTCCACGCCGCTGTTGTCTCCCGCCACGGCCAGCACGCCGCGCACGAACACGCCCACCTGCAAGGGGCGGATCAGCGACCACTCGTAGCCCACGGCGGCGTCGAACCCGAACTGGTTGCCGTCGAGGCGGTGGTACCCGAGGTGCGCGCTGACCCACAGGTTGCCCAGCGTGTCGCCACCCGGGTCGTTCATGTAGCCCTCCTGGTTGTCCATGAAGCGCAGACGCACTCCGGCGCCGAACGTGCCGTAGATCGTCCAGTCGGTCCCGGCGGTCAGACCGCCGATGCCCGTGATGACCTCGAGCGCGATGGGCGGGCGCAGCTGGTAGTCGAGCGAGACCCAGCCGACCGGACCGAGCGCTTGCCGCCCGCCCTCGGCGACGCCGGTGAGCAGCGCGGCGATGCCCGGCTCGATGTGCAGGTTGAGCTTGGCGCTCTCGGCCGTGGCGCCGGCCGGAGCCAGCATGGCGAGCGCCAGCACCAATGCGGAAAGGATACGTTTCGTCATGCTTCCTCCGACTGACGGGACCCCCCGAGGACCACGTCTCCACCCACGGCAAGAGCTGCCGCGACTCTCGTCCGAGGATAGGTCATCCCAGGCCCAGAGGCTCTAGCTTTGGTGGCGCAGGATACAAAGACAGGAAGCCGGGGGCGCGGCGGTCCCCCGCCCTAGCGCGCGGGCTCGAGCCGGCTCGGCAGCAGCAGACGGTAGCTCCCGTCGGCGCCGCTCACCGTGGTGGCCACCCGCACGGCGCGCTCGCCCTCGGGGTCGTCCACGATCACGTAGGCCGTGACGCGCGCGCCCGCGAGCGGGGTTCCGTCGTTGGCCCGCACCACACCGCTGCGCGGCACGGGCATGCCGATGTCGATCATGCGCGTGCTGGTGCTGCCCGGGATGGCCACGCTGACCCCGGGGAAGATCACCCACGGGAAGCCGCCGTCGGCCGGGGGCCGCGCCTGGATGTCGTAGAGGCCAAGGTCCAGGCGCAGGTCGAACCAGCCCGAGGG
>CAZEAA010000114.1:0-12845 GCA_964510015.1 uncultured Sandaracinaceae bacterium
CGCAGGTGGAGCGCAGCCTGCAGCACCTGGACGCGCGCAAGGCCCGCAGCCTGGATGGCGTGCACGACCTGCTGCGGGACCTCGGGGCGCTCACGCTGCCCGCGCTGGCCGAGCGCTATGAAGGAGACCTGCCGCTCGCCCACCTGCTCGCGGAGCTGACGGCGCACTGGCGCGCTATCTCAGTTGATATCCATGGCGTGCCGCACTGGCTGGCGGCAGAAGACCTGTCGCGCTACCGCGATGCATTGGGTGTGATACCTCCGGCGGGTGTGCCCGAGGCCTTTCTCGAGCCCGTCCCCAACCCACTGGGCGACTTGGTGGGCCGCTTCGCTCGCACCCACGGGCCGTTTCGCGCGGAGGACGCGGCGGCCGCCCTGGGTCTCACGCTCGCGGCCACCCAGCTCGCGCTGCGCCAGCTGGTGAGCGACGGCCGGGTGGTGGAGGGCGCGTTCCTGCCCAGCGGCGAGGGCCACGAGCACTGCGACGAGCAAGTCTTGAAGCGACTGCGGCGCGCCTCCGTCGCCCGGCATGCGCGCGACGTGCAGCCCGTGCCGGCCGAGACCCTGGGGCGCTTCCTGCCCGCCTGGCAAGGTGTGGGCGAGACGCGCCGGGGCACCGAAGGATTGCTGGACGTGATCGCACAGCTCGAGGGTTGTCCGCTGCCCGCGTCGGACCTCGAGCGCAGCATTCTGCCGGCCCGCCTCGCGGACTTCGACGTTCGTGACCTGGACGCGCTGCTGGCCTCGGGCGACGTGCTCTTCCAGGGGCGCGGGCCGCTCGGCCCACGTGACGCGCGGGTGGCCCTGTTCCTGGCCGACCACGTGGACACGCTGCTGGTGCCGCCGCCGCCCATGCCGGTCGCGCTGCCAGATGACCCCTCCTTGATACTCAGGGTGCGGCAGGCGCTGACGCAGCGTGGAGCCCTCTTCTTCCACGAGCTGCAGGCCGAGACGCGCGCCTTCCCTGCGGACCTGCTGGCGGCCATCTGGGAGCTGCTGCACCAAGGAGTGGTCACGAACGATACTCTGCTCCCCCTACGCAGCCTGGCGCGCCCCGAGGGGCGTGAGGCCGCGCGTGGGCGTGGCCGGCCGGGCGGTCGTCACGACAGTCGTCCCGACCGCCGTCCTGACCATCGTTCCGCCCGCGGTCGCCATGCCCCGCCGGGTGGCGAAGGACGCTGGTCCCTGCTCTTCCCGTTGCATATCGAAAATGATACGTCGGTCACCGACACCGAGCGGGCCGAGGCGCGCGTCACCGGGCTGCTGCTGCGGCACGGCGTGCTGCTGCGCGAGAGCCTGAACACCGAGGACCAGCCCGGCGGCTTCGGCGCGCTCTACCCGGTGCTCGACGCCATGGAGGCCACCGGCCGCGTGCGCCGCGGCTACTTCGTGAGCGACCTGGGGGGCGTGCAGTTCGCCTGGCCTGGCGCCGCGGAGCGCCTTCGGATGGTGCGCGATCGGCCAGAGAGTGCGCCTCCGCATGTGCTGGAGCTGGCGGCCACGGACCCCGCCCAACCCTACGGCGGCGTGCTGCCCTGGCCGGCGGGCGGTGGCCGCTTCGCTCGCAGCGCCGGCGCGCGCGTGTGGCTGGTGGACGGGGCGCTCGCCGGCTACCGAGCGGCCAGCGGCAAGAACCTGGTCACGAACCTGCCCAGCAGCGAGCCCGCGCGCACCCACGTGGCTAGAGCCCTGGTGAGCGGCTTGGTGAGAAGCCCCAGCGGCATGCACCTCGAGGCTGTGGACGGCGTGCACCCCAGCGAGTCCGTGCTCGCCCCGTGGCTCGACGCGGCTGGCTACCGTGCTTCGGGGCGCGGCCTCTTCCGGAGGGCGGTCCTCACGGATTGACCGGGCCCAGCGCCGCGGGTACGTCGATCCCTCATGAGCGCCCTCCCGCAGTACGGAAAGCACCTCCACCCCACCGAGACCATGCACGCCGTGGTCATCGACCGCTACGGGGCCGCTGACCAGCTGCGACCCACCACGGTGCCGCGCCCCGTGCCCACGCGCGGGCAAGTGTTGGTGCGCACACGCTTCATCGGCGTGAACCCGAAGGACGTCATCGTCCGCAAGGGCAAGTTCAAGGTGGCCACGGGCAAGAAGTTCCCGCTGCTGGTGGGCCACGACATCGCGGGTGAGGTGGTGGAAGCCGCCCCCGGCGCGGACCTCGCGGTGGGTCAGCAGGTCTTCGGAATGATCAATGACTTCGCTGGGCGTGCCTATGCGGAGTACGCCGCCGTGGACGCGCAGTCGCTGTGCGCGGTGCCCACCTCCGTCGACCTGCGCACCGCCGCCGCCGTGCCGCTGGCCGCACAGACCGCGCTCCAGGGCCTGCGCGACGACGCGCGCGTGACGCGGGGCCAGCGCGTGCTCATCAACGGCGCCTCTGGCGGCGTGGGGGTGTTCGCGGTGCAGATCGCGAAGCTGCTGGGCGCCGAGGTCACCGCGGTGTGCAGCGCGCGCAACGCCGAGCTGGTGAAGAGCCTCGGGGCCGACTACCTGATCGACTACGCCACGACCGAGCTCGTGAGCATTCCGCAGCGCTTCGACGCGATCTTCGACGTGTTCGGCAACTATCGCTTCGACAAGCTGCGCCCGCTCCTGGCCGCGCAGGGCACCTACGTGCAGACCATCCCCAGCGGCCAGATCGTGAAGGACGTGGCGCGCACCTTCTTTTCCAAGCAGCGCGCGCGCCTGGTGGTGGTGCGCTCGCGCCGCGCCCAGCTCGAGTGGCTGCGCGACCACATCGACGCGGGCCGCATGCAGGTGGTGGTGGACCGCTCGTTCGCGCTCGACGACGCCGCCGAAGCGCACCGCTACATGGAGACCAAGCGCGCCCGCGGGAAGGTCGTGCTCGAGGTGGGCTGACCGGCCCGGTGCCTCCGAGGAAGCCGACGCCACACACCGCGTACGCTTGGGCTAGGATCTCCGACCATGCCTTCCGAATCTCGAGTCCTGCGCTGCGGCAACTGCGGCGCGAACCTCTCGCCGGCCCCGGGTCAGAACGTGGTGGAGTGCGTCTACTGCGCGCAAGTCACCTATCTGACGGCTACGGAAGTGAACGCGCCCCAGCGTGAGCTGGCAGCGGCGAACGCGCGCCCCTCGCCCAACACGCTCCACGAGAACCTGCTGCAGGGCCCTGGC
Source organism: uncultured Sandaracinaceae bacterium (assembly GCA_964510015.1). Lineage (GTDB taxonomy): Bacteria > Myxococcota_A > Polyangia > Polyangiales > Houyiibacteriaceae > JADJJE01. Next base: position 3,141 of record CAZEAA010000114.1, read on the forward strand.
AGCATCACCCCGCACGGCCGCGGCACGCGGCTCACCACGCGCGACATGAAGGTCGAGCAGCTGGTGCCCGCCGACCGCGCGATCTGGCCGGTGCGCGGCGCAGCCTCCACCACCTACGGCGGCTCGTGGTCGCCGTCCGCCATGGTCGGGCCCCCCAAGGTGTTCCCGCGCTACGGGGACATCGGCGGCGCGTGGGCGCCCTCCTCCAGCTCGAGCCCGGTCGAGTGGGTGGAGCTCACCTACAGCAGCGAGCTCCCGGTCACGGCGCTGCGCGTCTACGAGACCAACAAGGCCGGCTCGGTCTACGCCGTGGTCGACTGCACGTCGGGAGAGGAGCTCTTGTACGCAGGGTCCCCCGACCCGCGCACCGTCTCCTGCGCGCTCGAGGTCACGCTTCCGGGACCGCGCGTCATCCGCACGCTGCGCGTCTACCTGACCAACCAGCCGGGCTACGCCGAGATTGACACCGTGGCGCTGCTGGCGCGCGACGTCCTGCCGCTGGCCGCGCGCCCCATGATCCCGCCACCCACCCGGGAGCTCTCGGTCGGAGCGGCCGGGTGGATCTTCGTGATCGGCCTGCTCTGCGTCATCAGTGGCGTGATCGCGGCGGTGACCATGGGCGGCAGCGGCAGCTCCATGCCCGGCACGGCCACCGTGATGCCGGCCACCGGCGAGGTGCTGAGCGGCACCGTGATCACCGTGGGCTCACCCACCCTCGAGGCGCTGCAGGCCCGCCGCCCCGAGTGGGCCTTCGAGGTGGTGGACTTCTCCACCGAATACGGCTCCCCCAACAACGCGGCGGCGCAAGCGCTCGGCGCGCCCAACGTCTACCCGCGCTACGGCGACATCGCCGAGGCCTGGGCGCCGCGCTCAGCAGATGACGGCCTGCAGCACGTCACGGTCCGCTTCGGCTCCGGCGTGCCCGCGCGCTCCGTCGTGTGGGTGTCAACCTTCGGTCCGGGCGCCGTGGTGCGCGTGGACGACGTGTCCAACCCCGCTTCTGCCGTGACCCTGTGGCAGGGCAGCGATCCGAGCGCCGGACGCGACGCCTCCGTGGTGGAGCTGGTGCTCGCGCAACCCCGCGCCATCCAGGCGCTGCGCATCTACGTGGACACCAACCTCGTGAGCGGCTGGGAAGAGATCGACGCCATCGGCCTCATCCCTTGAGCAGCCACCGCACCGGTCATTATTGACATCAAGTCAGGATCTGCCAGGGTGCCACCATGCGTGCCATCCCCGACCCCCGTGACAGCGGCACCAAGCGCGAGCGAACGCGCAACCGTCTGCTGCTCGCCACCCAAGAGCTGCTGCTCGAGCGCAGCGCCGGCTCGCTCACCATTCGTGACGTGAGCCACCAAGCCGAGCTGTCGCACGGCACGTTCTACAACTACTTCGACACGGTGGAGGCGCTGCTCGACAACCTGGCGCTGCTCTACACGGTCACGCACGCGCACCAGATGGCGCAGATCACCAAGGGCGTCACCGACATGGCCGAGGTGTTCGCGCTGTCCACGCGGCAGACGCTGCGCTTCATGGTGGAGTGCCCCAACTACGGGAAGTACATCTTCGACGCGGGCCTGCCGATGGACCACTTCCTGCGCGGCTCGCGCATGCACCTTCACGCGGACGTGCAGCGCGGCGTGAAGAGCGGCGCGTTCACAGTGGCCGACATCGACCTCACGGTGAGCATGGTGTCCGGGTCCATGCTGGGCATGGCGCTCGACGTCTACCGCCGCATCCTGTCGCCCGAGGCGGTGGACGAGGGCGCCGCGCGCCTCTTGCAGCAGCTGGGGGTGAAGCCCGCGCGCGCGAAGAAGCTGGCCACGCAGGAGATGACGTTCCTGCCGCCACCGCCGCTGCCGCTCTCGTGGCCTCGCGGTGGAGCCTTCGCGCAGGTCCCCCCAGCGGCCTGACGCACCTCGCCGTAGAGGGTGGTCCGCTGGCCGCCGGACGCCTCGGAGCGCATACCCGCACCAGCACCCATGGCCCGCTCGCGTCTCCTGCCCGACAACTTCACGCTCAGCCTCGTGGCGGTGGTGGCGCTCGCCACGTTGCTGCCGGCGCGCGGGAACGTGGCGGTGGCCTTCGGGTGGATCACGAACCTCGGCATCGCGCTGCTCTTCTTCCTGCACGGCGCCAAGCTCTCGCGCGAAGCGGTGCTGGCCGGCGCGAGCCACGTGCGCCTGCACCTGCTGATCTTCGCCTGCACCTTCGGGCTCTTCCCGCTGCTGGGCCTCGCGCTGCGGCCGGCGCTCACGCCGCTGGTGGGCCCCGAGCTCCATCGCGGCGTGCTCTACCTGTGCGCGCTGCCGGCCACCGTGCAGTCCGCCATCGCCTTCACCTCGCTCGCGCGCGGCAACATCCCCGCCGCCATCTGCAGCGCGGCGGCGTCCAGCTTGTTCGGCGTGTTCGTGACGCCCCTGCTGGTCACCCTGCTGCTGGGCGTGTCGGGGGAGGCCGGCTCGGGCTCGCTGCTGGACGCCATTCTGAAGATCGGCGCACAGCTGCTGTTGCCCTTCGCGCTGGGGCAGGTCGCGCGCACGTGGATTGGCGGGTGGGTCACCCGCCACAAGGACTGGCTCAAGTACGTGGACCAGAGCTCCATCCTGCTGGTGGTCTACACCGCGTTCAGCGCGGCCGTGATCAACGGCCTCTGGCAGCAGGTGGCGCCGCTGACGCTGCTGGGCCTTGCGGTGTCTTGCTGCGTGCTGCTCGCGCTCGCCTTGCTGGCCACCCACCTGCTCGGCACGTGGCTTGGCTTCAGCCTCGAGGACCGCATCACCATCTTGTTCTGCGGGTCCAAGAAGAGCCTCGCCACCGGGGTGCCCATGGCCCAGGTGCTCTTCGCGGGCCAGACGCTGGGTGTGCTGCTGCTGCCGCTGATGCTCTTCCACCAGATCCAGCTGATGGTGTGCGCCGTGCTCGCGCAGCGCTTCGCGCGCCGGCCGGAGGTCGCGGTTCCGGCAGCCTGAGGTGCGCCCTCGCAGCGGCCGGACATGCGTCCTCGCAGCGGGCGGAGAGGGGCTGCTTCAGCGCGTGCGGCGGCGCCCCAGCACGGCCCCGAGCGCCAGCAGCGTGAGCGCCAGCCCCGCGAGTGACGACTCACCGGGCATGACGACGCAGCCCGAGCCGCCCGAGCCGCGCTTCACGTAGACGTGGCTCGTGATGGTCACGATGCGGCGGTCCTCGGTGAGCTCCACGCGGTAGCGGTCCTCGCCGGTCTCCGGCGCCTGCACCTCGAGCTCGTACTGGAAGCTGTCCGAGTCCACGGCCAGCGGCTCGCCGAGGTCCTCGCCGTTCATCACCACGCGGAAGGTGCTGCCCGCGCCGTCGGTCACGCTCACCGTGAGCCGCACCGTGCGGCCTTCCACCGTGTCGTTCGTCAGCCCCTCGCGGGCGCTCAAGATCACCATCGGCGCGGCAGCGCCCTGGATGCGCACTACCGTTCGCCCGCTGCGCACGCCCGCGAGGATCGCGGCCACCGACAGCTCGTCGGCCTCCACCATCGTGGTGGGCGAGCCGATCGGCGAGTCGAGCGCGCCCGAGCCCTCGCCCGCGCGGTGGTCGTCGCTCCCGCCCAGCGCCGCCGCGTGCCGCCCGCGCGCGCAGAAGGCGTCCCAGAAGCGCAGGCTGGTGGGCAGGAAGGCGCTCTGCGCGATGGCGCTCGAGCCGGTCATGATCTCCACCGCGTCGATGGCGTCGTCGCCGAGGGTGTGGCCCCACGAGCAGCCGATGCAGATGTCGCCGAGGTCGAGGGCCGGGTGGTTGATGGAGAAGAGCGCGCCCTGCTCGCGATAGGCCGCGGCCGCGGCTTCGATGGTGGCGCCCTCCACACCGATGCGGTGGTCCACCCACTCCGTCGCGCCGATCGCGTTGGCGTGGCCCGCGTAGGTGGTGAACTCCACGCCCGGCACGAACAAGAGGTCCGGGTGCCGCGCCTGCGCGTCGTTCATGAAGTCGAGCGCGGTGTGCGTGTTGTGGTCGGTGATCACCACGAAATCGAGCCCGCGCTCACGCGCTACGGTGGCGATCTCGTCCAGCGTGGGGCCCGCGTCCCCGCTCTGCAGCGAGTGCACGTGGAAGTCGCCCGCATAGAAGCGCCGCCCCGTGGCGAGCACGCCCGGGTCCACGTACGGCGCGCGCTCGGGCTGGGCCGGCAGGGTGGCCTGGGCTGCCGTGCGCAGCGTCACCCGCAGCTGGAACATGGCCGGCTCCTCCACGAGCTTCGCCTTGCCCACCACCACACGCCACGTGCCCGGCGTGATGGGCCCGGGCACGTAGCTGCGCGACGCGCGGTCGATGCCCACCACGGCGGGCTCCGTGTTGCCGCCGCCCCAGCCGCGGAAGCCGCTCGGGTCTTCCACGCCCCAGTCGAGGATGTTGGCGGCGGAGAGATCATCGTGCGCGATCTCGATCTCCACGATGCCGGCGGGGACCTCGAAGGGGACGAAGAAGTGCGTCTCGTCTCCGTCTGGGACCGCGCCGTCGAGGGTGAGCACGGTCTGCGCGCGGGCGGGGGTGGCGAGGCAGAGGGTCGCCGCGAGGGAGAGTACGGCGGGGAGGAACGAGGAGCGGGCGTGGGGGCGCGGCATGCCGGCAGTGTGCCCCATCGCGGGCGGGGTGTGGTTCGTCGCCGTCACCGTCGCCGTCCATCACCGTCAACGACTACGTGGCGGCGATCGCGAGCTTTGGGCTAGCGACTGCGGGAGCCGCGGAGGCCCAGGTGCAAGACGAACTGGTGGGTGGTGAACGTCAAGCGGTAGTCGCCGAACGCCGAGTCGCCGCTCGAGCGCGCTTGGCGCATCAGCCAGCCGCCCTCGAGGTAGAGCGCGAAGCCCTTGGTCGCTTCCACCTCGACGCCGAGCAGCGCGCTCAGGTTCCAGCCGAAGCGGCGCTCGTCGCTGGAACTGGGGAGGCGGCCGACCAGGATGGACAGCCCGACCGGCGCGGCGACGTAGGGCACCACCGACACTCCGCGGGCACCTACTTCGGCGGGCAGGCGCGCAGCCAGCCAGAGGTCCACGTCACGCCACGAGTGGTCGGTCTCCTCGCTCGTGCGCTGGCGCGCGTAAGATACCTGCAGGCCAGTGGAGAACTGGGGCACGGGCAGGATCTCGAAGCGCCCACCCACGCCACCCGACACACGCAGGTCCTCTGGAGAGGGGATCTCGAACATCCCCAGATCGTCATCGACGTCGACACGCACCTCGAGGTCGGCGCTCCCGGTCGCGACCAAGATGCCGTGGCCCGCGACCGCAAAGCCCGTGTCGCTCTGGGCGCCCGCCGTCTGCGGTGCGCTCACCGCGAGCGCGACCAGTCCAGTCGCCAGCATGGCTCGCGTCCATCGGACGCGCGCAGTGTCTCGCTCCTCTCGTTGCATCTGCGGACCCCATCGCCCGCGCATCCATCGCGCCAGTCGGCTCGGCCGCTCACGGCGCGGGCGCAGCCGCCGTGACGGTGGCCCCTGCGGCGAGCGAGAAGCGATGGATCGCCACGGCCTGCGACGGGTCTTCCGCCATGCCCTCGTCCAGCTCTTCGCGGTAGATCACCAGCTCGCCGTTCTCGCTGCGCGCGTGCAGCTTGGTGCCGCCGCCGGCCCACCAGCACTGGAACGACGCGAAGCCGCCAGCGCCCGGCTCCACGGCGCCGCAGGTGCCGGTCAGCTCGACCAGGGCCACGTCCACCGTGGCGCCGGTCTCGTCGGCCAGCTGCACACCCACGGCGTTGCGCGGGATCTCGGCGTCGGGCTCGCTGGTGGTGGCCGCCGTGAAGGTCAGCGTGACCTGACTGCCCTGCGGTGCGCCCGGGTCGAGCGCGACCGCCGACGTCTCCTCGCCGCCGCTGGTCGCTTCGCCGCTTTCGGCGCTGCCACCGCCGCACGCGCTGGTGACGATGCCGAGCGAGAGGGCACACAGGATGAGCAGGCGCTGGAAGGCCCGTCGAGGCGGGCAATGCGTGGCGAGGAGTCGAGGGAACATGATGCAGACCTCTGGCGTTGGAAGAGCTGAGTAGGGACAGCACAGAGCCTACACGCGAAGTGCTCGCCTCTGACAAGGAGATCCCATGCCCGGCCCCGCCCCGTTCATCGCTTCGTCCCGCCCGCGCACGGAGGAGGTGAACCGCGCCTTCCCCCTCGCAAGGGGCGGCGTCCCGCTGACGGGGACGGTTCGCGCCGAGATGAACGCGTTCGCCACCACGGGGGCGGTCGCCACGCTGCTGCTGATGCTCGCCGCGGTCACGCTGCCGTGGGGTGGCGGGGCGCTCAGCGGGACGGAGTGTGCCGCCCTCAGCGGATTCGCCCTCGCCTCGGCGCTGGGCTTGTTCGCATACGGACGGGCGAGCTTGCTCGCCGCGTACGAGGCAGCCTACCTGAACGCAGGCGTACCCCCTCACGAGGCGCTTCGGCGCGCGCGCGTGGCACTGCACGAGAGCCTCTCGCGTCGCGCCGGTTGAGCCCGAGGGTCGTCGGACCTACCAAATCGACACGGCGCGGGCTGGTCTCTTCGACGAGATCAGCCCGCGGTTGGCGAGATCTTGGAAGTGGTCCCCGAACGTGGCCGCCGCGGGGCGGGGCGCGAAGCCCAGGAGATCGCGCGCCTTCTGCGCCGAGTAGGCGTTGTTCGCGAACATCAGCTTCACGATCGCGTTCGAGAGGGGGAACGTGGTCTGCGTCGTCACGTGCCGCTGCAGCCAGTCCATTCCGTCGCCGAGGGCCAGCATCACGCGGTACGACAGCGCCTGCATCTTCAGCCGGACGCCCGTGCTCTCGGTCAACAGCGCCGCGAACTCGTGCTGCGTGAGCGGCATGCCGAGCACCACGTGGTCGTTCACTTCGTTCATGTAGGCCACCCAGTGCAGCTTGGCGGCGTCGCGCGCGTCCACGTACGAGATGTCCACGTCGGTCGGGAAGAAGTAGCGCCCGTAGCGCACGCTCATCTCGATGATCTTCAGCGTCAGCGCGTCTTCGCGGCTGAAGGGGCCCCATGGCGTCACCAGGTAGCTGACCATCACGCGGGCCCCCTCGGCCTGCGCGGCGAGGAGCTCGGTGGTGACCTGCTTCTTCGACAGGAGGTACGGCAGCGTGGCGTAGATGTCCTCCTCCTGGCTCGGGACGCACGGGGTGTCCTCGGTGATGCTCCCGCTGCGGGGCGCGGCGAGGCCCGCCTGCGAGTGCGCCTTCTGCAGCGAGCAGCCGAGCTCGCGCGCCACGGTGAGGACGTTGAGCGGGCCGGTGAGGTTGGTGCCCACGATCGACCCATCCCCGTCGCGGTACGCCAGGTTGATGTACGTGCTCGAGTCGAAGATCACGGAGTCGGCCGTGAAGCCCTCGCACGCGCGCCGCAGGCTCTCTAGGTCGCGGATGTCCCCCTTGATGCGCTTCACCGAAGGGGCCATGTCACTCGCCGCAGCGGGCGAGCGGGCCAGCACGCGGAACTCCACCGCGTCGCCGTACATGGCGAGGCCCTGCTCCAGGAACAAGCGCCCCACGTGGCCCGTGCCGCCCACGATGAGCACCTTGTCGGGCGAGCGCGTGGGCGTGAGCGGGACACCGGGAGCAGAGAACACGGCGGCAGTCATGCGCGGAAGCTCGCGTGAGGCGCGCCACCCGTCAAGCGCTGGCATGCGGCGTCCCGCGCCGGGGATCGCGCGTGTGGCGCGCCATCGACTACCGTGCGCGGCTGTCATGAACGACGAACACAGTGCGCTGCTGGCGTCCATCGAAGCGCTGTATCGCCCCTTCGCGCGCTACCCGCTCGGGAAGCACGTGGAGGGCTGCCCGTGTTGCGTGCGGGTATGCCGGTCGGTCCCCTGATCGCGCGGCTCGACGCCCACACGCGTGACCATCGCGACCCGCTCATCGCCAGCCTGCTCGCCGACCTGTGCTTCGAGCTCGAGCCCGACGGGCGCATGAACGGCCACTGGTGGACCGACGGCGACCAACACCTCGCGCGCTGGCTCGCCGAGCACGCGTCCGTTCGGCTCGGCGAGGCTGTCTTGGCCATGCCGGATCACCCGGACGCGCTCTACTGGCTGGACGCCGTCTCGCGCGCCACGGCGGGTGCCGACGCGAGCGTGCCCGAGCCCGACTGAGCGAGCGTCACGGCCGCGTGAGCTGCTGCTGTCACGGGAGTTCGGGCGTGCTCCCTTCGAGCTGGGCGGCCAGGTCCAGCAGCTCCGTCCAGCCCTGAGCCTGGGGGCCGAGCGCCTTCGCCTCGGCGAGCCAGCGCCGCGCGGTCGCTTCGTCGAAGGGCATGACCGCCGAGATGTTGCGGCTGGCCACGTCGGCCTGCGCCGAGCGATCGCGCGCCTCCCCGAGGGCGCTCCGCAGTCCCGCGCGGATCGTGTCCACGTCGGCGGGCCGCGGCGAGTGGAAGAGCAGGTCGAGGCGCCGGAACTCGCTCTCGTAGCCAGCCTCGTTGCAGATCAGCGTGAGCCCCTGCGCGGGCACGCTCAGCTCGAAGCGGCGGTGGTAGGCGTACCCGTCGCGGGGCTCCCCGTCGCCGGCTTCTTGCTCGAGCGAGAGCACACCGTCGGGCCGCGTCAGGCGCCAGCGGAACGCGGCGTACGAGCCGATGTTCGGGTCGTCCAGCGGCGTGCGTCCTTCGTCCACCCACTCCGCTTGCTGCGCCGTCAGCGCGTCCAGCACCACGCCGGCGGCGCGCACCAGCTCGTCCCACGGGAGTGGACCCGCGAAGCTCAGCGTCCAGTAGGGCATGGCCGAGGATAGCGTGGGCTCGCTGCTTGCGTGTACTGCGAATTGCAATACATCATGGAGCATGGCCAAGTCCCCTGCACTCCCTCTGCCTGGGCCCGTCGAGAAAGACGCGAGCCTCATGGTGCGCGTGGACAGCGCCTCCAAGGCGTTGATCACCAGCGCAGCCGGATTGCGCGGCATCAGCACCAGCGACTACGTCCGCACGGTCGTGGTCGACCGAGCGCGCCGTGAGCTCGACGAAGCACGCACGAAGGTGGTGGTGCTCTCGCCGGATGAGCAGCTTGCGTTCTGGACGGCGCTCCAGAAGCCTGCTCGCCTGACCAAACGCCAGCGCCAGCTCGGTCAGCTGATGCGCGGCGAGCGTTGATGCCCGTCATCTTCCCACCAGGGTTCGTGCTCGAAGATCTGAGGCGAGCGCACCGTCGTGGCGCGTTCGCTTCGGGTCAGGCGCTCGTGGATGGCTGGCTGCACACACAGGCGCTCCAGAGCCAGACGAAGCGCCTCACGGTGACGCGTGTGCTCTCGGTGGCCGATGGCGACCTGGCCGGCTACTACACCCTCGCGATGGGGCAGGTGGACTTCGGTGACTTGCCTACTCCGCTCGTGAGCAAGCTCCCGAGGCGAGCGCTGCCTGTCGCGGTGCTGGCTTGGCTCGGCGTGGACGCTGCCTACCAAGAGCAGGGTCTCGGAGCGCGGCTGCTCGCTCAGGCCCTCGCGGACTGTCACGCGGCCGGTGAGACGTTCCCGTTCGTGGCGGTGGTGCTGGACGCCGCGGACCCTGCTTCCAAGGCGTTCTATGCCCACTGGGACTTCCGCGAGATCCCCGGCCGGCCGATGAAGCTGTACCTCTCGATGGCCTCCCTCGACGCCCTGATGAGCGCCTGACCCCCATCGCGCTGTGCCTCGTTTCGCGCGGGTTTCGCCCCCATATCCACGCCGAAACTTCGTCCGGCGACCGCCGCTGACGAGGGCCACACGCGCCCGCCACC
>CAZEAA010000114.1:12855-15116 GCA_964510015.1 uncultured Sandaracinaceae bacterium
ACCCTGAGCGCGTCGTGACCCTCTTGCGTCGCCAGTTCCGCACCGTCCATGGCTACCGCCGCGCCTTCATCCAGGCGGGGAGCGGGCCGGCGCTGCTGCTCATCCACGGCATCGGCGACAACGCCGACAGCTGGGCCGACGTGATCCCCGCGCTCGCCGAGCACCACACGGTCATCGCGCCGGACCTGCTCGGCCACGGCGAGTCGGACAAGCCGCGCGCGGACTACTCCATCGGCGCATACGCCAACGCGATGCGCGACCTCTTGAGCGTGCTGGACGTGGACCGCGTGACGGTGATGGGTCACTCGCTCGGCGGCGGCGTGGCCATGCAGTTCGCGTATCAGTACCCCGAGCGCTGCGAGCGCCTGGTGCTGGTGGGCACGGGCGGCGTCAGCCACGAGGTGAACCCGGTGCTTCGCTTCGTGGCGGCGCCCAACGCCGACCTGGTGCTGCCGCTGCTCGGCGCGCCCGGTGCGCGGCTGCTGGGCAGAGCCGTCTTCACCGTGCTGCGTGTGCTCGACACCGACATCGGTCACGACGCCCCCCAGCTCATGCGCATCTTCGACGCGCTGCCCAACGCGGCCTCGCGGCGCGCCTTCGTGCGCACGCTGCGCGGCGCCGTGGACTGGCGCGGGCAGGCCATCACCATGCTGGACCGCTGCTACCTGGCGAAGGACATGCCCACCCTGGTGGTGTGGGGCGAGCGCGACGGCGTCATCCCCGTCGCCCACGCGCACCGCATCCACGAGGCCATGCCCAGCAGCCGGCTCGAGGTGTTCGCCAACGCGGGGCACTTCCCGCACCAGGACGACCCGGCGCGCTTCCTGCGCGTCTTCCGCGACTTCTACGCCAGCACCAGCCCCTGCACGCACAGCGCCGACGAGTGGCGTGCGCTCCTGCGGCAGGGTGTCAACGCCGCTCATCGGACTCCGCCGCGCGTGGCACCCACGGTCTTCGCCACCGACCAACTGGCGCAGGTGGTCCCGCTGCCCACGGCGCTCCGGCGAGCGTGATTCCGCCCGTCGCGGGCGACTAAAGTGGTACACCACGCGGATGCCCTGGGAACCCCCCGACGCTGACTCGGCGGAGCAGACGCGCCCCGACAGCGGCATGGCCACCCATGACGGAACCACCACGCGCGTGGACCCGGTCCGGCGCTCCGAACGGGCGGCGCCGGCCACGCTCGGGCGCTTCCGCGTGGAAGAGGTGCTGGGCGCGGGCGGCATGGGCGTGGTCTACCTGGTGCGCGACCCGTTCGAGCCCGACGACGCCCGCGCGGTGGCGCTGAAGACCCTGCGCTCGCCCGACCCGGTGGCGCTGATGCGCTTCAAGAGCGAGTTCCGCTACACGGCCGCGCTGGCACACCCCAACCTGGTGAAGCTCTACGAGCTGGGCGTGGCCGACGACACGTGGTTCTTCACCATGGAGCACGTCCACGGGGTGGACTTCGGTGAGCACCTCTCGCAGCGCACGCCGCCGAACGCGCTCTCGGCCGAGGTGCTGTGCGACGTGTTCGCGCAGCTGGCCGACGGGCTCGGCGCCCTGCACGCCGCCGGGGTGCGCCACCTGGACCTCAAGCCCACCAACGTGATGGTGTCCGAGCAGGGGCGCGTGGTGCTGCTCGACTTCGGGGTGGCCGCGCTCTCGGGCGGCACCACGCGCGGCACCGAGGGGCACCGCGTGGTGGGCACGCCGCTCTACATGGCGCCCGAGCAGGCGCGCGGGGCACCCACTGACACGCGCGCCGACCTCTATGCGCTGGGCGTGATGCTGTACGAAGCGCTGGTGGGGCGCCGGCCGTTCGAGAAGGCGGGCGACTCGGCGCTGACCATCATCATGCGCAAGTGCTCGGAGGCGCTGCCGCACCCGTCCGACGTGGCCGAGCTGCCGCCCAGCTGCCTCGCGCTCGCCGACCTGGCGCACGCGCTGATGGAGCGCGACCCGGCACAGCGGCCCACGCTCGACGAGGCGCTGTCCGTGCTGCGGCCCGAAGGGGTCAGCAGCGCCCGCGCGCTCGGCGCCACCGCGGTGGCTTTGGTGGGTCGCGAGGAGGAGCTGGACACCATCCTCACCGCCTACCACCAGCGCAATGCGGCGCGCCCCACGGTGCTGCACCTGCGCGGTCGCTCCGGTGTGGGCAAGTCACGACTGCTCGAAGAAGTGGTCGCGCGGCTCTCGAGCGTGGCCATCGTGCTGAACGCCAAGTGCCATGAATTCGAGGCGATCCCGTACAAGGGGCTCGACGACCTGGTCGACCAGGC
>CAZEAA010000115.1:0-2025 GCA_964510015.1 uncultured Sandaracinaceae bacterium
GCTCGGGTTCGCGCGGGCCAACGAGGGCACCCTCGAGCGCACCAGAGCCTAAGCCCGCGCGTTGGTGGACGGTGGCTTCCCCGAGGCCGCGCTGAGCGAGCTGCGCCTCGCCGCAGCGGGGGCCAGCACGCCCGACGTGCGCCGGCGCTTCCTGTTGGAAGCCGCCGAGATCGCCGAGATCGCGGAGCGCCCCGACCTCTCGCACGACTTCCTGATCGACGCGTTCGTGGCCGAGCCACACCTCGAGGTGTTGCACGACCCGCTCGTGGACGACGCCCGCTCGGCGCAGTCGCCAGCGCAGCTCGCGGTGGTGCTCGAGGCCGTGGCGGGTGCCAGCCGCGGAGCCGCGCGGGCGCGTTGGTTGCGCGAGGCCGCCGAAGCTCACGCGCAAGCGAGTCCCCACGACCCCATCGAGGGGTACGACACGTGGGCCGCAGAGCTGCTGGTGCGCGCGCTGGCGGCGGACCCCGGCAGCCGCGACACGCTGACGGCGCTCGAGGGCGAAGCGGAGCGCGCGGGCCACGCCTACCTCTTGCTGGACGGTCTCGAGCGTGCGGGCAAGGCGCACCCGGCCGAAGGCGACGCGCCGGACGACGACGAAGCCCGCGCGGCGCGCGCCGAGCTCCTCGACCGAGCCACGCGCCTCGCAGAGGAGTCCGGTCAGCTGGAGCGCGCGGCGAGCTGCCGCGAACAAGCGCTCGCGTTGCGCCGCCGGAGCAGCGCGGATGCGGACCTGGCGCGTCTGCGTGCCCTCGCCACCAAGCGCTCGGCGCTGCTGGACATCGCTCGCCGTGACCTCGAGACGGCCCCCGCGGGCGAGCGCGAGGCCCTGGCCATGCGGCTCGGGCTCTTGCTGCGGGACGTGCCGAGCGGGCGCGCCGAGGCCATCGCGTGCTTTCGCATCGGGCTCGCGGGCCCGGCGCAGCATCATGCTCAGGCCTTCTCGGCGCTGGTGCGGGCGCTGCGCGACGCACATCGCCACGACGAGTGCGCGGAGCTGCTGCTGCAGGCCCCCAAGTACGTGGGCGAGGCGACCGCGGCCCTCGCGCTGAGCGACGCGGCGGGGATGCTGGCGCTGGCGAACGACCCGCTCGGGTGCGCCAGCGCTGCGCTGCGTGCGCTCGAGCTCGACCCGAGCGCGCGAGTGGCGTCGGCGCGGCTCGACCTCGCGGCCCGCCAGGTGGGGGACCCCGATCTCCGCTTGCAAGCGCTGCGCGCGCGCCTCGCCCAGACACCCGAGGCCGCCGAGGCGGCTCGCTTGCAAGGTCAGGTGGCCCTGGTGGCGGACGCGGCCGGGTCACCCGACGTGGCGCTCGCCGCGGCGCGCGACGCGCTGGCGCTCGACCCGCGCTGCGCCGACGCGCTCCTGCTGTTGGTGCGCTACTTCGACGCGCTGCCGGATCGCGATGCCCTCGAGTGGGTGACGCCCGCACGCGAAGTGTTGGGCGACACGCCCGCGCTGCTCGAGACGTGCCTCGCGCTCGCCGACCGGGCGGGTGACGACGAGCTGGCGCGCAACCTCCTGGATGCGCACTTCCGCATCTCGCCCACACCGGCGGTCGCCATCGAGCGGGTGCGCCGCACGCTGCGGGCCAGCGAGCGCGACCCCGAACGCGAGGCCGACGCGCTGCTCGAGCGCGCGGACCAAGCGCTGCTGCCGCTGTGCATCGCTCCCGAGACCGCGAGCGTGGTGTCCGACGCGCTCGCCGCGCTGCGCAACCTCTCGCGCGAGAACGCCGCCTGCACGCTCGCGCTGCGCGCCCTCGACAGCCTCGGTGAGCGCGAGCTCTTGAAGCAGAGCTGGGAGCTCGCCAAGTCCGGCGTGGACCAGGCGTCCAAGATCGCCACCCTCGAGCGCATCGTCGCGTGGACGGAAGCGTCGGCGCGCGTGGACCCGCTGCGGCGGCTCGCCGCCATCCAGCGCGAGCTCGGCAACGCGGCCGCCGAGGCGCGCACCCTGCTGCGCGTGCTGGCGGAGGAGCCGCACGACCCGCCTTCGCTCGAGCGGCTGGCCGACCTCTACAC
>CAZEAA010000115.1:2035-14984 GCA_964510015.1 uncultured Sandaracinaceae bacterium
GTGCTGGCGCTGTCGCTCGAGGCGGCGGTGGGCGTCATGCCTCGCCGGCATCGGCTGCTCTGCCTCGCGCAGGCGGCCATGCAGCGCGCGAACGACCCGGCGCGCGCGGCCGACTTCGTGGAGCAGGCCGTGGAAGAGAGCGGCCTCACGGGGCGCCGGGCCGACCAGGCGCGCGCGGAGTGGTCCGCCCTGGTGCGCGGTCCGGCGGAGAGCCCGGTGCGCGAGGCGCGCGAGGAAGGTCGGCCGGCCGACCCTTCGCGCGACAGCCGCGCGGAGCCTGCGCGGGGCCCCTTCGACGTGGACGCATGGGTGGCCGCCAACCAGGTGGACCCGAACGACGCGAGCGACGAGCTCGCCAACCGCTTTGCAGCGGCGGTCCGCACGCTCGAGAGCGAGGGCGAGCTGCTCGCCGCGCTCGACCTCGCGACGCGTGGCCTGAAGCTCGATCCGCCCCACCCCGAGCTGCTGATCACGTTCGAGCGGCTCACGCTCGCGAGCGACGCCGTCGACCGCGCGAAGGCCATGTACGAAGACCTCTGCGCGCGCGCGATGGGCCCGCACGGGCTCCGGGGGCTGCGCTATCGGGAGGCGCGCTGGCTCGAGAGCGCCGGCGCCAACCAAGAGGCGCTGGCCGCCTACGCGCAGGCGTTTGCCATGGCTCCGGGGGACGGCGTCGTCTTCAACGCCATCGAGCGCCTGTCGGTGCTGGTCTCGGACTCGCACGCGATGGTGGACGCGCTGGCCGACTTGGCGGAGCGGGCCACGCTGGCGGACCGCCGCATCGAGCTGACGCGCCGCGCGGCGGGGCTGGCCGAGAAGGTCTTGAAGCAGCCGGTGCGCGCCTTCGACCTCTACGACAAGACCTTCAAGCAGACCAACCGCAGCGAGCTGCTGCCCACCCTGCGGCGCCTCGGAAACCTGATCGAGGCCCAGCAGCCCGAGCGCGTCCACGCGATGCGCGCGCGCGTCATCGAGGGCTTGCGCAGCCGCATCGAGATGAGCTGGGACGCCCCCGATCAGATCACGTCGCTGATCATCATCGCGGCCATCGAGGGCGAGGACCGCGGGGACCTCGAAGCCGAGCGGGCCATCGCCAACGAAGCGCTCGCGATGATGCGGCGCGAAGGCGAAGGCCAGAAGGAAGCGGCCACGCTGCTGCGGGCGTTCGCGGGTCGGCTCGCGGCGCGGGGACAGGACACCGAGGCGGCCGCCGTGCGAGCCGAGGCCGACGCCATCGACCCCGAGAGCTCGTCCTCGGAGCCGGGAGCCGCACCCGCCACGGACGCCACCGCCACCGCCAGCGCGGCGGACGACGCGTTCACCGCGGCCGACGAAGCCGACGTGTGGGGCACCCCGTCGATCGCGCCGGAGGCTCCTCGCGCGTGGACCGAGACACCTGCCGTCGCCGAACCCGTGGCCGACGAAGGCACACCCACGCTCGCGTCGGTCGAGGCGGCCCTCGGGAGTGACGCTCGCGCCGCCGTCTGTCACGAGATCGTCGCGTGGTTCCGGCAAGACACGGTGGTGCACGTCATCGGCCCCGTCCCCGAGCACGGCGCGGTGGACGCGGTGCGACGCGGGCCGTACGAGCTCGACTTCGGCGTGCTCTCCGCGGTCTGGCACTGCGCGCTGCCGATCTTCCGCAAGACACTGCGCCAGTACGGGGCAGCCGACGGCCGTCGCGTGAGCGGCATCGGCAACCGCCCCCTAGCACTCGCCGTGCGGGAAGCCCTCGCCCGCACGCGCTCGCACGACGTGGCCGTGTACGCGTGCGACCCGACGCCCGGCACGGTGGGGGTTGCCCCCACGCATCCTCCTTCGGTGTTGGTGGCCACGCTCGACGACTCTCCGGCTCGGCTGGTCTTCCGGCTGGCGAGGGCCATGCACCTGGCGCGCCCCGAGAACATCTTGCTGGCCACCCGCACGGCCGACGAGGGCCGCACCCTCATGACGGCCATTCAGGGCGCGTTCGGCCCGCACAACCCCGGGCAGCCGATCGACGCCGACACCGCGTCGCTGGCGGCGGACCTCTGGCACACCATCGCCTCGCGCGACCAGGCGGACATCCGCCACGCGCTCAGCGACAAGATGCTGCACTTCGACACGCTCTTCGAGCTGGCCCAGGCCCGCGCCGCCGTGGTCGGGCTGCTCTCCTCCGGACAGGTCTCCGCGTCGCTTTCGGGGCTCTTCCTGGACGACCCCACGCTGGTCGGCCTCGACGGCCTCACGCCCGAAGCGCGCTTCGACGCGGCGTTCGAGCGGTCACCCGGCTTCCGGGCGCTGCTCGCTCACGCCCTCGCGCGCTGAACCCAGTACGCTCGCCCAGGGCCGCTCGCTGAAGCGGGGCGGTCAGGGCGAGCAGACGCCCGCCATGCAGGTCTCCCCGGCCGGGCACCCATCGGTGATCGTGATGCTGTTCTGACCCGGAGTGCACGGCGAGACGGGCTCCTCCTCGCCCACGGCACAGCGGTTCAAGCAGCCGTCGCACACGTTGATCTGGTAGTGGTAGTCGAAGTTGCCCTCCACTTCGATCTGGCCGTTGGTCGTGCCGATCGGACGCAGCGCAGCGAGGGCCGTGCCCCCCGTAGCAGCCCGCACGGCCTCCGCGTAGCCCGGCGGGAGGACCTGCACCGCGCCGACACCGGTGGGCACGTCGCCCGAGCCCATGAAGCTCTCGATGAACGCGTTGGTGGGCACGCGGAACGGGTTCTCCACACCCAGGTCGAGGGTGTTGCCACCCAGGTCCTCGAGGCGCACGTCCACCCACTGCACGTGGATGTCGGCCGGGTTCGAGGCGTTCGGCGACACACGGTCACGCAGCTGGGAGGCGAACACCGGGAAGATCACCAGGTTGTCCGAGAGCGAGACGTCCACCACGCCATTCAACCGTCCCAGGCTCTCGTCGACCGTACAGTCTTCCCCGAGCCCGCCGACGCCGATGACGAACAGCGAAGCCCCGTCGTTGGTGCAGCCCGAGGTGGAGAGAGCCATCGAGACCAGGAGCGATGTGAGCAGGAAAGTGCGCATGAGTTCCTCGCGTAGTCGATTCGACTGCGGGTTCAGCATACGCCGTTCGCGGGCCGATCCCAAGAAAGTGACCAGAACGACGGTGTTAGCCCCGAACCGCGGCGCGGATGGTGTCCAAGGTCAACGGGACGACCGTGGTGTCACCAGGGACCCCGGGCACCACGAAGCGCACGCGCGCCCCCGACTTCTTCTTGTCCGACTCGATGAAGTCGAGGGCCTGCTCGCTGAGGCGCGCGTCGAGGTCCGTGGGCAGGCCGAGGACGTCCAGCAAGCGCGTGAGGCGCGCCACGCTGGCGGGCTGGGTGGTGCCTTGCGCCACGCCCACCCGCAGGGCCGCGATCATGCCGAGCGCGACCGCCTCGCCGTGCCGCAGGCCCACGTAGCCGTGCGCGGCCTCGAGCCCATGGCCCACCGTGTGGCCGAGGTTCAGCAGCATGCGCTTGCCGCCCTCGCGCTCGTCTTGCCGCACGATGCGAGCCTTCAGCCGGACGCTCATCTCGATGGCGCGAACCGTGGCCTGCTCGTCGCCGCGGCGCAGCCCTTCGGCGTCCGCCTCGAGCCCGGCCACGGCCGCCTCGCCGTCCAGCCACGCGCTCTTCACCACCTCGGCCAGCCCCGAGATGCGCTCGTCGTCCGGGAGCGTCCCGAGCGTGGCCACGTCGCACAGCACGAAGCTCGGCTGATAGAAGGTGCCCACCAGGTTCTTGCCGCGTGGGCGATTGAAGCCCGTCTTGCCACCCACCGAGCTGTCCACCATGGACAGCAGCGTGGTGGGCACCTGACCCAGCGCCACGCCGCGCAGCAACGTGGACGCCGCGAAGCCCGTCAGGTCGCCGACCACGCCGCCGCCAACGCCGAGCACGAGCGCGTGACGGTCGATGCCGGCCTCGAGCGCCGCGTCCCAGATGCGCTCCACCGCTTGTATGTCCTTGAAGCGCTCGCCGTTCTCGAGCTGGACCACCACGCAGCGGCGCCCGGCCGCGGTGAGCCGCTGGGCCACGTCGTCGGGCCACGGCCTGCCGTCGTCGGCGTCGTGCACCAGGATGACGTCCCCCGAGCCCGCTGCGGCCGCGCGGGAGGCCACGCGCTCGCGAACGCCGCGGCCGATCTCCACGCGATAGGTGCGCTGCCCGAGGGGCACCACCACGCATGCTTCCTCGGCGAGCCCGGCGATCCGCGCGACCACCTGCTCGACGCTGGCCTTGCCGGTGTCGATCTCCGCGTGGCACTCCGCGTACGCGTCGCGACGCGCGTCCAAGAGCCCCTGCAGCCGCGTACGCCGTGCATCGGGCTCGAGGCCGGCCAGCAGAGGTCGCTCGGCTCCGTCCCCCACGCGGTTCAGGAGGTCGGCCATGGGCGCGGTCAGCGTGACCACCACCCCGGTCTCGAGCAGCTCGTGACGGAGCGCGTCCTGCGTCACGGCTCCCCCTCCGAGGGCCACCACGCCCCCTTCGGCGCTGGCCTCGCGCGCGAGCTCGGCTTCGAGCGCCCGGAACGCAAGCTCCCCCTGCTCGGCGAAGATGCGGGCCACGCTCATCCCCGCGCGCGCTTCGATGCGCTGGTCGAGGTCGATCACGGGCCGTCCCAGGTGATGCCCAAGCGCAACGGCCACGGTGCTCTTGCCCGCACCCATGGGTCCCGAGAGGAAGATCGTGCGCGCCGGTCGCTGCTCCATGCGCGGGACGTAGCAGACCGGGCCCGAAACGGCACGAGGCGACCTCTCGCGAAGTCGCCTCGTCAGCTCTCTGGGGGGCCCTCGGTGGGGCTACTGCGGCATCGACTCCGCGCGGTTCACGATGCGCGGCGTGATGAAGATGAGCAGCTCGTTGCGGTCGTCACGCACCTGGCGGTTCTGGAAGAGCACACCCAGCACGGGGATGTCGCCGAAGAAGGGCACCTGACGCACGCTGCGGCTGGTGGTGCGCGTGTAGATGCCGCCGATGACCGCCGTGTGACCGTCCGGGATGAGCAGGTCGGTCTCGGCCTCACGCTTGAGGATGGTGGGGTCGCCACGAACCGAGGTGCGGCTGAAGTCGGGCTCGTCACGCGTCACGCGGACGTGCATGGAGACGGAGCCGTCTGCCGTGACGTGCGGGCGCACGTTGAGCTCGAGCTTGGCCTCCTGGAAGGCCGTGTTCACGCCCTGGGCGCTGACCACCGAGTAGGGGATCAACGTGCCCTGCGCGATGGTCGCCTCGTGGTTGTCGAGGGTCAGGATGCGCGGCGAGCTGATGATGCGGACGGTACCGCGGGCCTC
Source organism: uncultured Sandaracinaceae bacterium (assembly GCA_964510015.1). Classification (GTDB taxonomy): domain Bacteria; phylum Myxococcota_A; class Polyangia; order Polyangiales; family Houyiibacteriaceae; genus JADJJE01. The sequence continues at coordinate 7,320 of CAZEAA010000115.1, forward strand.
GGCGGCGCTGAGGCGAACGTTCAGGTTGAAGTTGCCGCCCACGCTGCCGAGCGTCATGCCGAGCGCACCACCCGCGCCGGTTCCGACGGCGGCCGGCAGGTTCACGGCGTAGTTGGGCGTGTCAACGATGTTCGAGAACGGCGACAGACCCTGCGTGGGGGTGCCCGTCAGACCGGTGGCGCCACCCGCGAGGCCCACGTTGCTCGGGAACACCAAGCCGGTGGGATTGCCCGTGGTGCTGCTCATGGAGACGTCGCCGCCCCACTGGATGCCCACGTCGCGCGAGTACTGGCTGCTCGCCTCGACGATGCGCGCCTCGATGAGCACCTGCGGCGTCTGCGTGTCCAGCGAGCGGATGAGCTCCTCGACCGCATCCAGGTTCTCCTCGATGTCGCGCACGATCATCATGTTGGTGCGCTCGTCCACGGACACCGAGCCGCGCTCGCTGAGGAGCTCGGTCACGCGCGGGGCGACCTCGGAAGCCGTGGCGTAGCTGACCGGCACGAGGCGCGTCTCGATGGGGGCGAGCTCGACGGCCTGACGCTGCCGCGCGATGGCGGCCTCGCGCTCGGCCTGCAGCTGCGAGAGCGGCGCCACGCGGATGAGGTTGCCGCGCCGCACCATGCCGAGGCCCTTGGCCTGCAAGATGACGTCGAGCGCCTGGTCCCAGGGGACGTTGAGCAGACGCAGCGTGATCTGCCCGGTCACGTTGTCGGCAGCGATGATGTTCACGCCGCCCACCTCGGCCAGCAGGCGCAAGATGTTGTGGATGTCCGCGTCGAGCACGTCGAGGTCGATGCGACGCCCGGAATAGCCCCGGCGCCCGGCGCCCGCGACCTGGAGCGGCACGTCGGTGAGGAAGGCCGCGGCCTCGTCGGTCTCGGCGGTCACCACCTCGTCGCCGTCACCGATCAGGCCCTCCATCTCCTCGCCGTCGCGGAAGTCGCGCTCGCGCGCCACCGTGCGGGCGCGGGGTTGGGCCTGGCGGGTGGGGTCACCCGAGAACACCCACAGGATGCGGTTGCCGGCGCGCACCGCCGTGCCGGTGGCTCCGTCAGCACGGACCACGCGAACGGTCACGCCGTCGCGCGTCTGCTCCACGCGCACCCGGCGCACGAGCCCGTCGGCGCTGCCCTGGGTTTGCTGCGAGACGCCGGGATCGAGCACGGCGCCGCGCACCTCGAGCACGTTGTCGCGGCCGCGCTGCACCACGCGAAACGCGGAGGCGCGGTCGAACTGAAGGATGACGCGCTCGCGCCCGTCGCGTGACTCGACGGAGACACCCGACAGGGTCGTGACGTCCGGCGCGGCTTCAGTGGCCTCGGGGCTGGTGGCCTCGGCGCCGGCGGCCTCGGGGACGGCGTCAGCCGACGCGGGGCTCGCCCAGAGCGCGGGCAACATCACTGCAAATAGGGTCGCGGAGAGGGCGCGCATATCGGGACTCCTGAGGTGAGTAGCGAGAGCTTCCATCGTCTTGCCACTCATCGCAAAAAACAGGCGAAACAAACTCATCAACCGCCGCTCGGAATCGTGGGAATGACCGGGGTCTCGGTGTCTCCCGCAATCGGCGCAACCGAGCCGAGACTCATCAAGAGCATCTGCTCGTCACTGCGCAGCGTGAGGGTGCGCGTCAGTGGCGGTTGATCCGGCGCGGACGGGTTCTCGCGGGTCAGCACGACCTCGTTCGCGCGGATGCGATCCACGCGCCACACGAGCGGAACCGCGATGCCGTCGGAGCCGCCCACCTGCACGGTCTCGGGCCGGCCGATGTACTGACGGGCGCGCACCGTGTAGCCCACGCCGCTTCGGTCGGCGATCATCGCGCGACCGCCGAGGCCGCCGGTGATGATGCCGAGCACGCGCATCTCGTCGACGCTGGTGTCCGACATGATGCTCTCCACGGTGGGAGGCGCGATCACCTCGATCTCGAAGCGACGGAACGGGTCGCGTTGCTGGACGTCGATCTCCACGAACGCCTCGTCGGCGTAGACCAGCGCGGCCGGGCCGGCGTCGGGCGGCGGCTCCGCGGGCGCGTTCGGATCCGCGGCTCCGGCCGGCGCCGCGGGTGCTCCGGGGGGGACGGCGGTGGCGTCGGGCGCCGTGACGGCAGGACCTCGGGTGCCGGTCTGAATCGGGTCGTCACACCCGACGCACGCCAAGCCCAAGAGGAGCACGATGGACTCGAACGACCGGCGCTGCGCGCTGTGTGTGGTGCGGCTCATGTGCCCGCTCCCGCCGGAGGCACGGCCGCGCCGGGCGGCGCAGCGGGCGCCTCGGGGCGCTTGTAGGTGATGGCCTTCACGCGGATGGTGAGGTCCTGGGTGTCGTCGGTCGGGTGGGTCAACGTGATGTCTTCCATGCTCACCGCGCGGTCGAGCCGCGACACACTGTGGAAGAAGCGCGCGATCTGGTGGTGAGTACCCACCAGCTCGAGCTGGACGGGGATGCTCGTGTAGAACTCGCCGGGTTCCTCGGTCTGGGGTTCCACGTGGCGCAGTCGGATGCCGCACAGCTCCGCCGAGCGGTTGATCTCCTCGAGGAAGGCGGCCATCTCGGCCTGCTCCGGGAGGACGCGGCGGCTGCGGATGTCCACCGCTTCCCGCGCCGTCAGCTGCTGCTGAATCTGGACGAACTCTTGCTGGCGCTGGAGGGCGGCACCGCGCTCGCGGGTCTTCGTGGTGTGAGCACGGTTGGCGCGGTCGATGTCGTCCGTCATCGGCTGGTGGAGAACGAAGAAGTACAGCGCGAACACCAAGCCCATGATCGCGAAGAGAATGCCGAGCTTTCCAGCCAGCGGAACAGTCGCGAAAGTGGGGTTCTTTTTCGGGGTTGCCATCTCAGTACCTCACCCGGCAGTTCAGGTCGAAGGCGATGACGCTCTCGCTCGCCACGGTCGCGCCCAGGGTCCGCTCGAGCACCACCTCTTCGAAGAGCTCCGAGAGCGACAGGCGCCGCAGGAACTCGGCGACGTCCTCGTTGGTGCGCGCCTCGCCCGAGATCTCGCAGACGCGCTCGTTCTCCGTGAACGACTTGAGCCACAGCCGACGCACGTCCCATCCCTCACGGAAGCCGGCGTACGGGTTGATCTGACGCTGGCGCTCGAGAGCCTCCGGGTCGATGGTCGGGCCGCCCGGCACGCTCAGGATGCGGGAGAGCTCCATCATCACGCGCAGGGGACCCGTGCGGGCGGCGTTGAGCTCGCCCACCACTTCTTCCAGGCGCACGCTGCGGGCCAGCTGCGCTTGCAGCTCTTCGAGCCGCGCGGTGCGCTGCTGCAGGTCGGCGATCTCGGCGTCGAGCTCGCGGTTGGACCGCTGAATGGCCTCGAGCTCGCCCTCGGTCTGGAAGTACCAGAGCGCGAGGCCGATGCACCAGACGAAAGTCGCGAGCAGGTAGATGCCCGCCCAGACGGGACCGCTACCCGACGACTGGGTCTGCGCCTGCTTCTTGGTCTTCGGGAGGAGGTTGATACGAATCATCACGCACGCTCCCTGTCTTTGCGCAGCGCCAAGCCCATGGCGACGGCGGCTTGCGCCGTGCGTCCCTGGAGAGCCACGGGATCGATCAGCTTGCCCGCGGGCTGAGCCACCAGCAGCGGATCCAGCAAGGTGACCTTGGACCGCGAGCGCTTGGTGAGGGCGTCCAGCAGGGCGCGGATGTTCGCCGTGCCACCCGAGCAGTAGATGCTGTTGATGTCGCGGTCACCGCTTGTGGCCAGGTAGAAGTCGAGCGACCGCTGGATCTCGCCGGCCAGCTGCTCCACCGACTGGTTGATGATGCTGGGGACCTCTTGCGGCACGATGCCGCGCCCGTCCCCGCCGCACTTGTAGGCCTCGGCCTCTTCGCGGCTGATGCCCAGTTGACGCTGGATCTCGTCCGTGATCGCGTTGCCGCCGTTGGCGATGTCGCGCGTGAACGCCGTGGTGCCCTCCGCGAGGATGTTCACGGTGGTCAGCGACGCGCCCACGTGGATGAGCACGATGGTGTCCTTCGCGGGCGGCGGCCCGTAGGCCGTCTCGTACACGTTCTGGACGGTGAAGGCGTCGAGGTCGACGACGACCGGCTGCAAGCGCGCCTCGATGGCGAGGTTGTAGAGGTCGTTGATCTCTTCCTTCTTGGCGGCCACCAGGAGCACGTCCATCTGGCCCTGGTCTTCGCGACGGGTCAGCGTCTGGTAGTCGAGCGTGACCTCGGCGAGGTCGAACGGAATGTGCTGCTCGGCCTCCCAGTTGATCTGCTCGGCTAGCTCGGCCGGCGTCATCAGCGGCATCGCGATCTTCTTGATGATCACGCTGTGGCCGCTCGCGCGGAGCGCTACGCGACGGTTCTTGGAGCCGTGGAAGAGCTTCTCCAGCCCCTCGACGACGGCGCCGGAATTGATGATGTGCCCGTCGACGATCGTGTCCGCGGGAAGCGGATGGAAACCGAAGCGCACGAGCTGACGGGGGGCCTTACCGGCCTCCTTGATTTCACAGACCTTGATGGCGGCGGAACCGATGTCCACGCCAACTAGATTCTTGCCTTCCGATGCCATCGACCCGCATCACTCCTCCTCGCCGAATACTCGAACTCGATCCGCGAGGCTGAGGCCTAGAGCTTCGAGGATCTTCCGCTTGGTATCCACGCGGCACCCGAAGCCTTTTTCAACACGATCGATCGTCAACACCGAGAGATTCGCACTGCGCGCCAGTTCTGCCTTGGACATCATCCTTTCGATGCGGATACGACGGACCATGTTGGGCTTGCGCTCTTCCTTGGTCGGGGTCGTGGTCCGCGTCTTCTCACTCTTGTCGGCTCGGTCGGTCTTGTCGGCTTTGGCGGCCGGCTCGACTTTGTCGCTCTTGTCGCTCTTGTCGCGGGGCGACGCCGTCTCTGCTCCACCCACCGCGACGGCGGGCGTTGCTGCGGGCCTCAAATCGGCGGCCCGCGCCTGACCGGGCACCGTGACGGGACCCGTGGACGCTGGCGCGGACGACATGGAACGCCGTCCGCTGACCGAGGCAGGCTCGGCCACGTCTTCCGACGTGATGTCCGACGCAATCTCGGAGGCACCGGCCGAATTCTCGGCGGGCATGCTGGCCTCTTCGATTTGGTCGTCTTCCATCATGGCTCGGGCAGATGTCTAGCAGCGGTGTGAACCACCCTGGGCCGATTCACAAGCCACGCTAGGTGTGAAACCTAGCATCGTCAAGCAAGTTAGCATCACTTACCTATAAATTATAGGTAAGTTGGATGCAAGTGTGCCCTCTGCACCGACGGCGGCCCCACGGCGATCGCATGGGTAACGATCGTTGAGCGGCCACCAGACGCTTCGTGCTCATCTTTCGGATGTCAATGAACGATCAGACTGACGTCATGCTCGCACCCTCCGAAAGCGGGGGCAAAAAAACGCCAAGAGTGCGCGCGCGGTCGCGTCGGGCACGTGTGCAAGAGGCGTCGGTTGCCCCCACCGCAAAGGCGCGTTAAACCCAACGCCGTGCCGCAACAGAAGACCGTGATCGCCGCTCCGACCGTTGCCCGCGCCCGACCCCGCGCGTGGTGGACGCTCGGCTGCGCGCTGGCCGTGGCGCTCTCGGCGCTGGTGGTGCTGTTGCCCATCGCCTCGGCGCAGCGCCAGCATCGGGTGCGCGCCGGGCAGACGCTCGCCGAGATTGCCACGCGCCATCACGTGAGCCTGTCGAACCTCGCCGGGGCGAACCGCCTGCGCACGACGGCTCGGCTGCAGGTGGGTCAGGTGCTGACCATTCCGGAAGAGGGCGTCGCGTACGTCGCCGTGGGGCAGACGCTCTCTCACGTGGCCCGCGAGAACAACGTCACGTCCGAGCAGCTGGCGCGCGCCAACCGCATGGCGGCCGATGCCACGCTGCAGCCCGGCCAGCGCCTGGTGCTGCCGGGGCACGAGAACACGGCCGCGGCGCGTCAGCAGTACGGGCGCCCGCGCAACCCCGGCGTGGTCACGTTCTACCGCTTCTCCAGCCGCGAGACGCTGCGCATCCGCGTGCTGGACAGCCGTGGACGTCCGCGCGCCGCCGCGCGCACGCAGCTGTCACGCTTGATGCGCGAGCGTGGCACCGACGACCAGACCAACGTGGACGAGCGCCTCATTCGCTTGATGGTGCAGGTCAGCGACCACTTCGGCGGGCGCAAGCTCTACATCATCAGCGGGTTTCGCGCGGCCACCGGCTTCACGCGCGAGTCGAGCCGGCACGTGGAGGGCAAGGCCGTGGACTTCCGCGTGGACCGCGTGAGCAACACGGAGGTGCGCGACTTCTGCCGGCAGCTGCCCGACACGGGCGTGGGGTACTACCCCAACAGCACCTTCATCCATCTCGACACTCGCTCGGAGTCCGCCTACTGGGTGGACTACTCCCGCTCGGGCGAGGCGCCCCGGTACCGACGCGATGGCAGCGCCGCCGAAGCGAGTAGCGACGACGCGGGCGACGACGCGGGCGACGCGTCCGAGTGAGCCCGTACGGGGTACTAGGCTAGGGGCAGGCTCGAAACAGCGACGGGGTGGCCTCGCACACGCCGTCCACGCAGGCGCGCAGCGCGCCGCAGACCGGCTCGCCGGCGGGCGCGCAGTCGTCGAGCGTGGTGCACGGGTCGCCAGGCGGTGCCTCGGGGATGTTCAGCTCTTCGGCGCAGCCGAGGAGACCCAGCACGAACAGCAACGGCGTCAGGCGCGAGAGGACCATCGATCAGAGGATGCCATGCTCCTTGAGGCGCCGGTAGAAGGTCCTGCGCGGCATCCCCAGCTCGGCGGCGGCGCGAGCGCGGTTCCAGCTGAAGGCGGTGAGGGCGGCGAGGATGCGCTCGCGCTCGACCTCCTTCCACTCGGTCTCGCTGCGGGGGGAGCCCGTATCCCGCGGCGTGGGGAGCGCCTCGCCGCGACCAACCACACCGGGCTCGGCGTCCGGCGAGCCGGCGACCAGCACCGGGCCCACGAGCGGCGCGGACGAAGGCCCTCCCAGCAGCTCGTCGAAGACCGGTGCGTCGAGCGCGCCTCCGTCGCTCAGCACCCACGCGCTCGCCAGCAGGTGCTCGAGCTGTCGGATGTTTCCGGGCAGCCCCGACGCGGCGATGCGCGCGAGGCCCGCGGCGGTCAGGCGCGCGGGCGCTTCTCCCCGCTCACGCGCCAAGCGCCCGAGCACGTGAGCGGCCAGCAGAGGCAGGTCCGAGAGTCGCTCGCGCAGCGCAGGCACCGCCACCTCCACCACCTGCAGGCGATAGAAGAGGTCTTCGCGGAACGTGCCCGCGGCCACGCACTCCGCGAGCGGTCGGCGCGTGGCACCCACGATGCGCACGTCCACGTTCACGTCATGGTCGGCGCCGAGCGGGCGCACCCTACCCTCTTGCAGCACGCGCAGCAGGTCGACCTGCATCTTGGCTGACATGTCCTCGAGCTCGTCGAGGAAGAGCGTCCCGCCCTCCGCGCGCACGAAGATGCCGTCGCGCGCGCGGTCGGCGCCGGTGAACGCGCCGCGCACGTGACCGAACAGCTCGCTCTCGAGCAACGAGTCCGTCAGCGCCCCGCAGCCCACCGCCAGGAACGGTCGGTCGCGGCGACGGCCGCGCGCGTGGCGTGCACGCGCGACCCGCACCATCCCGGTGCCGCTCTCGCCGCGCAGCCCCACGGGCCAGTACACGTCGCGCACGCGCTCCACG
>CAZEAA010000116.1:0-14972 GCA_964510015.1 uncultured Sandaracinaceae bacterium
CGTGTTCACCATGAGCGCCGGAACCAGGTTGCCGCCCAGCCCGCGGAGGTCGCGGTAGTCGTAGGTGCCCGCGCCGGCCAGCACCACGTAGCGCGGAGGGGTGGACCAGTTCGTGCTGGCATGCGCCAAGAACGCGCGGATGGCGTGCGGGTCGGGCGTGCCGAAGGCGAACTCGTCGTACACGTCGGCGAGGTCCACCAGCATGGCGGAGAGCCCGTGCTCGGCGCGGTAGTCGGCCAGCGCGCGCGCCCCGGAGAACACCTCGCGCGGTGCGATGACCACGTACTCCGCGCCGCGCGCCCCGCGCAGGTTGGACGCGTGGTCCACCGTGATGCGCGGACTGCGCACACCCGCCTGCGCGGCCGCCACGTACCGAGCGCCGGCGGCCGCCGCGAGGCGCACCGAGAAGCTGCCGCCTTCATCGCTGGGGGTGAGGCCCGTGAGCAACACGGGAGCGCGCGGGTTGCTCACGTCCAGCACGCGCACGTCGCCGTCGCTCAACCCGGCGACCACCACGCTGCCCGCGCGGCCGGCTCCGAAGCCGATGCTGCTGCCCGCGTTTGCCAGGTGGCGCGTGTAGGTGGCGCTCACGGCGTCCACCCACACGATGCTGTGGGCGGCGCCGGTGCCCGCGATGCGCAGCGTGTTGACGCCGTCCACCAGCGCCGACGCATCCACGGAGAGCGTGATGGTGCGTGGCACGATGCCCTCGAAGGCGAACGAACCGACCGGGCTGCCGTTCAGCAGGATCGTCGCGCTGTGCTCACCGGCCGTGTCCCGCGTGGTGGCACCGTGGAGCTCGACAAGCAAGACCCCCGACTTCGACATACCCGCCACCACTTCCTCTTCGGAACCACCTCCGCTTCTGTCGCGCCCCCAAGCGCAAACATTCACGGACCAACCGAACAGGCGGGACTATGGGCACCTTACTCGGGGACGGCAAGGGGCCCCCCGCCCCCTCGCCCTGGCTCGCCGGGCTACTGGAGAGCGACGAAGGCCATGGCCCCGAGGCCCACCAGCGCGAGCGTGATGCCCACCCCCAGCACCACCCAGGGCACGTAGTTCGGCGGCAGACGCGGAGGCTCAGCGCCGTGGATCGCGGTGCCCACACCCGATGACCAAGCCTGCACGCCCGGCTGAGGCGGCGGCGTGGAGGTGTTCGGATTGGCCACCTGGTCGAGCGCGTCCGCGAACTCTTGCGCGGTGGTGTAGCGGTCCTCGGGGCGCTTCTCCATGGTCTTCATGACCACGGCCTCGAGCCCCGGCGGGAAGGTCATGCCGGGCACGCGCTCGCCGAGCGGGATGGGCTTGGCGTTCACGTGCAACTGGATGAACTCGAGCGGCTGCTTCGCGTCGAAGGGCAGCTTGCCGGTGAGCAGCTCGTAGAGGATGACGCCCAGCGAGTACACGTCGGAGTTGGGCTCGAGCGCCTTCCCTTGCGCCTGCTCGGGGCTCATGAATTCCGGTGTGCCGAAGACCATGCCCTCGCGCGTGAGGATCATGGAGCCGGGCCGCATCTGCTTCTCGGTGACCTTCGCGAGGCCGAAGTCCAGCACCTTGGGGAAGTCCTGGATGCCACCCTGCGAGGTGAGGAAGATGTTCTCGGGCTTGAGGTCGCGGTGGATGATGCCGGCGCGATGCGCCTCGTCCAGCGCAGCGCACACCTGCTTCATGATGTGGATGGCGCGCAGCGGCTCCATGGGCCCCTCGGCGCGCACCGTCTGGGCGAGGTTCTTGCCCTCGAGGTACTCCATGACGAAGTAGCAGGCGCCGTCGTCCAGCTGCCCATAGAGGAACACGCGGGCCGTGTTCGGATGGGAGAGGTGGCTCATGGCGCGCGCCTCACGCCGGAAGCGCGAGACGAGGTCTGGCCGGGAGAGATAGCGCGGGTGCAGGATCTTCACCGCCACGTGGCGGTTCATGTCCGGCTGCTCGGCCTTGTACACCGAGCCCATCCCGCCTGCGCCGATGCGCTGACGGATGTGAAACTGTCCGGCGACCTGTTCTCCGATGTACTTGTCCGAGCTCACGGGCGTCACCATACCAGAACCGCCCTTTTCGGTAAGCTCTCATCACGCCGGGGCGAAAATGCCGCGCGAGCGCGCCATGGGACATATCTCCTAGCCGGGTCGTGCAGGTCACGCGCAATCGCGCTCGGGTCGCGCCGATGACCCCGGCGTGAAGCCCACCGTCAGCGCCTCCTCTGCTCCGTCCCAGGCCCGCCCAGCACAGGGCACGGGCTCCTCCGGCAAGCCACGTCTCCCCCCGGGCCAAGGCTTCGGCGAGCGGCTCGCCGCCCAGCGCGGCCTCGGTGGTCCGCCCCCCGCCGGGCGAGCGGGTGTGCGGGTGAGCGCACGCGAGCACGGTCGCACGGAAGGGGGCCCACCCGCCGAGGAGGTCGAGGCCAGGGCGCGGCGCAGGGGACGCGCCGACGAGGCCGAGGACCCCATCGCCACGGCGGAGGGCGCCCCCTTTCGTCCGCTACCTGCGTGCGTGTTCGCGCCGTGTGGAGGCCGCGCTGCGCCGCTCAGCCCGAAGCCCCCCGACACCGACGTGACGCGCCTCGCCAACGAGCTGCTGCGGTCGCTCCACATCGGAGGCGAGCGCGGGCGTGGGCGCGTGCGGCTGGTGCTCGACCCGGTTCAGCACGGTGAAGCCCTGCACATCGAGCTGGAAGAAACAGCCTCGGGTGTGGTGGCCACCCTCCCCGCCGCCGATGACGCCGGCTCGCAGCGGCTCGTCCGCGCCATCGAGCGGGAGCTCCGGCGGCGGGGCGTGGACGTGGCAACGGGAGGTCAAACGTAGTCCTTGTAGAGCCAGCCGCGCTCGAACACCCCGTTGACCACGCGGCCCACGCGGCGGCCGAGCGCGTCGTGCACGTACTCGATGGTGGTGCTCCCGTGCGCCACCGCTTGGAGCCGCCCGCCGCCGTCGTAGGTGTAGACCGTCTCGTCCAGCGGGTCGCTCACGCTCACGCGGGTCTGCAGGCGGCCGTTGAGGTCGTACGCGTAGTCGTAGTCCCCGTGCCGACAGAGCTCGTCGCGGTCGGTTGCCGCGCGGCCCAGCAGCGTGCTGCCGTCGGGGCAGCCCAGGTTCACGCCCAGCTCCAGCACCCGCCCCGGCTCCACCACGTTCGTGCGGTTCCCGTTCAGGTCGTAGGCGTAGTCCGCGATGGGCGTGTCCAGCTCGTCCCGCACGCTCGTGAGGCGGCCCCCGTCGTCGTACTCGAAGTGCTGCACCCGCGTGGTGCCCTGCACCGTCTCGCTCCACTCTGTGATGCGCCCTAGCGCGTCGTGCTCGTACGCCGAGGCGTACACCGGCGTGCCGCTCACCCGCACCGTGCTGCCCTGGTAGTCACCGAAGCCGGGGGTCGTGGCGCTCACGTCCACAGCGTACTCCGTCGTCACCACGCCCAGCACGTCTTGCGTCACGTGCCCGTCCAGCGCCGCCCGCGTCAGCGTCATCGCCGCTGTGGAGACGGGCGGTGCTCGGTATTCATGCTCGATGACGGAGTACTCGAGCCCGCGTCAGGCCTGCGAGCCGGCGTGCGGGCTAGCGGGGTAGAGCCCCGCCAGCCCCAGCCACACGAACGCCATGAACAGCGCGTCGGCGACGGCCAAGTGCACGAGCTGCATCCACACGGGCGCCATCAGCAGCATGTTGGCGAAGCCGAGCGCCACTTGCAGGAGCGCGAGCGCCACGACCGCGCGAGCTGGCACGCGCTGGCTGCGCTCTTCCAGACGGGTGCCCGCCACGTACGCCACAAAGCCCGCCGTGAGCAGCGCGGCGATCGGATGAAAGACGCGCAGGCGCAGGAACGGATGCGCGCCAGGATGGAACTCCTGCGCGAACGAGGCCTGGAAGCTCTCGGCCGGGAACAGGGTGTCGCCGAGGGCGGTGACGGCGCCGGTGGTGCCCGTGAGCAACATCAAGACCACCCCCACCACGAACGGCCAGCGCACCCGCTCGGGGTCGCCCGGGTCGCGCTGACGGGCGCTGGGCTGCGCGGCGAAGTAGACGGCCGCCACGAGCGCCGCCAGCAGCAGGAACGTGTTGATCAGGTGCGCCGCCATCCAGTAGCCGCGCGCGACGCTGATGTCGTTCGCCACCTTGCGCAGCACCACGATGGCGGCCCCCACCAGCGCCTCGGTGATCATGAAGAGCAGGCCGAGGCTCGCCGCGCGCCGCACGGGGGCGCCGGGGGGCGCGTGGCGGCGCGCCAGCCAGGGCAGCACGGCCGCGCCGACGAGCGCGAGCCCCGAGGTCACGCGGTGGGCCAGCTCGATCAACGTCTTGGTGCTGGGGTCGTTGGGCAGCACCACCCCGTGGCAGAGCGGCCAGTGCTCGCCGCAGCCGTCTCCGCTGAAGCTTGCGCGCACGTAGGCGCCCCACAGGATCACGAACAGGCTGTAGACCAGCAGGCCGAGCGCGAAGCGCGAGAGGCGGGTCGTCACGGGGGTCTCGGGCATGGCGTCGGACCCTGCGCTCATGGGCGGGCGCGCGCAAATCGGCGCGACGCAGCGGCGAGCCCGTGTCATAGAGGCGCACGATGAGCACCGACAAAGACGCACATGTCGGCGGGGGCGGGACGGGGCACCCCAGCGTCGCGTGCTCGCACGGCGCGCGCGTGACCGCGGCCGAGCTGTGGCGGTTGGCCGTCGCGCTGCCGGGCTGGGACGCCGCAGCCTGTGGCCCCGCGGCGCGGCGTCTGGGCGAGCTGTGTGCGGCGCGCATCGACATGGACGTGAGCGGGCCATGGCGCTCGTCGAGCGAGAGCGTCGATGCCCCGGGCGACGTCGTCATCACGCTCGTCGATCGCGACCGTGGGGTGGTGTGCGCGTGGCTCGAGCTCGAGGCCGGCCTCGCGCGCGGGGTGGTGGACCTGGCGCTGGGCGGCACGGCCGACACCGCCGAGCTCGCGCTCGTGGAGACGCTCGACACCACGCGCACCGGCGTCCTCCTCTACATGGCGGCGTGCGTGCTGAGCAGCGTCCCGCAAGACGTGCTGCGCATCCATGACGTTCGCCCAGCGAGCGAGGCGCCCCGCCCCGCGCGCATCGGCTGCACGGCACGGGTGAGCGCGCAGGGACACGTGTTCGGGGCCCGGCTCACCGTCGACCCGCTCGCGCTGTCCGTGCCCGTGCCGCCGCTCGCGCCGACACTGCGCGCTGCGCAGCCGGTGCCGTCCTGGGCGCGTGACGCTGCCTGCCAGGTGACCCTCGAGCTCGCCCGCGGCGCCCTCGACGCCGTGTCCCTCGGAAGCCTCGCTCCGGGGGACGTGCTGGTCCCCGACGTGGTGGTGGCGGAGCCCGGCGCGTGGGAGACCGCCACCTTGCGCTGCGATGCGTTCCCTACCGCGCTCGCGACCGTGCGCGTGGACGCCGACGGCGCCCTGCTCCTCGCCGACGGCACGCCCGCAGCCACCGGCCTCGGCGCCACGGTCCCTGCGGGGCTGGTGCCTTTCACCATCGAGGCCGCGCGCGTCAGCGCGTCCCTGTCCGACGTGCTGCGCTGGGTGAGCGCGGGGCGCCTGCCCTTGCGCGTGGACCCGCGCGCGCCACTCACCGTGTGGGAGGGCGCGCAGGCCACCGCACGAGGCCGCCTGGTGCGCGACCGCGGCAGCGTGGGCCTGTGCATCGAGACCGCGCGGCCCATGGACGCCGAGACGCGTCCGTACGATGTGGCGATACCCGCTCAGTCCAGCGACGGGTCGCCGAAGACCTCGGCGTAGGCGCGGTGCACGTCCAGCTTGCCCTCGGGGTCGGGCTTGGCGCGCTCGCTCGGCGGGTAGCCCGAGCACAGCCGACACACGCGCACGCGATCGCCCTCGAGCTCGAAGCGCACGCGCCACGACTTGAACGCCAGCACGAACTCCGTCTCGCTGGTCCCGATGGCGCGGATGCGGCGGTACGCGTGCGGCTGCGGTCCGATGGACAGGAGGTCCGTGATCGGCACGCGGATCATGACGCCACGTGCCTCCAGGAACCGCAGCTGCGCCTCGGCCTCGTCGCTGAAGCCCACGTCCCACGACGGCCCGGGGTCGACCGGGCGGCCGTCCGAGCCGAGCGGCGAGAGCCAGCCGCTGCCCGCGTCGGGGATCGCGTCGGCCCACGGCACGTAGGGCTTGATGTCGAGCACGGGCGTCTGGTCCAAGAGATCCACGTCGCGCACGAAGATGGTCAGCCCCTCCACGCGCTCGAGGCGCACCACGCTCAGGCCGATGGGGTTGGGCCGATGCGGCGCGCGCGTGGACAAGACGCCGCGCTTGGTGGTGCTGCGCGGCGGCGTGACCTTGGGGCGCCACGACTCGTTGCGGTGGAACCAGAAGACGATCCAGAGGTGCGTCCACTCCTCGAGGTCCGACACCGCGTCCTCGAGGTTGCGCCCCGGATACAGCTCGATGCGGCCCTCGAAGCCACTGGCGGCGCGCGGCTGCCGTGGCGCGTCGAAGCGCTCACCGAAGGGGGTGTGGGCCACACCGATGGGCGTGAGGGTGAGCGTCTGCGGCAGGGTCATCGGTGGCGGGATCATCGACGGTAGGCCCAGCCGAGCGTGCCGGCGTGCACGCGCATGCCGGTGCTGCGACCGTACACCAGGTAACCGAGCTCCAGCTCGAAGTGCCCCTGACGCGTCTCGCGGCGCGTGGGCCAGAGGATGACGGCGCCGAGCCCGCCTTCATGCGCCGTGAAGCGCGCGAGGTCGGAGTCGGCCGTGCGGGGCTGACGCGCGTCCACCACGCTGGGCGAGACCGAGTTGGTCCAGAAGGAAGCGGCGCTCTGGGCGTGCAGGCGGTAGTGCGCGCGCAGCCTCACGTGCTCGCCCGCGTCTTGGAACACCTCGAAGCGACCCGTGTGAGCGTCGAGCCCGAAGTCGTCGCGGTAGTAGCGGTAGTGCGCGCGCAGCGTGGTGCCCGTGCCCGGGATGCGCTGCGCCAGCCACGCGCTCATGGCATGCCGCAGGCGCGAGTCCGGGAACAGCTCGGCCGCCGCGGGGGGGCACAAGGTCGGGTCCGAGCACACCACCGGCACCACGTTCCAGGTCTGCTCGAGCGTGCCCGTCTGATAGGTGAGGCCGTAGCTCACGCCGCCCAGCGTGGTGGGCGAGAGCACCTGAGTGCCGCTCACGTTGAAGGTGAACGTCTGACGCGTGACGCCGCCCAGGTCCCAGCCCTGCGGAGTGATCGGGTCGAACCAGTCGAAGATGGCCTGGGCGTTGGCCGACACGGTGGCGTTGTCCTGCGCGAGCCAGCGCGTGTAGCCCACCCCCACGAAGCCCGAGCGGAACGGCTCTTCGATGTGCGCGCCGTAGCGAAAGCTCAGGTCGTCGTCGTCGGTGGCGCTCCACGCGGTGGTGATGTCGGCCGTCACGGCCTCGTTGACCCGCGAGGCCGTGGACACGGCGTCGAGCGCGTCGGCCGAGGCGCTCGACACGATGTCCACCGGGATGACCACGGTGTGATGCACGTCGCTGCCTTGGTCGATGCCGAACGAGAACACCGGCTGGTACACGTCCAGGCGCTCGTTGCCGGGCATGCCTGGGGTGGCGTCCGCCTGAGACTGGAAGCCGCGCCCTTGCTGGTTGAAGTACGTCATCCGCAGGCGTGCCTCGGTCAGCACGAAGCGCGGCGCCTCGGGCAGGACCGGCGCCGGCCCGTCGGCCTCGTCAGTCTCGTGCCCGGTTTGGCCGTCGGCCCGCGAGCCGGGCGCCGCCACGGTGAGCGACACCAGCAGCAGGCAGCCGAGGGCGCGCAGGCCCTGTGACGGAGTCCTAGTTGGAGCAACCACAGCCGCCACCCGCCGCCTCCGCGTCGCCGCCGCTCGCGCCCTCGCGCGACTGGTGCAGCTTGCGCTCGGAGCGCGCCTGCAGGGAGTCCGCGGTGGGCTGCATGGTGGGATGACTGAGGTGCTCGCGTTCGTAGGCCGAGACCACGACGCAGCCGTTCACCAAGACACCGAGCCCCACCAAGAGGGCTGCCGTCACCACACGCATGGCAAGCTCATAGCAGCCCGTTCGCGTCCTGGCACTCCCCGGCCGCCAGCGGGTCGATGTCGCGGACGTAGGTG
This sequence comes from uncultured Sandaracinaceae bacterium, assembly GCA_964510015.1. Taxonomy (GTDB): domain Bacteria; phylum Myxococcota_A; class Polyangia; order Polyangiales; family Houyiibacteriaceae; genus JADJJE01. The sequence continues at coordinate 8,064 of CAZEAA010000116.1, forward strand.
TGCAGGATGCCCATCAGCCGGTAAGCCCCGCCCTCGGCCGGCACGCGCACGTCGACGGCCAGCTCGACTTCGCCCCCGCGCCGCGCGTCCAGCGCCAGGACCTGCACCTCGCCCTCGGCGGTGGCCAGCTCCGCGTCGAGCCGCGCGGTCTCCGCGTCGGTGGGCATCGTGAGGGGCTGCGGCCCCCCGCGCACCGGACGCAGGCCCACCCGCAACGCCGCGCTCGCCTCGAGGGTCTCGTCACGCAGGCTCTCTCGCAGCGGACCGAGGTTGAGCAAGAAGGGGGCGACGACCACACCCCGCATGGAGATGCCGTGCCGCTCGGGCGCCAGCACCAGGGTGGCCACACAGTCCGCCCGGCGAACGTAGACCCCGCGAGTGAGGTCGAGCTCCACGGGCTGCTCCAGCTGGCCGTTCACGCTCCCCGGCGCAGCGCGGTCGGCGACGAAGCTGACCAGCAGCTGACCGCTCACGGGCGGGAGCGCGCGGGCCTCGCGCGGCTCGAGCAGCGGTCCGAAGCGCGTCACGGCCGACTCGCACGGCGCGCGCTCGGCGCCCAGCTCGCGGCAGAGCTCGACGTTGCCCTCGAACGGCGCACGGCACAGCAAGCTCTGCGTGCCGACGGTGGCCGCGCAGCGTGCGGGAGCGCGCGTGGCCCACGCCAGACAGATGGGGTCGCGACCCATGTCCAGCACGCGCGGACAGGCGTCCGGCCGAGCGTGGCGCACGGCCAAGCGGCGCCTGCAACCCGCGCGCAGCGCGCTGGCGGTGAGGCCGTCACAGCCCGCTTCGTGGCCATCGCGCACGGCCCGCTGCGCTTCGCAGGCCTCGTCGAGCGCTTCGCGGTAGCCGAGGTCCTCGATCAGGTCGCCCAGCGCCTCGGGCAGCCCCGCGGCGAGCGCGGCCACGCACTCGCCGTGCTCTCGAGCCGCGGGGTCGGCTTCGCCCGTGGGCGCGGCGCTGGCCTCTTCGGAGGGTGATGCGCCCGCCGTCCCCGTGCGGACGGCCCCGGGCTCTCCATCGGCCGCGTTCCCACAGCCGAGCGCAAGGAGCCCGTGCAGCAGCAGCAGCCACGAGGCCGCGGTTGCCAGGCTGGGGAGAATGCGCGTCCGCATGGCGAGACCGTGCCACGGATGTCGCGCGTCGTCGCGCTCTCCGGCGCGCGAGTTGCTATGCTCCTGCGCGTGTTCACCCATCGCCTCACGTCGGCTGCGATCCTCGGCGCGTGCCTCTGGTCGCTGGGCCTCGTCCTCAGCGGCGGGGTGGCCGCGCAGCTGCCGGGCTCGGACCTGCCCCCGCCCCCCGCGAGCGACGACGCAGAGCCATATGCCGTGGACATCGAGGACACGCCGCCGCCGGGCCCCGTGCCCACCCCGCCGCCGGGCGCGGTCCCTCCCACGGGCTCCGTCGCACGCAGCTCGCTGGTGATCGACGCGGCCACCCGCGGGATCGATCCGCGCGTGGGCCAGCACGTCACGCTGGTCATGCGCGATGCCATGGCGGCGCTCGGGTACACCGTGGCCACCGCCGAGGAGACCGTTGCGGCGGCGCGTCAGGCCCGCATGGCCTACCCGCCCGCCCCGGCCGACCTGTGGCGCGTCACGCTCGCGGCCGGCGTGGACCGCACGGTCTTCGCCCGGGTCTGGGCGTACCAGGGGCGCTACGTGTACGAGATCACCGTCGCGAGCGCCGACGGCACCGGGCCGTTCTTCGCGCGGGGCAGCTCCGGCGCCGAAGATCTCTACGCCGTGGTCGACCGCCTCACGCGCGAAGCCGTCCCGCCACCCAGCTCGTGGGACGCCGCCGCGGCCGCACGCTATCGCAGCCCCGTCGCGAGCGCGCCCGCTCCGTCGTCCATCGCCGGACAGCTGGCCGCCCCCACGCCGCGACCGCCCGGCCAAGCGGCGCCGTTCTTGCGTCCGGTCACCCCCGCCGAGGCCCGCGCTGCAGCAGGCCCCGGACGTCGCCTCCAGCTGGCGCTCTACACGGTCAGCGCCATCGGCGCGGACGGCAACGGCTTCTACAACCACCTCCTCGAGCTGAGCGTGGGCGTGCGCTTGCGGCGCGACATCATCCTCTCGCTGCAGCTGGGCTACGCCAACCTGAACGGGCGTGACGGCCGCGAGAACAACCTGCTGCCCACGCTGGTGGTCGAGAAGCGGCTGCGCCTCGGGTCCCTCGACCTGAGCGTCCCCATCAAGGCCGGCGTGGGCTTCCTGCCCTTCAACGGGCCGGTGGTGCGCATCTCCGCGGGCCTCGCCTACGCCATCGGCGAGCGCGTCGAGATCACGGCGGACCTGCTCGCCCCCAGCTTCTGGCTCATCGACGACCAGGTCTTCTTCTCGATGAACCTGTCGCTCGGCCTGATCGTGCGCCTCTGACGGCGCCGGTGAGTCGCCCGGGCTCGGCTCAACGTGCGCGTCAGAGCTGGCCGAGCAGCGCGTGCATGCGGAGGACCGGCACCTTCAGGACGGCCTCGGCCACGATGCGGCGCGACATCTTGCTCTGCCCCGCGCGCCGGTCGACGAAGATGATGGGCACCTCGTGCACGGCGAACCCCTTGCGCACCGCGCGATACGTCAGCTCGATCTGGAACGAGTAGCCGTTGCTGCTCACGCCCTCGAGCTCGATGCCGGTGAGCACGCTGCGCCGGAACGCCTTGTACCCGCTGGTCAGGTCGCGCACCGGCAGCCCCAGCCACGTGCGGCTGTAGAGGCTGCCGCCCTTGCTGAGGATGTGGCGCCCCACCCCCCAGCCTTCCACGCCGCCGCCGGCCACGTTGCGACTGCCGATGACCAGGTCGGCCCCGTCGGCCAGCGCGTCCAGGAAGTCGGGCAGGTAGCGCGGGTCGTGGCTGAGGTCGGTGTCCATCTCGAAGAAGAACTCGAACCCCTCGGCGAGGCCCCAGCGAAAGCCGTCGAGGTACGCGGTGCCGAGGCCCTGCTTGCCCGGCCGGTGCAGCACGTCCACCCGCTCGTCGCGCGCGGCGATGTCCTCGGCCAGGTCGCCGGTTCCGTCGGGCGACGCGTCGTCCACCACCAGCACGTGCGCGCGCGGCAAGACCTCGAACACCCCGTCCAAGAAGCGCGCCAGGTTCTCGCGCTCATTGTAGGTGGGCGTCACGATCAAGACGCGCTCTTCGCTCATTCCGAGTCGCCCTTGAGGTACGTGTACCCTCGCAGGCTCTTGTCGTAGTGCGCCATGAACGCGCGCAGCTGATCGAGGGACATGCGGCCGGCGTTGAGCGCTCGCTCGGCCTGCTTGCGCACGCGCTCGATCATCTCCTCCGGGTCGTACTGCAGGTAGCGCAGGACGTCGGTGATGGCGTCGCCCTTGATGACGTTGGACACGCTGTAGCCGTAGTCCTCGACGCGCACGTGCACCGCGTTGGTGTCGCCGAAGAGGTTGTGCAGGTCGCCCAGGATCTCCTGGTAGGCGCCGCCCAGGAACATGGCCATCAGGTAGCGCTCGCCCGGACGCACCGGGTGCACGTCGAGCGCCGTCTGCACCTCTTGGATGTCGATGAACGCTTCGACGATGCCGTCGCTGTCGCAGGTGAGGTCCGCCAGGCGCGCCTTCACCGTGGGCCGCTCGTCCAGGCGATGGATGGGGATGAACGGGAAGAGCTGGTCCATGGCCCAGATGTCGGGCGCGCTCTGGAAGATGGAGAAGTTGCAGTAGTAGATGCTGCCCAAGAACTCGTCGAGCTGCTGGAGCTCTTCGGGCACTTGCTTCAAGCGGTTCACACACCCGCGGATCTTCTCGGCGCAGTTCCAGAACAGGCGCTCGGCGCGCGCCAGCTCGCGCAGCCCGAGGTAGCCGAACTTGAACAGGCTGCGGCTCTCCTCGAGCGCGGTCTGCGCGTCGTGCCACGCCTCCTGCACGTTCTTGGGCTGGATGCCCAGCCACGTGTCGTACATCTCGCGGATGACGCGGTGGCAGCCTTCGGGCGGCTCCTCCGGCTTACCGAAGCCCAGGTGGTCCACGCCGAGCGCGTCGAACACCAGCACGCTCTGGTGCGCCGCTACGGCACGCCCACTCTCGCTCACGATGGTGGGGTGCGCGACCCCAGCCTTCTCGCAGGCGTCCTGCACGGCCGCGACCACGTCGTAGGCGTACTCCTGCACGCCGTAGTTCATGGACGCGCGGAAGTCGGTCTTGCTGCCGTCGTAGTCCACCGCGAGGCCGCCGCCCACGTCGAGGTAGCCCATCTTGCAGCCGAGCTTGACCAGCTCGGTGTACATCTGGGCCGCCTCGCGCATGGCGTTCTTGACCGGCACGATGCTGCTCACCTGGCTGCCGATGTGGAAGTGCAGGAGCCGGAGGCAGTCCAGCATGTCGCGCTCGGCGAGGCGGTCCACCACCTCCACTATCTCGGCCGTGGTGAGGCCGAACTTGGCCTTGTCACCCGCGGACGACGACCAGCGCCCCATGCCCTTGCTGCTGAGCTTGGCGCGCACGCCGAGGGTCGGACGAATGCCGAGGTCCTCGAAGGCGCGGAACACGATGTCGAGCTCCTCGATGCGCTCGAGCACCACCACGACGGTGTTGTCGAAGCGCTGGGCCACGAGCGCGGTCTCGATGTAGCCGCGGTCCTTGTAGCCGTTGCAGATGATGAAGCCGTCTTCGTCTTCCATCGCCGCGAGCGCGATCAGCAGCTCGGGCTTGCTGCCGGCCTCGAGGCCGTAGCGGTACGGGCGACCGGACTCCACGACCTCTTCGATGAGGTGTCGCTGCTGGTTCACCTTGATGGGGAACACGCCGCGGTAGACGCCATCGTACTCGTACTCGACGATGGCCTTCTTGAAGCACTCGTTGATGAGGCGAATGCGGTCTTCGAGGATGCCCGGGAAGCGGATCAAGAGCGGCAGGTCGAGGCCGCGCGCGCCCAGCTGCACCGTGAGTTCGTAGAGGTCTACGTTGCACTCCTTGCGCGGGTCGGGCGTGACCGACACGTGGCCCGCTTCATTGACGTTGAAGTAGGGCTTCCCCCAGCCGCTGATTTGGTACAGCTCGGCGCTCTTCTGGATGTTCCAGGCGTCGGGAGGAGGGAGCGTCTCGTCGTGTTGGTCGTCGGCCATGAGGATGCGCGGATCTAGCACAGGAAGCCGTCCGGATCTGCACCCGAGCCGGGGTGGGCTGGCTTTTGTCACCACTGATCCTATATCCGGGCAGGCCTTTTCACCCGGGACGCCCATGCACGCCGAGAACTCCTTCCGTGGCACAGCTCCTGTCGAGCTCCGCAACAACCCGCCCAAGCTGCTGAGCGAGCGCGTGACCCGCGGGGCCGTCGTGCTGCGACTGCTTGCCACATGGTGGATCCTGAGCCTCGCGCTCTGGGCCTGGGTGGCCGACCGCCTCTTCCTGCGGCGCCTGTTCTACGTGGTGGTGCCCCGCCCGTACGAGCCCCTCCCGTGGACGCGCGCGCTGCGCCTGGCCTTCGAGCGCCTCGGGCCCACGTACATCAAGTTCGGGCAGGTCATCGCCAGCAGCAAGGGGCTCTTCCCCGAGGCGCTCTGCGAGGAGATGCGGGCCGTCCTGGACTCCGTCCCGCCGGAGCCGTTCGCCAGCACGCGCAAGACCATCGAGGAGGCCTTCGAGGCGCCGCTCGAGACCATCTTCGACCGCTTCGAGCAGGCCCCCATCGCGGCCGCCAGCATCGCGCAGGTGCACGGCGCCACGCTGCCGGACGGCACGGACGTGGTGGTCAAGGTGCAGCGCCCCAACCTGCCGCCGCGCGTGGGCGCCGACCTGCGCGTCATGGGAGCCGCCGCCCGCATCGCCGAGCGCGTGTCCGCCGAGGCCCGGCTCGGCAACCTCTCGGGCATCGTCGGGGACTTCGCCGAGACGCTCACCCAGGAGATGGACTTCCGCCTCGAGGGCCTGAACATGGACGAGTTCAACGCCATCTTCGACCCGCAGGAAGACAAGCGCGTGTGCGCGCCGCGCGTCTACTGGGAGCGCACGCGCCCGCACGTGCTCACCATGGAGCGCTTCATCGGCTGCCGCGTGGACGACGTGGCCCGCATGCAGACCCTCGACGACCCCGAGGCCGAGCTGGTGCGCGGCGTGCTGGCGTGGACCGAGACGCTGCTGCGCAACGGCATGTTCCACGGCGACGTGCACGCCGGGAACCTCATGTACCTCGACGACGGGCGCATCGGCTTCCTGGACTTCGGCATCGTCGGGCGCTTCGACCAGACCACGCGCGAGCAGTCCATGGAGTTCCTGCTCTGCCTCGCCATGAGCAACTACAAGCGCTTCGCCGAGATCGTCATCGACATGTCGAAGGGCAGCATCGACGGGCGCACGCTCGACGTGGACGAAGTCGCCACCGACCTGCGCAGCGCCTACGGCCCCCTCACCAACATGACCATGGCCGAGATCGAGTACGGCGAGGTGCTCCCGAACATCCAGAAGACCGGCATGAAGCACGGCCTGCGCTTCCCGAAGGAGTTCGTGCTCATCACCAAGCAGTTCCTCTACTTCGACCGCTACGCCCGCATGCTCGCCCCCAACCTGAACATGTTCCAGGACCCGCGCATCGCGATGCAGATCATGCAGATCCTCCCGCAGCTCCAGGCCGCCCAAGGCGCCAAGTCGGCGTAGCTCGAGAGAAGCCAAGGCCTCGGCGAACGGTCGACCACGTCAACGACCACACCGCTCGCGTAGGCGTAGACGTGGTCGTCGACGTAGGCGTGCTCGTTGACCTGCTCGTGCTCGTGCTCGTGCCCGTCAATCCTCGACGGCGCTCGTCACGGGCTCCAGTGCCATCCCCGCCAGCCTACAGGTCGCTTGCTTGGAGGCGTCCACGCTTGGCGGACACGAGCACGAGCAGGAGCACGTCGACGACCACGCTCACGTCGACGACCACGTACGTCAACGTAGACGCCTACGTCCACGTGGCCG
>CAZEAA010000117.1:0-11666 GCA_964510015.1 uncultured Sandaracinaceae bacterium
GAGGACCGCCGCGCGACGCACGTTGGCGCTGGCGGAGGCCTGAGCTGCGCGCAGCCCCTCGAGCCGTGCGGGGTGCACCGCGTCGGCGATCAGGTCGCACACCACGGCGGCGCCGGGCCAGTCGAACGAGAGGCCGCGCATGGCCTCGGCCACCGCGGTCGAGTGAGCTTCGGCGAGCTGACGCAGCGCGGTCCCGACCGCGGCCGCGAGCTCTTCGCTGGCGTGCTCCAGCATGGCCACCAGGCGACGCGCGTCCGCGGGGTCGGCGCAGGCCATCAGGCCCCGCACCGCGGCGCGCCGCACGGCTTCGTCGTGCGCGTTCAGCGCCTTGTCCACGCTCGTGCGCAGCGTGAGCGGCACACGCCACGCCCCCGCGTCCGTGCGCCCGGCGTGGCGCGCGTGCTGCGCCAGGTCGCACGCCAGCTCGAGGGCCAGCCCGCTCACCAACCCCGAGGTGTGCTGGTGCACTTCCAGCAAGGGCTCGATGGCCCGTGGTCCCCACTTCACGAACGCCTGCAGCGCTTCGCTGGGCAGCGCGCCCTCGGAGGCGAGCCCGAGCGCCACCTCGATGGTGCCCGCGTCCTGCGCGAGGATGGCCAGGTGCGCGGCCGACTGCCGCACGGCCAGCGCCCCCTCCACCACCAGCAAGCGCAGCGACTCGCGCGCGCCGGGCGAGAGCTGCGTGGCCCGCGCCGTGACCGCGTCGGTCAGCTCGGGCGACGCGTCGAAGAGCCGCACCAGCCCCACGGCGCCGCTCCCGGCCACAGTCAGCGAGCGGTCTTCGAGCGCCTCGGCCAGCGGCTCGAGCGCCTCCACGCGCCCCGTGCGGCCCAGCAGGTCGAGCGCCACCCGCTGGGTCATGCGGTCCACCAGCAGGGGCGCGAGCTCTTCGTAGGGCACCTCGCTCGAGAGCCGCGTGAGGGCGTCGAGGGCGGCCAGCCGCTGGAAGGGATCGGCCGACGACAAGAGGCCGCGCAACGCCAGCTCGGCCTCGCGACCCCCGAGGCGAGAGAGCGCGTCCACCGCAGCGGCGGCCGTGTTGGCGTCGGGGGCGCGCACGGCGGCCACCAGCGCGGGCACGGCGCGCGACGAGCCCGAGTTGCCGAGCCCCTCGAACAGGAACTTCTTCGCGGCCTCGTCCACCTTCGGGAGCTGGGCCAGCAGCGGGGTCGTGGCCAGGTGACCGTACTTCGCCAGGGCCTCGAGCGCCGAGTTACGCAGGCCCACGTTCTCGCCCTGCACCACCGCGCGCACCAGCTGCTCGAGCAGCTCTTCGGTGGCCTCGCTGCGCGACAGGACGCTCGCGGCCTCCTTGCGCACACGCCAGTCCACGTCACCGAGCGCGCGCAGGAGCAGCTCACGTCCGTCGAGACCCGCGGCCGGCAGCTGAGCGAGCTCCAGCACCGCGCGACGGCGGGCTTCCGCGTCGTGGGCCTCGAACTCCGTGCGCAGCTCGGCCGGGATCATGCCTTGCGCCTCCTGCCGCGCTGCGCGGCCGGCACCGGAGTGGGAGGGGCGGCGGGGCTGGACCCGCTCGCCGGGATGCCCGTGCCTGTGCCCGTTCGCGGCGCGGGAAGAGGCGGAGGCGGCCGCTCCGACAGCGAAGCCCCCGAGAGTCCCTCGATGTCTAGGCCACGCGCCGGCGCCGCCACCTGCGCCACGTCGATGACGAACACCAGGTGCCCGCCGTGATTGAAGACCTGGGCGATGCCGCGCACGTCGTCGCCGTGCCCGAGCGCGGGCACCGAGCGCTCGTCCTTGCTGGTCGTCCCGAACACGTCCGTCACGGAGTCCACCACCAAGCCCACCGCGCGGTTCTCGAGCTCCACGATGATCCACTTGGTGCGCCGCGTGCGGTCACCCTTGGGCAGCCCGAAGCGCAGGCGCAGATCGATGACGGGCACCACCTCACCGCGATGGTCCGTGACGCCCAGCACCACCGCCGGCGCGTGCGGCAGCTCCACCACCGGCATGGGGTTGATGATCTCGCGCACCTCGAAGATGGACACGGCGTACTGCACGCTGCCCACCATGAACCCGACGAGGTTCTTGGAGCGGTCGGCGCGACGTGACGCTTGTCCTGTGTGCTTGACGATCATTTGCGCAGCAGCGGGGCGGGTTCGAGGAGGATCAACATGTCGGAGTCGGTGGCGGTGTCGCCGCGTGTCTCCCGGGTGCGATTGACGCGTGGCCGGCCGATGCCGAAGACGAATTCGCTCATGTCGCCCGCCACCACGCTCGAGAGCTCGATCTCGTCGGAGGCGAGCCGGTAGACCTGCAGCACGCGGTCCACCAAGAGGCCCATGATCTCGTCGCCCTTGTCCACCAAGAGCACGCGCGTGTGCTTGTCGTGCTCCGACTCGGCCACGCGCAGCTTGCGGCGCAGGTCGAGCACGGTGGTCACGCGGCCACGCACGGACAGGATGCCCAGCACGTGGTGCGCCGTGCGGGGCACGGGCGTGATGGGCGGCGGCTTCAGGATCTCGCGAATGGCGCCGAGCGGCAGCGCGTAGAACTCGTCCGCCAGCTGGAACGCGAGGTACTCGCGAAGCGCGTCGCTGTCGGCGCTGGGGGACGCGCTCGGCACGATCGCGCCGGGCATGACGGTCTTGTTGCGCGTCATCGCTTCGGTCATGAGCGAGCCCTCATGCGCACGGTCTCGGTCCCCGAGAGCACCTCTTCCAGCAGCCCCGGCGCGTCCAGCACCAACGCCACGCGCTGATCGCCGAGGTCGGTGGCGCCCGCGAAGCCGCGCGTGTCGCGCAGGCTGGGCCCGAGCGCCTTGATCACGATGTCCTGCTGGCCCGCCAGCGCGTCCACCACGAAGCCGAGGCGCCGGTGGCCGAGCGCGGAGACCACCACGTACTGGCGCCCGTGCCCCTTGCGCGGCAGATGCGCGATGTCGAACAGGCGCTCGAGGCGACAGATGGGCAGCGTGCCACCGCGCAGCGTGAGCACCTCGCGGCCCTCCACGGTGCGCACGGAGCGCTCGTCCAGGGCGATGGCCTCCTGCACCGACGTGATGGGGAGCGCGTACCAGCGGTCACGCACGCGCACCAAGAGCGCGCTGATGATGGCCAGCGTGACGGGCAGCGTGATGGTGAATTTCGAGCCGATGCCGTGCTCGGACTGCACGTCGATGACGCCACCCAGGCGCGAGATGTTGGTCTTGACGACGTCCATCCCCACGCCGCGCCCCGAGATGTCGGTGACGGACGCGCTGGTGCTGAAGCCCGGCGCGAAGATCAGGTTGAGCGTCTCCTCGCGCGAGATGTCGCCGGCCACCTCGCGCGCGATCATGCCCTTGCGCACGGCCGCCTCGAGCAGCTTGCTCTCGTTCATCCCCGCGCCGTCGTCCTCGATCTCGATGAGGACGTGGTTGCCCTTCTGGAACGCGTTCAGGGCCAGCGTGCCCGTGGTGGGCTTGCCCGCCAGCTCGCGCACCTTCGGCGACTCGATGCCGTGATCGATGGCGTTGCGGATGATGTGCATGAGCGGGTCGCTCAGCTCTTCCACGATGAGCTTGTCGACCTCGGTCTCGGCGCCCGTGACCACCAGCCGCACTTCCTTCTCGTGCTCGCGCGCCACCTGCCGAACGATGCGCGCCAGCTTGTCGAACACCTGGCCGAGCGGGACCATGCGCACGTCGAGGATGCCGTCCTGGAGCTCTTCCAGGTGCCGCTCGAACCCGCGGTTCACGCGGTGCAGCTCGAGGGCCAGGTGGCGCAGCTCGGGATTGCGGCGGATGCGCTCGGTCAGCCGCGCGACGGAGCTGCGCACGATGGCCAGCTCGCCCACCACGTTCATCAGGTGGTCCAGCTTGCGGATGTCCACGCGCACCGTGTTCGCCACCGAGCGCAGCGAGAGCTGGTCGGCCGTCACGTCGCGCTCGAGGTTGCTGCGGTCCTCGGCCAGCCCCTCGAGCTCGCGCGGCAGCGGCGCGTTGGGGATGCGCCCGTCCGGGATGGGCGTGGGCGGCGACCCCTGCGGGATGGGCGTCTCGATGACCGGCTTGGCGCGCAAGCGCGGCACCACGCGGAGAGCGTCGTCGCGCGCGTCCAGCACCTCGCCCAGCTGCGCGGGTGACACACCGCTGGCCAGCAGCACGTCGAGCTCGATGTGGTCGCCGTCCCCTCCGTCCATGGACGGCAGGTAGGTGATGATCTCAGCCACCGGCTTGGCGCGTCGCTTCAGGTCTTCGAGCAGCGTGTCGATGGACGCGAGCGAGAAGCGCACGTGCAGGCGGTAGAGCGTGAGCCCTTGCTGCAGGTTGGTGCGCAGCCGGTGCTCTTCGTACTCGGTGAGCACCGCCATCACACCGGGATCGATGTCGTACTCGGAGAGCGGGTCGTGGGCCGGCGCCCGCCCCTTGCCGGACACGCGCTCGATGCTGGCGGCGTAGCCCTCGAGGCTGACCCCCGACATGGCGGTCTCGTCCTCGGACAGCAGCCGCTGGAAGTTCTCGACGCCCTCGAAGAGCACGTCCAGCACCTCTTGGCTGAGCGCCACGCGCCCGAGACGCAGGTCGTCCAGCAGGTCTTCGAGCGCGTGCGCCACGGCGCCCAGCTGGTGGTAGCCGAACATGCCGGCGATGCCCTTCAGCGTGTGCACCCCGCGGAAGACCTCGTTCACCAGATCCGGGTCGCCGCCCGCGTCCTTCTGCGCTTGGTCCAGCAACAGCAAGTCGCGCGACAGGCTCTCGATGATCTCCTGGGCCTCGGCCAGGAATTCGTCGCGGACACTATCCGCCACGCTAGCTCCCCGCCTGCATCAGAAGACCAACCACCATCTCGCGCAGTGCGTCTGCCGAGAACGGCTTGCTGAGGAACGCGTTGGCGCCGATGGCCAAGCCGCGCGCCTGGTCCCGCTCCCCCGACTCCGTGCTGATCAGGATGATGGGTGTGTTCAGGTGCGCCTCGCTTCGCCTCATGAACGACACCAGCTCGAGCCCGTTGATGTCGGGCATGTTGATGTCCACCACCACCAGGTCGAACGTCTCGCGCGGGAGGATGCGCAATGCCTCGAAGCCGCTCGCGGCCTGGGTCACCAGCATCTCCCCTCCCTCTTCGAGGGCGGCCTGAACGAACGCGCGCATGGCGCTGCTGTCTTCGACGACGAGTACGCGCTGGGTCACAGAAGCTCCGTAGGGGACCAGCGTATCAGAGTCCGCCCAGAGATCGCGACTGCGCTGCACGCCGTCCGAAAAGGGGGCACCCCGGGCGCTTGGTGCTTGCGGAACCCAGCCTGCTTGGGCATGAGGGGGGGATGAGCGTCGACCCGAACGATCCCTCTGTCTCGCCGGTCGAGCTGCGCGCCCCCATCGGCGCCGTGCAGATCGAGATCGACTGGGAAGACGGCACCACCAGCATCCTGCCCAACCGCTATTTGAGGGGTTTTTGCCCCTGCGCCGGCTGCCAGGGCCACTCTGGCCCCATCTCCTTCATGGACGGCGGGGACTTGAGGTTGGTGGACGTCAGCGAGGTCGGCCAGTACGCCGTGAAGCTCGTCTGGGGCGATGGGCACAACACCGGGCTGTACAGCTTCGGGTTCCTGCGGGCGTTGGCGGATGCGTCGAGGGAAGACGACATCCCGACTCGGACCTTTCCGAGGTGACCCAAAGCGTGGTTTCACGCCCACGTAGTCGTAGTCGTGGGCGTGGGCGTGGTCGTCGACGTACTCGTGCTCGTTAGCGTGCTCGTGCTCGTGCTCGTGATCGGCGGCGAACGAGAGGGCCCGGCGGACTCTCACCGCGCGGAAGCGCCTTGTTTCAGGGCATTTGGCCGCCCCGGCTTGAAAGCCGGGGCAAGGAGTCCGCGGCCTCGGCTCCTGGATAACGTCCTCCCCTTCGGGAAGGACTCGAGCGGTTCAAGCGGGAGAACCTTGGGTCGCAGGCTGAGGCGGTGCGAAGGGGCTTTCCGCTCACTTGGCCCGGGGGCCCGCGACCACACTCTCGAGCATCCCCGCTACCAGCGCTCGGGCTTCGGACTGCACGGCTTTGGGCCACTCCGCGGCCTTCTTACCGTCGCCGTCGCCGTCAACGTCGCCGTCAACGCGGGTCGGCCCCCCCTCTAGGGCGCGCCCGCGACGCTCCAGCAGCAGGCGCCGGGTCACGGCCCCCAGCCGGAGCGCCCCACCCCCGCACGCGCGGCACACGATCGCCCCGGCAGAAGGCCGGAACAGCGCCACGCGGTCCTCGGGAGCCACCTTCCCGCACACCCCGCACTGCTCGAGCTCCGGCGAGAACCCCAGCACGTCCAGCGCGTCCAGCTGGAACGTCAACAGCTCCATCCCGGGGCTCCGCCCCGCATCCAAGGCCAGCAGGAAGCTCACCACGCGCTCGAACACCTCGGGCTCCGCATGCCGCTCCGCCAGAATGGCCCGCAGCATCTCGAGCCCTGCCCCCGCGGCCTCGATGCGCGGAAGTGAGGTCAGCAGGTCCAGGCACGGCAGCACCGGGCGCGCCTCGCGCAGGGTCTCGAGGTCGCCCCGTGCGTGCTCGAGCGTGACCTCCACCACGCACAGGCTCTCGAGCCCGCCGGCGAAGCGCTTCTGACTGCGGCGAGCCGAGCGCGCGATGGCGGAGACCTTGCCCAGCTGCTCGGTGAACAGCGTGACGATGCGGTCGCTGTCGCGGTAGTCCACGACGCGGAGCACCACTGCACGAGTGGTCACGTCCGTTCCGCTAGCGGGCGACGTGACCAGCGCCGGTCACCCGATGGCGACCGCCTCCAGCACGAGCGCGGGAGCGGCCTGCGACAGCTCGGCCGGGCGATCGTGGCGACGCGGGCGCAGCACGATGGACAGCGCCAGCGTGAAGAGGAAGAGCAGGATGATCATGGCCACGGCCACACCCACGCGGCGGGCGCGCTCGGGCTCACCGGCCATGCCCACCACTTCGAGCTGGTTCTGGGCCTGGCGATCGGACTCGAGGCGCTGGATGAGGCTATCGCTCTCGATGCCGAGGGCCTTGGCGTAGGACTTCACGAAGCCGCGCACGAAGACATCGCCCGGGAGCTGGGCGAAGTCGCTGGCTTCGATCTGCTGGAGCGACTTGAGCGGAATGCGCGTGCTTTGCGCCAGCTCTTCCAGCGAGAGCTGCTTCAGTTGCCGCTCGTTGCGGAGCGTTTGGCCAATGGATTCCATAGAAGTGCCTGGGAAGTGTGGGTGCATCACTGCGCGGCGTCTAGCTGACGCTGACACGCGCGGCCGTCGGGGCTTTCAGGACCGAGCTCGACACAGCGTTCGAAGTCGGTGAGTGCGTCATCACGATAACCAAGCCGGGCGCGGGTCTCGCCGCGCAACCGCCATGCATTTTGCAGACGTGGCGAAGTACTGCAAGAAGGATCGACCTCGACGGACCGGCCCAGGGCCATCTCGGCGTCCTCGAACGCCTCCGTCTCGAAGTAGGCGCGGCCGAGCCAGTAATAGCCCAAGCAGAAGCGCGGCCCGAGTTCCACGGAGCGGATCAACGCTGCGATCGCCTCGGGATAGCGCTGGAGCTCGAGGTTGCAGTAGCCCAGCTGTCCCCACGCGAGGTGGGGAGTTTGAAAGAGTTCATCGTTGGCGGCGAGCGTGATGGGCTCGAGTGCCTCCTCATATCGGGACTGAGCCAACAACGAAGCGCCGAGAAAGTTCCGCGCCGTGGCGATGTCGTTGCCGGCCGCGTGCTGGGCCACCATGAGATCGATCGCGCGCCGGAAGTCGGCCTCTGCCCCCGAGAAGTTGCCCTGCCCGAGGTGGATGGTGCCGAGCACCGTGAACGCGTCGTAGTTCTCGGGGTCCAGCTCGATGGCGGCGCGCAGGTGCTCGATGGCCTCGGCCGTGCGGCCCTCTTCCATGAAGAGCGCGGTGGCGAGCTGCACTTCGCGCTGCGCCTGCTCGATGGTCTCCGTGGAGCCACCACCACGCGGTCCACACGCGCTGACGGCGAGCAGCGCGCAGAGCAGCAGGTGCGGTGTAGAGAAGGGCGACTTCATTCGATCACGCCGCGTGGTGCCCACGCGGTCCGAAGGTTCTACGCCGGGCCTGGGCGAGAAGCCAGCGTGATCGTCCCTCGGTGCATCCCCCGTCAGGCCGCGCCTCCGCGCACTTCTTCCTTCACACCGAGCAGCTGATAGAGCTGCGTGAGCGCCTCGAGGTCCGGCAGGACGATGCGTTCGTTCACGATGCGCAGGTACGAGCCGTCGCGCAGCTGCTGGATGGTGCGCTTCACCGCGTCCACGTCGAGGCCCACGCGGCTCGACAGCTCGAGCGGCGAGATCATCAGCACGTGGCCTTCGTCGGTCTCTTCGGCCTGCGCCGCGAGCCGCAGCAGCGTGTTCACCACGCGCGACGGATGGTCGCGCAGCATCGCGTTCTCGAGCTGCTCTTCGGCGTCGCGCAGGCGGCGCACCAGCTGGGCCAGCACGTTCTGCGTCACCGCCGGGTCGCTCTGCATCAGCGTCTCGAACGCGTCGCGCTCGAGGCGCAGCGCCTGCACGTCCACCAGCGCCACCGCCGACGCCGAGCGCCGCGCGTGCGGCAGCATGGCGTCCTCACCGAAGAGGTCACCCGCGCGCAGCACCGACAGGCTGCGAGGCGCCCCGCGCACGTCCTTGAGGATGCGCACCCGCCCCTCTTGCAAGAGGTAGCAGGCGTCGGCCGGCGCCCCCTCCGCGAAGATCTCGGCCCCTGCCTGGAACGTGCACCCGAAGCGCTCGATCAAGCGGCGCTGCTCGGGCGTGGGCTCCATGCCCGGAGGCGGCGTGCTGAGCGGAGTCGTGGACGGGTTGGTCATGCGTTAGCCAGGGGGAGTCTTGTACCTGGAACCGCGGGGCCGGGGCAAGGTGGGTGGGTTGGCCGTCGTCCAAGCGAAGTCGATCGCACACCTTCGTCGTTGGTCACTCGTAGACCCGGGCTGCCATGAGGATGTCAGCCAGAATGCGCCAGGGCGGAAGAGCCGCGAGGTCCTCTTCGGAGTTCCCGTAGAAGCCTTCCATGTCCTGCGACCAAGCCGAGATGGCGGCAAGAAACGACGCGAGGTCGGAGTTCTCCCACGTAGACCCGTTTGCGAGGTAGTCGGCCGCAAGTGCTTCGACGAACGCGACCAGATCCTCACGGCTACGAACGGCGCTAGCCTTCTCTGACAAGGTCATGGCGCACCGTGAACGCGTTCTTCCTCGAGGGGAAGCGAGTCATTTGCGTGGCGCGAGCGCCGTAGGAAGCAGCGGGTTCCGAGTCACCAGACCGAGCATGCCGCTGAAGTCGCGGTCCGCGCTCCACAGCTCTCGAACACCATGCTGGACACACAGCGCGGCAATCCGTGCATCGTGCACCTTGGGTCCAGCGATGCGACCGGCTTCCAAGATCTCCCGGAGTGAACGCCAGTGCTCCGCGCTCTCTGTGAGCAGCGTGAGCCCGGGACTATCGAGCCAGGCCGCGACCTGACTTGTCGCAACGTCCAAGGGAGAAGGCGGCTTGTAGATCCGGGCGTGTGTGACGATGGACAGGAACTCGTGCAGGCAGGGCCAGGGAATGGCCCACGCACCCGGCCCCTCGGCGAGCTCACGGACGAGCTCGGCTGCGCGCGTGTGCCAAGGCGAGTCCGCCCGATGCGCATACACGAGGACGTTCGTGTCGACCGCGATCAAGCTCCCCGCCCCTCGTAGGCAGCAGCAGCGATGCGGTCCCAGTCCGCGTCGGCGAAGGGCTCCTGTAGGCCTTCACCAAGAAACGACGCGTCCACCAACCGAAACGATGACCTCTTCGCGCGCCGCTGGAGCGCAAGACGCAGCCCTTCCTCGAACAAGGCGCGCAGCGTCGTGCCTTCCTTCTCTGCCACGCGGCGTGCGTCCGCAAGAAGTCCATCAGCCATATCGATGGTTGTCTTCATATGGGTACCCATATCAACGATTCAACGGAAAATCAAGGGCTCCAGCTAGAAGGCGTGCAGTAGAGTCCGCACATGACCGACGCGTCTACGCCTCATGACCCACCCTCGGAGCCCGTGCGGCAGCCGAGTCGCGGGTCGCGTGTGAAGCGTGCGTTGGGTCTGGTCACGGTGACGGGGCTGGGCTGCTCGGTGCACGCGCTGCTGTTCGCGCTGGTGCAATCGGGGGTGGAGATGGAGCTCGGACGCTCGGCCATGGAGGGCGCCCTCCCCCATCTCCTGAGCAGCGGGTTGGTGATAGTGGGCCTGGCAGCGCTAGCGCCGGGGCTGCCTGGGTGGGGCCTCGTGATGATGGCCCCGCACAGCGGTGAGCCGGCGCGACCCCGCATGGCAGACGTGACACTACAGCTCGGACGACGGCTCGCGGAGGACCGGACGGCTCGAAGGAGCGCGTTCGGCGCAGCGCTCGCGCTGCATGCTGGCTTCGCGCTGCCTGTACTGAGTGTGACCCTCGCGCTCACGGTCGGTGGCGCCGCGTGGGCGCTCCCTGCGCTCGTGATGCTGCTCGCGCCTGCGATCGCGCTGGGCGTGGGCCGGGTGGTGCGGCGTAGCTTCGCGGCGCAGGCGGGCACGGTGCAGCCCGGCCCGTCGACACCCAAAGCGGTGCGACGCGTTCTGATGGGGCTCGTGCTGACGAGCTCGGCGTTGGTCCTGAGCGTGGGCGTGTCGATGACCATGCCCGCGCCGACGAGCGGGGCATTGACGTGCGAGCACGTGAGTGGCTACTCCTCCATCAGCCTACCGGGCGCGCTTCCGGGAACGCGCTTGTTCGCGGAGGCCACCGCCCAATCCATCACGCTCTCGGCCGCAGACGGCGGAGGTCCGGGGAGCTTCCCGCTGTCCACGTGCACGGCGTTCGAGTGCAGCGCGGTCCCCATACGAGCCGTGATGCACGGGGCCGGAATGGACGACGTCGACGGGAGACTCGTGTTCACCCTCTGCCCGGCCGCGGATGCGCGCGGGCCGGCGTGGACGCTTCTGCTCGCGCCCGAGGGCTATCGCTTGGATGACAGCGTCTCGGAACGCGTGCTGCGCTCGCTCATGAGCGTCGTGCTCGCGTGGCTGCTGTTGCTGGTGACCTTCGCGTACTCCCGCTTGGGCTTTGCGGCGCTGCTGCGTTGGTCGAGCGCGCCGGAAGCCTCCCCGCGCTCGCCTCATGCGCGTGAAGCGATGCTCTGGGCGCTGGCCCTCGGAGGCGCGCAGCTCGCGTGGTTGCTGGTGACCTGGCTCGGGCCCTGACGCACGAGGACTACCCGGCGTTACGCCGCGAGTAGGTCATGCCGTCCATCTCGAAGCGCGTGCCGCAGTCGTCAAAGGTCAGCCAGACCACGCGGTCGTCGCTCGGGCGCCCATCGAACACCGTGTCGAAGAAGCGAACCTGGATGCGCAGCCCATCGCGCGCCACTTCTTCGTAGCGGCCGGTCATGCGGAGGGGCGGGTAGCCCTCCATGGTGTAGCTGTTCGCGCCGAAGTCGTACTCCTTGGACATGCCTATCGGCCGCTCGCCGTTGGGGCCCACGGCGTCCTGGCCTGGGTAGCGGGTCAGCGTGTAGCGCCCCACGAGCTGGATGCTGGCGGGGTCGCACTGATCGGTGGGGTTCACGGCCTCGGCTCCCTCGGTGGCATGAGTCTCTTCGGCCTCTCCCGCCTCGTCACGCTGGCTGCCTTCGCCCGCGGGGGCGCCCCCGCCGCCGAGGGCCGCCCGCGTGACGAGGGCGCATGTGTGCCCGAGGGGGCG
>CAZEAA010000117.1:11676-14767 GCA_964510015.1 uncultured Sandaracinaceae bacterium
CCCCCCCCCCCCCCCCCCGACCCGGGGGCGGCCCCCCCCGGGGGTCCCCCCCCCCCCCCGGGGCCCCCCCGGCGGCACGAGGCCGAAGGTGAGCCCGAGGGTGCGTCGTTCCAACATGGAGGCAGCGTAGAACACGGCGACCGGGTTGGACATGGCGACCCAACGCTCAGCGCGCGCGCTGCTCGAAGCCATGGATGTCGAGCCGCTCGAGCGCCGCACCGAAGTCGCGCGCGGCGCGGGGCTCACCGGCCAGGTATCGCCAGCCGGTGCCGTCGTGCAGGAAGTAGCTGCGCTCCACGAAGCTCACATCGCGTCCGGCGGAACGCACGCTCGCGTGGAACAGCACCTGGGCGGCTCCGCTCGCGTCGGGCTCGCGGCTGTCGAGGATGCGCAGCCCCACGTAGCGCACGCTCTTGGCCTGCTTGCGCAGCGCGCCTTCCACGCCCTTCACGCCCGCGGCGTGGTCCTCGTGCTGCGGGTGCAGGGTGCGGTGCAGGAACGCGGCGTCGCCCAGCACGAAGGCCGCGTAGCGGGCCGCCATCAGGTCGCGCGGCACGTCGGGCTCGGCGCCCCCGTGGAAACGAGCGCAGCACGCGGCGTACGTCTGGCCGCGTCCGCAGGGGCACGGTGTCTCGCTGGGCTTCGGCATCGCGCTCAGC
The DNA here is from genome assembly GCA_964510015.1 of uncultured Sandaracinaceae bacterium. Classification (GTDB taxonomy): domain Bacteria; phylum Myxococcota_A; class Polyangia; order Polyangiales; family Houyiibacteriaceae; genus JADJJE01. The sequence continues at coordinate 12,336 of CAZEAA010000117.1, forward strand.
TCGCCGACCAGCGGATGAGCGCCACCTGGCACTCGGGGTCGCAGCCTGCGCCGTTGGGGCGCGTGGGCGTGTAGGCGGGCGCCTCCGTCTGGTCGCGCAGCACCACGCCGTCCAGCTCGTGAATCACCTGCACGCTGGCCGGGCGCCCCACCAGACTGGCCGTCCACTCGAAGGCGCCCGGCACCGCGCGGGAGGTGGCCATGACGGTGCCCTCCACGGGGCTCTGCGTCTCGACCCACTCCATGCGCGGCCCGAAGGAGAGAGAGACCCCGCCGTCACACTGCGCGTGGGCCACCTCCCCCACGTTCGTGTGCGTGAGCTGGCAGCGCACCGACGTGCCGTCGCCCACGATGGTGAAGCGATGCTCCCCCGCGCGCGCCTGCTCGCCCGTCATCTGTGCCGTGATGGTCGCGTGGTCCGTGCAGCCGATCAGGGTGCAGGGGCGCGCGCGCGGGGTGTCGTCGTCCGTGCCGGGAGGCTCGCCGCCGCCGGGGGCCTCGCTGCCGCTCGTGCTGCCGCCGCAACCCAAAAACCACGCTGCCAACACCAACCCGGTCACCGTGCGCATCGCCATGAGACGAGTGTTGGCGGGCGCCGCGCCGTGGTCAATCGTTGCCGCAAGGGCGTGTCAGAGCAGCGCGTCGTACTTGGGGACGGCGATGCTCTTGTGGGCCTCGGCCCAGAGCGCCACCACGGAAGGGTGCGCCTCCATGCTGGCCGCCCAGCCCGCGACGTCGGCAGGCAGCGGCACGCCGTAGGTGCGGAAGCGCGTGAGCACCGGGTAGTACATGGCGTCAGCGATGCTGAAGTCGCCGAGCAGGAATTGACCCGGAGAGGTGGCCAGGCTGGCACGCCAGATCTCGAACACCCGGTCGATGTCGCGCCGCGCCTCCGCGCTTGGGGTGCGCGGCACAGCGGAGCGGCCCCGGATGTTGGCGTTCATCTCGTTGCGCAAGCTGCCGAAGCCGCTGTGCATCTCGGCCGAGATGGCACGTCCACGCGCCCGCAGCGCGCGGTCCTCGGGCCAGAGCTTCGCCTCGGGCGCCAGCTCCGCGATGTACTCGCAGATGGCGAGCGACTCGTGGACGCTGAGGTTCTTGTCCACCAGGACGGGGACCTTGCCCGCCCCAGAGAACGAGAAGACCTGGTCCTGCCAGTCGGGCTCCACGAAGAGGCCTATCTCGTGCGTCTTGAAGGGCAGACCGCTGTGGTGCAGCGCGAGCCAGGGGCGCATGGACCAAGAGGAGTAGTTGAGAGGACCGACGACGAGGCGCAGCATCGGGCGAGGATGACGCGATGGCCCGCGGACTGCTAGCCTCGAAGGCATGGGCGCTCCCGCATCGACCCGACGTATGTCCGCCATCGAGTACCTGCGGTGGGAACGCGAGCAGGCTGAGAAGCACGAGTATCACCTCGGCGAGGTCTTCGCGATGGCCGGTGGGAGCCCGCGTCACAACTTCCTGTCGGCGGCGGTGGCGGCTGAGCTGCGCAGCGCGCTGCGTGAGCGTGGCTGTCATGTGCTGTCGTCCGACCAGCGCATCTCGACTCAGCAGGGGCAGGACTACGTGTATGCGGATGCTGTCGCCGCCGACGGCGGGCTGCAGCTGGAGGAGGGCACCACGGACGTGCTCGCCAACCCCAAGATCGTAGTGGAGGTCCTCTCGCCCAGCACCGAGGCTTACGACCGCGGCGCGAAATGGGCGGCCTATCAAGCCGTTCCGTCGCTCACGGACTACATCTTGGTGGCGCAGGACTCCGTGCGCGTGGAGCACTTCCGCCGCGAACCCGATGGATCGTGGCGCTACCTGCTGGCGGAAGAGGGAGGCACGTTGGTGCTGGCGGACGGGGTCCCCCTCCCGCTGAACGCCGTCTACGCCGGGGCGTTCGAGCTCCAAGCGAGCTGACACCCCTCGCCCGCCCGGAGGCGCAGAGCTTCCTTTACGCCACGCGGGAAGAGTGGGACCCTACCGCCGATGTCTCTCGCGAATCGCCTGGCGCAGCTCGATGCCGAGCTGGACGCGTTCCAGAAGTCCCCCGAAGCCCTCGAAGACGTGCGCACACGGCTGCTGGCCGCGCGCGACTCGGACCTCGCTAGCGTGGACCGTGAGCTCGATGCGCTGGCGGCCGACAGCGCGGGGATGGAGGCGGTGCTCGCGGCGGCTCGTCAGCAAGCTGCGGAGCGCTCGGCGCAGGTGGCGTCCGTCGCCGCCGAGACCGCCGAGCGCGCGAAGGCGGCGCGGGCCGAAGTGGACGCTCGCCTGGCCGCTCAGCGCGCCGAGCAAGACGCCGCGCGTCAGGAGCGCGCGAACAAGAGCGCCCAAGAAGCCGCGGAGCGAGATGCCGCGGCGAGAGAGCGCGCCGCACGGGCCGCCTCCGAGCAGGCCGAGCGCAGCGCTGCGGCCGCGCTCCGCGCCGAGGAAGAGGCCAAAGAG
>CAZEAA010000118.1:0-6846 GCA_964510015.1 uncultured Sandaracinaceae bacterium
ACCTGGACGTCATCCGCACCGCCGACTGGGTCATCGACCTCGGCCCCGAGGGCGGCGCGGGCGGCGGCCGCGTGGTGGCGCAGGGCACGCCGGAGCAGGTGGCCAAGGTGCGCGGCAGCTACACGGGGCGCTTTCTGAAGACCGCGCTGGCGCAGCCGGTGCGGGAGCGCAGCCGAGCGGGCGCTACGGCCTCACCCGAATGAACGTCGGCCGGTCGGTGTCGATCGGCAGGATGGCGTTCCAGCCCGCGGGCAGCGCGGGCTGTGTGAAGTCGAACAGGTAGCGCGCGTCGCGTGGGCTGAGGTTCACGCAGCCGTGGCTGCGCGCGTTGCCGAAGTCGTCGTGCCAGAACGCGGCGTGGAGCCCGTTGCTGCCGTCGAAGAACTGCACCCACGGCACGTCCTCGATGGCGTACTCGCTGGGCGCGTCGATGCCCAGGTTGCTCATGTCGCTGAAGGCCAGCTTGATCCAGATGGCGTGCACGCCGAGCGGCGTGCGGTGCCGCGGGTCGTCGCGGCCCGTGGAGACCAGCGTGGTGAACACGGGGCGCTCGCCCTCGTAGGCCACCAGCACCTGCTCCGCCACGCTCACGTCGAGCCAGCGCTCGTTGGCGCGCACCTCGCTCGGCGGTGCGGTGAGGATGGGCCGCTGGAGGTCGCGCGTGCGCATCACGCCGCCGTCGGCGAGGGTGAGCCAGCCCTCCCGTGTGGGCGCGTTCGGGTCGAGGCGCACGCGGTCACGCCGACCGAGGCGACGCAGCACGGGGCCGTTGGGCCGCGCGTGCAGCGTGGCGTTCGCGCGACGCACCCATGCGAAGTGCAGGTCGTCCGTGGGCCCGAGCTCGATGCCCGCGAGGTCGCTGCCGCGCGCGTAACCGATGTCGGCGCGCTCGATGTACAGCTGACTCTCGGTCTGCACGAAGCGGATGCCCTCCATCGTTCGCTCGCCCGTGACCACCACGCCGAAGCCACGCCCCAGCGCCATGGCGTACTCGTCCGCGAAGTACTCGGAGGGCCGCGTGTACGCGCGCGCGCCGTCGGTCCGCACGAACGCGTAGGCCTTGGGCAGGATCGAGCCCTCTGGCACGATGGGCCGCGCGACTCCGGAGGGCAGCTCTTGGCTCAGCACCGCGTGACGCGTGCACAGGTAGAGCTCGGCGCCCACCTGGAACCAGTAGCCGGTGGGGCAGTCGATGCCGGGCAGCCGACGCAGCACCTGCAGCCGTGTGCCGCGCGCGATGGTGCCGCGCCGCCCGGACGCCTCGCTCGGCCCGCGGAACACACGGGCGCTGTCGTTGATCACCTCCACCGAGCGCACCCACTGCGGCAGCGGGATGGTCGCCTCGTCGCGGCGCTGGGCCGCCGCCCGCTCGCCGGAGTCGCCGCCCTGCAGCGCCACACACGCGAGGCCCAGCGCACCCGCCAGCCAAGCGGAGCGCACGAACCAGCCACGAGCGACGAAGGCGGACACGACCGACGAGTATAGCGGCGGCCCGAGCCCTGGCCGCATTTCGGGACGCGGACTTGTGACCCCGGTGACCAACGCCTACCCTTGGCCACATGATTGCCAAGCACTCTCTCCTTCGCGCTCCATCACCCTGGCGCGCTCCCGTGGTCGCCCCGCTCTGGCTGGCTTGCGCCGCCCTCCTGGGCGGGCCTGCGCTCACGGCCTGCGACGGCAGCGCGGGTGGCGTGATCCTCGGCTCGGACATCGAGAACTTCGCCTTCCAGGAGTCCGACACGACGGTCTCCGCCGAATTCCGACTCCGCGTGGCGGCGGCCGGCGCCGACTCCCTCTCGGCGGCGTCGCTCGGGTTCACGGTGGACGTGGTCGCCGGCGGCCCCGCGATCGAGGTGTCCGTCACGCCCCCCGGCGGCACCGCGTCCACGGACGACACGCCCGAGTCCGTCACGAGCTCGGGCGTGACCTACGACCGCTACGTCGTCACCCTCGGCGACGCGGCCGCGCTGTGCCCGGAGACGGGCGCCTGCACGCTCGATTACGAGGTCCTGATCACGCGCACCGGCGCGACCGGCACCGCGTTCGAGGCGACCGCGACCGTGTCGGGCGTCATCACCGGCGACACGCTGACCGCCGACGACGTGGCGCTCGACTTCCTCTGAAGCAGGCTGGGCCCGCCGCCGGGGCTAGTACCCCGTCGCAGGGAAGCTGACGGATTGGCGGCGTGGACGCGGAGGTCAGATCAAGGCGCGACGACGAGTCGATGCTGTCGCATCGGCGAGGAGGAGCAACGCCGCGCTGGCCTTCGCGGACCGCTGCCAACCGGTCAGAATCCCTGCGACGGGGTACTAGAGGTCGATTTGCTCCACGATGGTGGGGTCGACCTCACGCCCCAGGAACCGGCTGGCCACCTCGGCGAAGCGCCCGGGGAGGTCCGTGACCAGGATGCGCAGGTCGCCGGTGCCTTCCTTGCGCGCCAGCTCGCGCGTCTCCAGCAAGGCCGTCAGCTCGGCGGCCGTGGCGACCGCGCTGTCCACCACGCGCACGTCCGGGGAGAGCACGCGCGCGGCCACGTCTCGAATCACGCCTGCCAGCAGGGGATAGTGCGTGCAGCCGAGGATCAGCGTGTCCACGCCGGCCGACGCCAGCGGCTCGAGGTAGTGGGCGACCACCTCGGTGGGCACGGCGCCGTCGAGCCAGCCCTCCTCGGCCAGCGGCACCAGCAGCGGAGCCGCCTGGGAGAAGAGCTCGGCCTTCCCGCTGAGCCCCGCGAGCTCCTTGCCGTAGGCCCCGGAGGCGACGGTGCCGCGGGTGGCGATGACGCCGATGCGCCCGTTGACGCTCGCCGCGATGCCCGCGCGCGCGCCCGGCCCGATGACGCCCAGCACGGGCATGTCCAGCTCCACCCGCAGCATGTCCACGGCCACGGCGCTGACCGTGTTGCAGGCGATGACCAGGAGCTTGATGTCGTGCTGCTGGAGACGACGGGCGCAGGCCCGGGCGTACCGCAGGATGGTGCGCGGGCTGCGCGTCCCGTACGGCACCCGCGCGGTGTCGCCCAGGTAGACGATCCGCTCGCCGGGCAGCGCGTCCATGATGGCGGAGGCCACCGTCAGGCCGCCCAGTCCAGAGTCGAACACACCAATGGGAGAGCTCGCATCAGCCATGTGGCGGCGAGTGTAGCAGCCCGGCCCGACACAGCCCGGAAACGGAATACGTTCAGAACTACATCCCTGGCTGAAGGCCATGATAGGCTGTCCCAATCTCTGATCGGCCACAACAGACCTGGTACGAGGTGTCCGACTCCCGCGATGACTCCGCGGGCGGGCTCATCTTCCCCGTGGGAGAGATCCTGAGCGGCAACTACGAGGTGCGTAGTCTGCTCGGCGCGGGAGGCATGGGCCAGGTCTTCGAGGCACTCGACCACCTGCTCGACCGGCGTGTGGCCATCAAGGTCGCAACCCCTGGGCCGGCGGTGGCCCTGCTGCGCCAGGAGGCCCGCGCGCTCGCGGCGTTCCGTCACCCCAGCCTCGTCACGGTGCACACCCTCGGTAATCACCGCGGCCTCGACTTCCTGGTGATGGAGCGCATCTACGGCCTGAGCCTCGGCCGTCACCTCAGCACGCGCTACGACTCGGGCGCTGCGCCCGACATCGAAGAGACCATGGAGGTCATCACCGCCATCGCCGAGGGGCTGGCCGTGGTGCACCGCGCGGGTCTCGCGCATCGTGACGTGAAGCCCGACAACGTGATGCTCACGCCCGATCACCGCATCGTGCTCATGGACTTCGGGCTGGTGCTGCCCGAGTACCACGTGGCCACGCAGACGCGCATCGCGGGGTCACCTCCGTACATGGCGCCCGAGGCGCTCGACAACACCGTGCAGCCCGGCGCCGGCCGTCTGCTGGACCTGTACGCGCTGGGGGTGGTGGCGTTCGAGATGCTCACCAACAAGCTGCCGGTGGACGCCGAGAGCGTGGCCGACCTGTACGAGCTGCACCAGACGCAGCCCGTCCCGCGCATCCGTGAGCACCGCATGGGCGTGCCGCAGAAGCTCGCGGATCTGATCGAGGAGCTGCTGGCCAAGGACCCGAACGACCGCCCGCAGAGCGCGGAGGCCGTGGCGTGGCGCCTGCGCGCCATGCAGGAGGGCTTCCACGAGTCGCAGCGCGCGGTCACCATCGTGCCCGAGTCGGACGGGCTGCGCGTCCTCATCGCCGAGGACAACAAGGACGTGGCCCGCGTCCTGCAGTTCTATGTGAAGCAGATCCTGGGTGACTCGGTGAAGATCGACACCGCGGTGGACGGCGAGGCCGCGATGAACGCCATTCGCCTGCGCGAGCCCGACCTGCTGCTGCTGGACCTGCACATGCCGAAGATGAACGGCATCGAGGTGTGCATGGCGCTGCGCGGCGAGCGCCTGGCCGAGCGCACCACCATCATCAGCGTGAGCGCGGGCGCCCAAGACGACGACAAGCAGCTGCTCTACCAGCTGGGCATCCACCACTTCGTGGAGAAGGGCACCCAGCTGAAGGAGAGGCTCTCGGCGGCCATCTACGACGCGATGGGCATAGACAAGCGCAGCGAGCGCGCGACCAAGTTCTGAGCGGCGCGGCGATCCCCGTTCTGAATATTCCGGCCTCGTGGCAGTCTACGGCTGAACCCATGCGCTGCTCGCCCCCACGCTCCCTTTCGCCGCTGCCCCCCCTGTTCCGCGTGCTCGGGCTCTCGCTGTGGCTCGGCGCGCTCGGCGCGCTGTCGCCCGTGGGCGCGCCCGGGCTGACGAGCGTGGCCTCCGCGCAGACCGAGGAGCAGCTGGCCCGCGCGAGGACGCTCTTCACCGAGGGGCAGGCCGCCTACGACGCGGGCCGCTTCCAAGAGGCCGTCACGAAGATGCGCGAGGCCTACGAGATCACCAACTCCGCGGAGCTGGCGTTCAACGTGGCGCGCGTCTACGAGCGCATGAGCGAGTACGCGGAGGCCATCCGGTACTTCCGCATCTACCTGCGTCAGGGGCAGCCGGACGCCACGGTGCGCGCCGACGTGGAGGCCCGCATCGAAGCCCTGCGCGCGGCCGAGCGTCGCTCGCGAGAGCAGGTCTTCACCGCGCCGCCCAGCGACGACGAGCTCACGCGCGAGGCCCGCACGTTCTTCACGCGCGGGGTCTCCATGTTCCGTCGGGGCGAGTACGAAGCCGCGATGCAGGCCTTCACGGCGGCCCACCGCTTCGCGCCGCTGCCCGAGGTCCTCTACAACATGGCCGTGGTGGCGGAGCGCCTGGGCGCACCGCGCGACGCCATCGACTACTACCGCGAGTACCTGCGGCTGCGCCCCACGGCGCCGGACCGTGGCTTCGTGGAGCGCGAGATCGAGCGGCTGCGCGGCGCCCGCTGAGGCGCGCGTCCTGGGCCGTTCTTGACCCGGCCACCGGCGCGGATCAGGCTCTAGCTCGATGGGTATCCGCGTCACGGTTCGCTCACGCTGGGGTGAGTCGCAGGAAGCCGAAGACCCTTCGACCAAGCGTCAGCTCGCGGTCTACAGCTTCGAGCACGGGCGCGTGCGCATCGGGCGTGGCCGCACCGCCGACATCCTCTTGCCGCACCCGGCCGTGAGCGCCTTGCACGCGAGCCTCGAACCCAGCGGCGCGCACTACACCGTCACCGACGAGGGCTCCACCAACGGCGTGCTCGTCAACGGCGTCCGCATCCCGCCGAACCGCCCGAAGTCGCTGCGCGATGGCGACCGCGTGGAGCTGGGGGGCTTCACCTTGCGGCTCGAGCTCACGCCCACCGTGAGCGGCGCCACCACCGCGCACGAGACGGCCGAGCTGGCGCGTCAGCTGGTGCGCGGGGTCCTCTCGCAGGGCACCACGCCGGTGGCCGCGCCGCAGCTGGTCATCGAGAACGGGAGCCGCGAGGGGGAGCGCGTGACGTTGCCGGACCCGCCGTGCTCGTGGCGCATCGGGCGCGGCGTCGAGTGCGAGCTCCAGCTCAACGACGCCGACGCATCGCGCGAGCACGCCGAGCTGCTGCGCGACCTCGATGGGGTGCTGCTGCGTGACCTCGGCGCGAAGAACCCCGCCATGGTGAACGGGCGCGTGTATCCCGAGCGCCGGCTGATGGATCGCGACGAGCTGCTGATCGGCGCCACGCGGATCACGTTCGAAGACCCCGCGAGCACGGCGGTGGCCCGCATCCAGGCCGAGGCGGACCTGCGGGTGGAGCTCGAGCCCGACCCCTTCGACTCGCTCGATGACGAGGGCGCGCATCACGGCGCGGCGAGCGACGCCGGCTCGACGAGCCAAGCGGACACCGACCCGGACACCGGCGACACCCCGAGCCGCGGCGAGGTCACCCCGTGGGAGTCCCCCTCGGTGAGCGACGACTCGGTCGCCATCGCCGACCCGAAGCCGCGCACGGTGCGCCCGCCGCGCACCGGCGCCGCGCTGACCGACATGGTGATCTACGCGCTGGCGGGCGCCGTGCTGGCCCTCAGCGCGCTCGGGCTGTGGTGGCTGAGCGCGCGCTGAGGAGCGCACGGGAGCGCGGTCGTCACGCCTGCAGCTCGGCCTGGACGCGCTGACCGAGCGCTGTCAGCGCCTCCGGCCGACACGCCCACGAGTCGGCATCCACGCGGAGTCCCAGCCGGCGCGCGGCCCACGACGCCACCCCGCGCAGCAGCTGCGGAAGCGCGGCGTCGTCATGCACGAGCGGGTCCACCAAGCGGAGCAGGGTCAGCTTGTGGAGCGCGCTCTCGCGCACGAGCGCTGCGGCGAGGGTGTCGGCGTCCGCGTCGGCCGGCAGCCGCGCACGTCCGATCGCGAGGGGCAGCCCTTGCAGCGCAGCGGCGTGCGGGCGCGGGTTGCCTTCTGGGTTGTCTTGCGGG
>CAZEAA010000118.1:6946-14767 GCA_964510015.1 uncultured Sandaracinaceae bacterium
TGCGGGGCGAGCTCGAGCGCGGTGAACGTCTCCCGCATGGCGTCCGGGTGACCGTCCCAGGCAGCGACCCGCTCTAGCGCCTGGCCCAGCGCCGCGAGCGCCGACACGTGGCGTCGCGGCAGCGCGAAGCCGTGGTGCTCCACGAGCCCCGTGGACAGCTCGGGCCCCCAAGGGTCCAGCGTGCGCGCATCGAGGAGCAGCCCCGCGGGTCCCAGCTGCAAGCGCGCTCCCGCGGCGAGCTCGAGCTGGCGACGCGTCACGCCGTGCTCGAGCACGAGGGGCCCCACGACCGTCACGGGCTCGTGCAGGGCGCGAGACAGCCCGAGCGAGAACAGCACCTGCGCGGCCAGTTGCTCGCGAGCAGCAGGCGCGCCTTCGCTCGTGGAGAGCAGTTCCAGCAACGGCGCCGTGACTTCGGGCGAGCGGGTCAGCGCCGCCACGGGCTTTGGTTGGCCAGGCAAGAGAGCGCGCAGCGCGCGCCCCGCGGTCACCACCCGCTCGACATCCAGGGCCTCCGTCGGCATTCCTGGGAGCGACCTGACGTCCGTGGGGAGCGCCGCCAGCAGCGGCTCGTGCAGCGCCCGCGCGCCGAGGTGCCGCAGCATGCGCGCGTGAGCCGCATCCCCAGACCGCAGCCAGTCCTGACCGGGGTCGGGAGCCAGACGGCCCGCGATGCCCACCCAGGCGGGCCGCGCAGAGGTCAGAGGCTGGGGGGGCTCGCCAGGCACGCGCTCAGCTCGGCGGAGGGCGTGAAGCCACAGCGGCCGTCGGTCTGACGCTCGCACGCCGCCTCTCGGTAGCAAGCGTGCTCCGGGCGCGCCACGCAGATGCTGGCCATGGCCTCTTCTTCCGGGCCCTGGCACAGCTCGCCGCCGCAGCCGGTGCGCACGCAGTCGCTGGCGGCTTCGGCAGTCTCCTCCGCGCACGAGCCCTCACGGGCCACCGACGTGCCGCCGGCCAGCGCGCTGCACGAGTTGCCGTAGCTGCGGCCGTCGCACCCGCACACGGGGCGATACTCGCGGGTGCACACCGTGGGGATGGTCACACACACACCGGGGCGATCCGTCGCGCCGCACTGGGCCTCGAGCTCGAAGTGGCAGAACTCGCCCTCGCCACACGGCGCCATGCCGCGCGAGCCGCATGCACGGCCCTCGCCGCCCTCGCCGTTGGCGGCCTCGTCCGCCGTGGTGCCCTCGCCTTCGCCGCGGTGACAGCCCAGGGCGGTGAGCGCCAGCATCAGCGCGGCGAGCGTCAGGGCGCTCGTGCGGGAAGCGGTGCGGGAGAGACGAGATGGCGTGCGAAGGATGAAGCTCATGGGGGCATGGTTCCCGGCAAACCGCAGCGGTGCAAGCCGCGGTTGACAGCCTCGGCCGTGACGACCAAGGAGCCGGAATGTTCACGGGCGTCGTGCTGCACCAGCAAGAGGAGCTCCGCATCGCGCGCACCCACCGGGTGCTCGTGGCGCAGACCTCGCAGCCTCACGCGTGCCTGTCGTTCGCGCCCCACCGCGGGGGCGACACCGTCACGGATCTCGTCAGCAATCACGCGGTGCAGTCGTCCGAGCTGTCGCTCGAGGTGGACGCCCTCGCGCTGCTGCGCGCCCGCCAGACGAGCCTGGTCGGTCGCGACGGCGTGGCCATGATGACGGCCTGCGCGCTCGAGCACGCGGTCGTCGCGCAGGCTCACGAGGTCGACGCGGCCGGCTCGGTCGAGGCCGTGGCGGTCGCCACCGTCGGGCTCTCCAACCTGCTGCGTGCCGGAGACGCGCCGGGCGCGCTCGCGCCGGTGGACACCATCAACGTCATCGTCTGGCTCTCGCGCCCGCTCACGATCGGTGCGCGGCTCGAAGCGCTGAGCATCGCGACCGAGGCGCGCACCCTGGCCGTGCACGAGGCGGCGCTTCCGTCTCGGCGCAGCGGGGCGCTCGCCACCGGGACCGGCACTGACTGCTTCGCGCTGCTGTCGCCGCTCGCGGGAGACCCGGGTCACGCTAGCGAGCCCTATGCCGGCAAGCACACTGCGGTGGGCGCGGTGGTGGGGCGCGCCGTGCACCAGAGCGTGGCGGCGGGCGTCGCCTCGTGGACCGCGCGCTACGGTGCCGACCTGCGACGCGCCATGCACGCGCACTTCGGAGCGCCGCGCTGATGGCCATCTCGCACGCCGGCGTCATGCTCGCGCTCGCGCTCGCCATCGACTGCGCGTTCGGAGAGCCGCCCAACCGGCTGCACCCCGTGGCGTGGTTCGGGTCCCTCGTCACGCGCGTGCGCACCACCTTGCCGCTGCGCCCTGCCCTAGCCGCGCTGCTGGGCGGCGTGGTGCTCCTGCTCGCCGGGTTCGGCTGCGTGGGGTCGCTGTGGCTCGTGGATGTGCTGCTCCGCGCCCGAGCGCCGTTCCTCACGGACCTGCTCGCCCTCTTCTGGCTGCAGGCCTCGTTCGCCGGGCGGGGTCTGCTCACCGCGGGCTCCGTGGTGGAGCGCGCGCTCGTGGCAGGCGACCTCCCGCGCGCGCGGGCCGGCCTCGGCGCGCTTTGCAGCCGTGACCCTTCCGCGCTGAGCGAGAGCGAGGTCGCGGGGGCAGCCACCTCGTCGCTCGCCGAGAACCTGTCCGACAGCGTGGTGGCTCCGCTGTTCTTCTACGCGCTCTTCGGGCTGGGCGGCGCCCTCGCGTTCCGTGTGGTCAACACGCTCGATGCCATGGTGGGCTATCGCGGGCGCTACGAGTGGCTGGGCAAGCCCGCCGCGCGCCTCGACGACCTGCTGGGCCTCGTGCCCGCGCGTCTCTCGGTAGGACTGCTGGCGCTCGCGGCGCGCGTGCTGCGTCTCCCGGTGCGTCGCGGGCTACGGGTGGCGTGGCGCGACGCGAAGAACACCGCGAGCCCCAACGCCGGCTTCCCCATGGCCATGACAGCGGGTGTGCTGGGCGTGCGGCTCGAGAAGCCCGGCCACTACGTGCTCGGCGCAGAGGGAGACGCCCCCACCGCCGCCGCGCTCACACACGCCCGTCAGCTCGTGGGCGTGGCCGCGATCCTCGCGGGGGTCGCGACGCTCCTCGTCACCTGCGTCTCCGGGGTTGCGCGCAGCGTGTGGCAGCCGATGGGCTGGCCATGGTGAACGTGCTCGGTCACCACGGTGACACCAGCGCCGCCGAGCTGCGTGCGCTCGGCGTGGACCCGGCGCGCGTGCTCGACCTGTCCGTGAACGTAAGCCCGTTTGGTCCGAGCCCGCGCGTGCTCGAGGCCATTCGAGCGGCCGACGTGGTGGCTTACCCGGATCGTCGGGCCACGGCCGCACGACGCGCGCTCGGGTCCGCGCTCGGCGTGGACCCGGCGTCGGTGCTGCTGGGCAACGGCGCCGCCGAGCTGATCTGGTGCGCGCTGCGGGCGCTCGCGAGGCCGGGTGACCGCCTGCTGATCGCCGGCCCCACGTTCTCCGAGGCCGAAGCCGCCGCCCGCGCGCACGGAGTGGACGTGGTGGAGGTGCGAGCCCGCGCCGAAGACGGCTTCGCTCCCGCGGCCGCGGCCCTTTCGCTCGCGCTCACGCAGCGGCAGCCCGCGTTGGCCTACCTGTGCCACCCCAACAACCCCACGGGGCAGGCGCTCCCTCAGCGTGAGCTGCACGCGCTGATCGCCAGCCACCCGGCCACCACCTTCCTCGTGGACCAGGCCTTCCTCTCGCTCTCCGAGCGCCACGCGGAGGGGGCGCAGCGGCTCCCCGACAACGCCGTCGCGCTGCGCTCACTCACGAAGGACCACGCGCTCGCGGGCCTGCGGGTGGCCTATGCGTTGGGCGCGCCCGCCCTGCTTGCGCGCATGGCGGCGCAGCGCCCGCCCTGGAGCGTCTCGTCGCTGGCCCTCGCTGCGGCCGGCGCCGTCGCCACCGAGGATGACCACGTGGCCAGCGTGCGGACGCGCTGGCTCGCGCAACGCCACGAGCTCGAGCTGCGGCTGACGGAGAGCGCCATCCCCTTCGTGCCCTCGCTCACGGTGTTCGGCCTGGTGCGGGTGGGCGACGCCGAGACCGTCCGCGCCCACCTGCTGCGCGAGGCCGCCATCCTGGTTCGCAGCGGCACGTCGTTCGGGTTGCCGGAGTACATCCGGGTCCGCGCGAGTGACCAGAACGCGCGGCTGATCGACGCGCTGCGGCCCCTGGTCAGCGTGCGCGGCTAGCAGCCCGTTGGAGAGCGGGCCCGCGAATGGTGCTACACCCACCGCGATGGCCTTCATCGACCCTGAATCGGGGGTACTCACGCTGCGCGTCGTGTACGACGGCGCGCCCGGCGCGGGCAAGACCACCAACCTGCGGGTGCTGCACGAGACGCTGTTCAGCGCGCGGGGCGGCACCCTCTACTCGCCCGGCTCGGTGGAGCGGCGCACCGAGTTCTTCGACTGGCGCGCCCTCGACGGCGGCTACCTGGACGGCCGCCCGTTCCGCGTTCACGTCTTGAGCGTGCCGGGGCAGTGGAGCCTACGCGCGCGTCGGCGGATCCTGCTGCGCGCCGCCGACGCGGTCTGCTTCGTGTCCGACGCGTCGAGAGGCGCCACGGTGCCGCAAGCCACCATGCTGGCGAGCTTGCTGCGCGCCGACCCGCGCATGGCCGACAGGCTCTTGGTGCAGGTGAACAAGTCCGACGCGCCGAGCGCGCTGACCGAGGCCGAGATGCGCGCCGCGCTGCGCCTCTCCCCCAGCACGCCGAGCATCGTGGCGCAGGCGGCTCGCAACCTGGGCGTGAGCGAGACCTTTCTGCAGCTGACCCGGTTGGCCACAAGCTGCTTCCGCAGCGCCGCGCGCGAGGGCTCCTCCTTCGCGGAGAGCATGGCGCTCACGCCGCAGGAGCTGCACGACGAGATCCTCGCGCTCGAGACCCTCAGCTGGCGCAGCACGGAGGACGCGAGCGACGAGAACTGGTCCGAACTCGACACCTGAGCGACGCGCAGGTTGGCCCGCCGCGCCCCAATTGAGAAGGGCACGACCTGCGTGCCCGTCCAATTGAGAAAGGGCACGCAAGCGTGCCCTCTCCCATCTTTCCCGAGCCTCGGAGGCTCAGTCTTCGCTGACGGCGGCCATCAGCTCGTCGCCATCGTTGTCGATGCCCATGTCGTCCGGCGAGTCCTCGACCGCGATCTCGAGCTTGCGGTACGCCGAGAGGCCCGTGCCGGCCGGCACGAGGCGACCCATGATGACGTTCTCCTTGAGGCCGTAGAGCTCGTCGACCTTGCCGCCGATCGCCGCCTCGGTGAGCACCTTGGTGGTCTCCTGGAAGGAGGCCGCCGAGATGAACGAGTCGGTCGAGAGCGACGCCTTGGTGATGCCGAGCAGCAGCGGCTCCGCGACGGCCGGCTGGCCACCGCGCGCGATGACGCGCTCGTTCTCCTTGCCGAACACCGACTTCTCGACGGTCTCGTCCGGCAGGAAGGTGGTGTCACCTGTCTCCTTGATGCGCACGCGGCGCAGCATCTGACGAACGATCACCTCGATGTGCTTGTCGTTGATGGTCACACCCTGCAGGCGGTAGACCTGCTGGATCTCGTTGACCAACCACGCCGCGAGCTCCTTCTCGCCCTTCACCTGAAGGATGTCGTGCGGGTTCGCCGCACCGTCCATCAGAGGCTCACCCGCACGCACGCGGTCGCCGTCCTTGACCTGAAGGTGCTTGCCCTTCGCGATCAAGTACTCCTTCGGCTCGCCCACTTCGGGGACGATCACGACCTTGCGCTTGCCCTTGGTGTCCTTGCCGAAGTGCACCACACCGTCGATGTCCGAGATGATGGCGCCGTCCTTCGGCTTCCGGGCCTCGAAGAGCTCGGCCACGCGGGGCAGACCGCCCGTGATGTCCTTGGTCTTCGTGGTCTCTCGAGGAATCTTCGCAATGATCTCACCGGCCTCGACGCTCTGACCATCCGCGGGGATGATGTTCGCGCCGACCGGCAGGAAGTAGCGCGCCACGTTCTCACCGGAGCCGGTGCGCAGCGTGTCGCCCTCGCTGCCCTTCACCGAGATACGCGGACGCGCGCTCGGATCGCGGGACTCGATGACCAGGCGGCGGGACAGACCCGTCACCTCGTCGAGCTTCTCTTCCATGGTCACGCCCTCGACCACGTCGCCGTACTTCACGACGCCCGAGACCTCGGTGACGATGGGGATGGCCCACGGGTCCCACTCCGCCAGCGTGGTGAGCTTCTTGACCGTGTCGCCCTCGGCCACCTTCAAGAAGGCGCCGTAGCTCAGGTTGTAGCTCTCGCGCTCGCGGCCGGACTCGTCCACGATCTTGAGCACGCCGTGACGGTTCATGATGACGGTGTTGCCGTCCTTCTTCTTGACCGTCTTGGTGTTCTCGAGGCGGATGATGCCGTCCACGCGGCTGACGATGCTGCTCTGCTCGACCTTACCGCGCGCCGCCGCACCACCGATGTGGAACGTGCGCATGGTGAGCTGCGTGCCGGGCTCGCCGATGGACTGGGCCGCGATGACACCGACGGCCTCGCCGATGTTCACCTCGTAGCCGCGCGCGAGGTCTCGCCCGTAGCAAGCGGCGCAGACACCGCGACGCGTCTGGCAGGTGAGCACGGAGCGGATGAGGACCCGCTCGATGCCCGCCGACTCGATCACGTTGACGAGGTTCTCGTCGATCTCGCGGTTGGCCTCCACCAGCACGGCGCCGGTGATGGGGTCCTGCACGTCTTCGAGCGCCACGCGCCCGAGGATGCGCTCTCCGAGCGGCGTCACGACCTCGCCGCCCTCTTCGAGCTTCGAGACCCAGATGCCGTCCAGCGTGAGGCAGTCGTACTCCGTGATGACGGCGTCCTGCGCGACGTCCACCAGACGACGCGTGAGGTAGCCCGAGTTGGCGGTCTTGAGCGCCGTGTCGGCCAGACCCTTACGGGCACCGTGCGTCGAGATGAAGTACTGGAGAACCGTCAGACCCTCACGGAAGTTGGCCGTGATGGGCGTCTCGATGATCTCGCCGGAGGGCTTGGCCATCAGGCCGCGCATACCGGCCAGCTGACGAATCTGCTGGTTGCTGCCGCGGGCGCCGGAGTCCGCCATCATGAAGATGGAGTTGAAGCTGGGCACGCGCACCGACTCGCCCGTGTCCGGGTTCGTGACGGTCTCGCTGCCGATCACTTCCATCAGCTCGCGAGCGATCTGGTCGGAGGCCTCGGCCCAGATGTCGACCACCTTGTTGTAGCGCTCGCCGTCGGTGATCAGACCTTCCTGGTACTGCTCGACCACGGTCGCCACGTCGTCGGTGGACTGACGCAGGATCTCCTTCTTGCTGTCCGGGATGAGCATGTCGTCCATGCACACCGAGACACCCGCGCGCGTGGCCATCTCGAAGCCCAGCGTGCGCAGGCGGTCGGCCAGGAGCACGGTGTTCTTGTTGCGGCTCTTGCGGTAGCACTCGTCGATCAGCGCGGAGAGCGCCTTCTTGTCGAGCGTCTTGTTCACCGAGCGGAAGTCCAGGCCCGGGGGCAGGATCTCGCTCACCAGCACGCGACCGACGGTGGTCTCGTGGATGTCGCCCTGCCAGCGCAGCTTGATCTTGGCGTGCAGCCCGACCTCGCCCGCGTCGTACGCCATGCGCACTTCGTTCGAGTTCGAGAAGATGCCGTGGAAGTCACCCTTCCGCTCGCTGCCTTCCTTGTACTCGCCCTTCGCGAACTGGCGCTCGCGGGTCATGTAGTAGAGGCCGAGGACGATGTCCTGCGTCGGGTTGATGATCGGCTTGCCGTTGGCGGGCGAGTGGTTGTTGTTCGTGCTCATCATGAGCACGCGCGCCTCCATCTGCGCCTCGACCGAGAGCGGCACGTGGACGGCCATCTGG
>CAZEAA010000119.1:0-14729 GCA_964510015.1 uncultured Sandaracinaceae bacterium
CTCCCGCGGCGGCCAATCCGTTCGCGGCAGCGGCCACGGCCAACCCCTTCGGCGCGGCCAAGAAGCCTCTGCCCAACCCGTTCGCGCCGCCTCCGGCCGCCAGCAGCAGCCGGTCGCTCGAGAACGTGGACCTCAGCACGATCGACCCCGAGAAGCTCACGTATGGCGTCGTCGCCAGCGGGCCTCCCGTGGACCCGAACGAGGTGGAGACGTCGGCCCAGGCCCTCGAGGTCATGGTCATGTGGGGCCGCTCGGTCATGCACGTGGACCATCTGAGCCCCGCGCGCTCGTTCTACCTCGGTGAGCCCGAGGGCAAGGAAGAGGTGGACTACCTCATCTCGCCCGACATCATCGGTGTGCAGCGCATGCCCATGGTGGTGGTGAACGGGAGCTCTGTGGCCATGGTCTTCCCGCAGGGCGCCGTGGGCGAGGTCACCATCGGCGAGCAGAGCACCGCCATCGAGAGCATCAATCTCGCCGCGTGCCCCGAGGTGCCGAACGCTCAGCAGTACCTCATCCCCGAGGGCGCCATGGTGCGCGTCACGTGGAAGGGCTTCACCTTCATGGTGCGGTCCGTCAAGGCCGGTAAGAAGGTGGCCGTCGGCTTCTCGCTCGACTGGGTGCCGCTCGCCTACGTGGGCGGCGTCATGCTCTTCGTCGGCGCGCTGCTCACCGCCATGTACTTCTCGCCGCCCCCCGTGGCCGGCTTGAACAACGACATCATCGACCCGAACAGCCGCCTCGCGCAGTTCGTGATCGAGCCGCCGGAGACCGAGGAGCCGCCCGAAGAGGAAGAAGCTCCGAGCGAAGACTCGGGCGGCACCGGTACCGCGCACGACGGCGAGAGCGGCGCCATGGGCGACGAGCAGGCCGAGCGCACGGACAACCACTACTCGATCGAGGGTGACGCCAACCCCGAGGACCAGCAGATGGCGCGCCAAGAGGCGCGTGAGCAGGCGGCCACCGCCGGTGTCGTCGGCGCCCTGGCGGCCCTCTCGGGTTCGTTCATGTCGCCCACGTCGCCCTACGGTGGCGACCAGGCCATCGGCGCGGGCGAGATGAGCGCCCTCGGCGCCCTGACGGGCTCGCAGGCCGGCTCCAACTTCGGCATGGGCGGTCTCGGTCTGACGGGCACCGGTCGTGGCGGCGGCGGCTTCGGTCAGGGCACCATCGGCATGGGCACCATCGGCACCATCGGTCACGGAAGCGGCCGCGGTACGGGCAGCGGCATCGGCGACGGTGGCGGGCTCGGCGATCGCCAGGCCTCGCGCCCCCAGATTCGTCCGGGCACCGCGGCCATCCGCGGCTCGCTCTCGGCCGACGTCATCCGCCGCGTGGTTCGTCGCCACCTTGGTGAGGTGCGCTTCTGCTACGAGCAGGCGCTGAACTCGCAGCCCGATCTGCGCGGCACCGTGTCGGTCCGCTGGATCATCTCGCCGACCGGCTCGGTGACTACCTCCACGGTCTCGGGCTCCACGCTCGGCAGCGCCCGCGTCGAGAGCTGCGTCGCTGGCGCGGTGCGTCGCTGGACCTTCCCGGCGCCCGACGGAGGCGGCCTCGTCTCCGTGACCTATCCGTTCACCCTCGAGTCGAACTGAGCCTCCACATCGCTGCCCACGAGCGAGAAGCTCATGGGTAGCGAGGCTGGACCTCGATGCGGCGCCTTCCTCTGGAGGGCGCCGTTTTCGTCTCGGCTGATCGTGGCTCCCGCTCCCGAGTCCCTCGCCGAGCGCGAACAACGTGCAAGTGAGCAAAGTTTTGCATTGTGATCTGCGTCCCGAATTCCGTACCATCGGTGCCCCATGAGCCGGCTTCAGACCATCGGTTTTTCACTGGTTTTTTTCGTTATTCTGACCGGCGGGAATTGCTCTCGCGCGCGCGTCGAGTCCATGACTCACATGAACGCGGGCGTGGCAGCGGCGCGCACCGGTCGCTACGCAGACGCGAAGGAGGCGCTCGAACGAGCGATCGCTCTCGACGCCACGAACGATCAAGCCTTCTTCAACCTGGCCATCGTCCACATGGAGATGAGTGAGTGGGAGGTCGCAGAAGAGCACCTCAGCCGCGCCATCTCGGTGAATCCGGCGCCAGCGGGCTACCACGAGAAGCTCGGCACCGTGCGGATGCAGCTCGAGCAGTGGGACCGCGCCAAGGAGGCCTTCGAGGCCGCCATCGCCGCCGACGCGAACCTGTTCAAGGCTTATTTCAAGCTCGCTCAGTGCCTCGAGCGTCTCGATGATCCGCATGGCGCGCTGCAGAACTACACCGAGTCGGCGCGTCGCGGCCCGCGCTTCATCGAGGCGTACATCGCGCTCGGTCGTCTCTACGCGGACCAGGGCTTTCCGGACCTGGCCATCCGCGTGCTGCGCAGCGGCCTCGACGTCGCCATCCCGCGCACGGACGAGCAGGCGCAGCTCTACCACATCCTCGGCACCATCCAGCAGGAGCAGGGCAACCACGCGGCGGCCGTCGAGTCGTACCGCGCTGCGCTCGACATCCTCCCCGGCATGCCGGACGCGCTGTTCTCCATCGGCTGGACCTACGCGCTGATGGACAACCGTGAAGAGGCCATTCGCTACCTCGAGCTGTACGTCGCCGGCGCCGGCGCCAACGCCCCCGAGCACTACGTCCGCGCTGCGCAGACCAAGCTGACCCAGCTCCAACTGTAAGCGCCCTCCAGAGTTCCACCCCGACCCCATCATTCAGCGGGAAATCAAGAGCATGTCCGACGAGTACGAGATCGACGACGCAGCAGCAGACGAGACGACCCCGACGGCCGAGGGCGATGACGGCGCCGACACGTCGGCGACCCCAGGTGCGCCGGTCTCCATGGAGCTGACCGCCGCGGAGCAGGCCCAGATCGCCGCGCTCGACGAGGCGCTCGAGAAGTTCGAGGGGCAGAAGCGCTGGTCGGACTACATCCGCACGCTCCTGCAGAAGGCCGACCTCTACCGGGAGCCGGGGACCAAGGCCAACCTGTACCGCGCCGCGGGCATGCTCTACCTCGACCGCTCCAGCAACCAGGCCGAAGCCATCAAGTGCTTCGAGCGGGTGCTCGAGGTCGCGCCCACCGACGTCGAGTCGATGACGCGCCTCAAGGAGATGTACGAGAAGCGCCGCGACTGGGAGAGCTTGATCGGCATCATGGGTCGCGAGGCCGAGATGCTCGACCCGGCCGACCGTCCGCTCCGCTTCGTGGAGATGGCGGAGCTGGCCACCGAGCGTCTGCGCAAGCCCGACGTCTGCATCGACCTCTGGAAGCGCGTGCTCACCGTGGACCCGTCCAACGCGGCGGCGCTCGACGCGCTGTCCAACTTGTACGAGCGTGCGCGCGAGTGGGAGCCCTTGGCCGGTGTGCTCGAGGTGCTGTGCGCGGCTCAGACCGACAAGACCAAGCTGCTCGCCGACCTGCAGAAGCTCGGCATGATCTACGCCGACAAGATGGGTGACGACGCAGGCGCCGTGCGTGCGTTCCAGCGCGTGCTCACCCTCGACCCGAACGACCGTCGTGCGCAGGAGCAGCTCAAGCGCCGCTACGTCGCGCTGAAGGCCTGGGACGAGCTCGAAGAGTTCTACGCCGAGAGCGAGAAGTGGGACGAGCTGATCCGTCTCATCGAGAAGGAAGCCGAGACCAAGGAGACGCCCGACAGCGAGAAGATCTCGTTGCTCTTCCGCGCCGCTCGTCTCTGGGAGACCAAGAAGGAGAAGTCGGACCGCGCCGCCCGCTCGTACGAGAAGGTGCTCGAGATCGACGCCGACAACCTTCAGGCTGCCGAGTCTCTCTCGCCCATCTACGAGGCCGCCAACGACCCGCGCAAGCTCGTGGCCGTCTACGAGGTGCGCCTGCGCCACGTGGTGGACCCCGACCAGCGCGTGGCCCTGCTGCGCGAGACCGGTCTGCTGTACGAGGAGCGCCTCCGCTCGCCCGAGCAAGCGTTCGAGAAGTACCTCGAGGCCTTCGCGCTCGCGCCGCACCAAGAAGTGGTGCGCGAGGACGTGGACCGCCTCTCCGCAGGGGTGGAAGGTGGCGTCACGCGCGTCATCGCGGCCTACTCCGCGGCCATCGAAGGCGGGACCGACCCCGCCGAGGTCACCGAGCTGCGCATGAGCTTCGGCGGCGTGCTCACGCAGGCTAACCGCATCGACGACGCCATCGCGCAGTACCGCGTGGTCTACGACGAGGTGCCCGACCACGAGGGGGCCATCTCGGCCCTGGCCGAGCTCTACCGTCAGACCAGCCGCTACAGCGACATGCTCGGCATCTACGACCGGCGCATGGAGCTCGAGACGGACCCCGAGCAGCGCCGCCAGATGGCCTACGCGCGCGCCTCGCTGTTCGTGAAGGAGCTGGCCGACCCCGCGCACGCCGTTCTGGCCTACCAGGCCATTCTCGAAGAGTACGGCGACGCCGAAGTGGACGCCTACCGCGCCCTCGACGAGCTGTTCGAAGGGCAGGGCCGCTGGTCCGACTTCGCCGACACCGTCGAGCGTCGCATCCTGCTGGCCGAGTCTCCGGAAGAAGAGGCGGCCCTCAAGTTCCGCTTGGGTCGCGCCCTCGAAGAGCACCTCGACCAGAAGCCCCGCGCGGTCGAGCTGTACAACGAGGTCGTCACCACGCTGCCCGAGCACGACGGCGCGCGCGAGGCCCTCGAGGCCTTGTTGGTGGACGAGTCGGTCGGTGTGCAGGCCGCTCGCATCCTCGTCCCCATCTACCAGGTGCGCGAGGAGAACGAGCGCCTGATCCGCGCGCTGCGCGTGCTGCATCGTGGCACCGAGGCCTCCGACGAGCGGCTCGAGCTGCTCACCCAGATCGGCGACGTCTACGCGTTCCAGATCGAGAACCCGCAGAAGGCGTTCGACGCCTTCTGTGAAGCCCTGCGCGAGGTCCCCTCGGACGCCGCCACGCTGGCCCGCCTCGAGGCCATGGCCATCGAGCAGGAGAACTTCTCGCCGCTGGTGGAGCTGGTGGGCGAGCTAGCGGGTGGGGTGCAGGACACCGACCTCGCGCGCACGCTGTGGATCAAGGCCGCGCAGATCTACGACACCCAGTTGGGCAACGTGGACGGCGCCGTGGCCGCGTACCGCAAGGTGCTCGACCTCGACCCGGCCGACCTCGAGGTCCTCGAGGCGCTCGAGAACCTGTACCGCCGCACGGAGCGCTGGAGCGACCTCGTGGGCGTGCTGCGCAGCCGCGTCTCCATCTCCACCGATCCCGGTGAGCAGGAGCTGCTGCTCTCGCAGATGGCGCTCATCCACGACGAGTACCTCGCGCAGCCCGACGCCGCCATCTCCTTGCACCGCGAGATCCTGGGCATCGATCCGTCCAGCCAGAACGCGCTCGCGGCTCTCGACAGCCTCTTCGCGCGGCAAGAGATGTGGACCGAGCTGGCCGACAACGTCGACCGCCAGCTCTCCATGGCCGACGATCCGGACCGTCAGATCGAGCTGATGTTGCAGCTCGCGCAGCTGCGCGAGACGCGCATGAACGCGACGGACGCGGCCATCGAGATCTACCGGAACGTCCTCGATCGTGACGCCTCGAACGCGTCGGCGGCCGCGGCCCTCGAGCGTCTGCTGCAGCAGCCCGAGCACCAGGTGGTCATCGCCGAGATCCTCGAGCCGATCTACCTCACGCACGGCGAGTACCAGAAGCTCATCGGCGTCCACGAGATCCAGGCCACGCACGCCAGCTCGCCGGAGCGCCGCGTGCAGCTCCTGCACCGCATCAGCGAGCTGCACGAGGAAGCCCTCGACGACGCCCAGGCCGCGTTCACCGCGATGGCCCGCGCGCTCGCCGAAGACCCGGCCAACGCCACCACGCAGGCGCAGCTGGACCGCCTCAACCTGATGATCGGCGGCGCCGAGCAGCTGGCGGTGGTCTACGAGGAGCGCGTGGCCACGGTGGAGGACCCCGTCCTCGCCGCGAGCCTCTACGTGAAGGCGGCCGAGATCCGCGAAGAGCAGCTCAACGACACGGCGCGCGCCATCGCGCACTACCGTCGTGTGCTCGAGCTGGACGAGCAGCACCTCGAGGCGGCCAGCGCGCTCGAGCGCTTGTTCCACCTGAGCGAGCGCTACGAGGACCTGGCGGCCATCTACCTGACCAAGTCCAAGATGCTCACGGAGCCGGACGAGCAGAAGGCCCACCTCTTCCGCGGCGCGCAGATCTACGAGGAGCTCCTCGAGCGCCCCGAGTCCGCCATCGAGGTCTACGGCAAGGTCCTCGAGATCGACACCGAGGACCAGCAGGCCCTCGACAAGCTGATCGAGCTGCACCTGCGCCTCGACCAGTGGCCGCAGCTGCTCTCGGTCTACGAGCGCAAGGCGGACATCGTCTACGACCCGGACGAGAAGAAGCGCATCTACGTGCAGATGGGCGCCGTCTACGAGCGCGAGCTCAACGACGTGGCCAAGGCCATCGACACCTACCAGCGCATCCTCGAGATCGACCCCGAGGACCTGACGGCCATCCAGCGCCTGGATCAGCTCTACCAGACCACGCAGAACTGGACGGAGCTGATGAGCGTGCTCGAGCGCGAAGCCGAGCTGGCGCAGGAGCCCATGGAGGTCATCAGCTACCGCTACCGCATCGCGGAGCTGTGGCATCGCCGCCTGAACGACTCCACGCGCGCCGTGGACATCTACCGCGACATCCTGGACGTGGACCCGGGCCACGCGCCCACCACCGCCGCGCTCGAGGCGATGATCGCCGAGGGCACGGAGGCGGTCGCGGCTGCTGGGGTGCTCGAGCCGGTCTACCGCCAGCTCGGCGAGTCGGCGCGGCTCATCGCCGTGCACGAAGTGCAGATCCGCTACGAGGAGGACAAGGCCCGCTCGGTGGAGCTGCTCCATCAGGTGGCCGAGCTCCACGAGGTGCACCTCGACCAGTCGCGTGAGGCGTTCAACGCCTACGCACGCGCGCTGCCCCTCGACAACGCCAACGAGCACACGCTGAGCTCGCTCCAGCGCCTCGCCGACGTGGTCCAGGGCTGGAACGACGTCACGCGCCTCTACGACATCGAGGTCGAGCGCATCCGTCGCGACACGCCCGATGACGTGGTGGACATGGCGCTGCGCACCGCCAAGATCTACGAGACCGAAGTGGGTGACGTGGGTCGCGCGATCGACCGCTACACCATCGTGCTCGGCGCGGACGACATGAACCTCGAGGCGATCAACGCCCTCGACCGCCTGTACGAAGGCACCAAGCGCTACGCCGAGCTGGCGGGGGTGCTGCAGCGCCAGATCCAGGTGGCGGCCACGCCGGACGACATCCTCAACAACCAGTTCCGCCTCGGACAGGTGTACCAGCACCACCTGGCGGATGTGGACAGCGCCATCGAGCAGTACCGCGAGATCCTCGCGGCGGCCCCCGAGCACCAGCCCGCCATGAGCGCGCTCGAGCTGCTCTTCGCCGACGGCGTGCGTCCGCTCATCATCGGCGAGATCGTCGAGCCCATCTACCGCATGAGCGAGTCGTGGGACCGCCTGCTCAACGTGCACGAGGTGCAGCTCAACTACCAGAGCGACCCGCACGAGCGCGTGCACATGATGCAGCGCATCGCCGAGATCGCCGAGGAGCGCGCGGCCGATCACGACCGCGCCTACGTCTGGGTGCAGCGCGCGCTGCTCGAGGACCCGAGCAACGAACAGACCCTGGCCGAGGTCGAGCGTCTGGGATCGGTGCTGGACCACTGGGCGCAGCTCGCCAACACGTACGTGGACGCGCTGGCGCGCACGTCGGAGCCCGAGCAGAAGGTCGCGCTCGGCAAGCGCCTGGCCCGCGTCTACGAAGAGGAGCTCGCCGACGTGGCGCGCGCGGAGGAGACCTTCCGCTTCGTGCTCAGCGTCGACCCGAAGGACATCGACTCGCTGGACGCGCTCGACCGCATCTACGTGGCCAACGGCGCACACCACGCCCTCTCCGAGGTGCTGAAGCTCCGCGCGGCGGCCACCGAAGACAACGTGGACAAGGTGGAGCTGAGCTTCCGCCTCGGCAACGTGCTCGAGGACCAGCTGGGCCGCACGGCCGAGGCCATCGCGGTCTACCGCAACATCCTCGACTCGCTCGAGCCCGAGCACGCGGACAGCATCCGCGCGCTGCAGGTCATCTACACACGCCAGGAGGACTGGGGCAACCTGTTCGCCGTGTTCCAGAAGGAACTCAGCGTGGTGTTCGGTGACGCGCAGCAGGGGGACATCACCGCCAAGATGGCGCGCCTCGCCACGGTGGAGCTGGGCAACCCCGAACAGGGTGTCGCGCTCTGGAAGCAGGTGCTCGAGCTGCGTGGCGAAGACGTCGAGGCGCTCAACGCGCTCGGCTCCATCTACGCCAACGCCGAGCAGTGGAAGGACCTCGTGGACGTGCTGGAGCGCGAAGTCGCCATCACGGAAGACGAGGAGCAGCGCAAGGCCATCTACACCGACCTCGGCCGCGTCTGGTACGAGAAGCTCGAGAAGGACCGCAACTCGCTCGACGCGTGGGAAGAGGTCCTGGCCATCGAGCCGGGCAACACGGTGGCGCTCGCGAACATCAGCGAGATCTATCGCGCCAGCAAGCAGTGGCACGAGCTGGCCGACGCGCTGCACCGCACGGTGGACGCGGGGGCCGCGACCATGGACGACCGCGCCATCACGCATGTCTACATGCAGCTCGGTCACCTCTACTCGTCGCAGCTCGAGCAGCCCCTCGACGCCGCCGAGGCCTACCGCAACGCCCTGGACGTGAACCCCGGGTACGCCGACGCGCTGGCGGCCCTCGAGGTCATCTATCGCAAGGAAGGCATGTGGGAAGAGGCCATCGGGGTCATGGAGCAGCGCGTCACCGCGCTCCAGGAGCCGAGCGACAAGATCGCGCAGCTGCTCTCCATCGCCAACGCCTGGTCCAGTGAGTACGGCGACGCGGACCGCGGCACCAGTGCGTTCCAGCGCATCGCGGACCTCTCGCCCATGCACGACGTGGCGTTCTCGCGCCTCGAGGCGCTGCACACCGCGGCCGGCCGCTGGGAAGACCTCATCGAGGTCTACGTCCAGCGTGTGGAGAACACGCTCAGCCCCGAGGAGCAGGTCAAGCTGCTCTGGAAGGTGGCCGAGGTGAACGAGGTCAAGCTCCAGCAGCTCGACCAGAGCTTCGACGCGCTGCTCCTCGCCTGGAACGTGGACTTCACCAACCACGCCACGGCCGAGAAGCTCGAGGCGGTCACCCGCAAGACCAAGAAGTGGAACGACCTCTTGGCCGCGTCCAACGGCGCTCTGCAAGAGGCCGAGGACGTCAACACCAAGATCGCCATCTGCCTCAACTGCGCCAAGTGGTACGGCCAGGAGCTCGGTCACCCCGAGTACGCCATCCCGTACTACCAGCAGATCCTGGCCATCGACCCGAACAACGTCCCGGCCATGCAACAGATGGCGGAGCTGTACCGCTCCACCAAGCAGTGGGACACGCTGGCGCAGGTGCTCGGCCGCTTGGTCGAGATGACCGACGACCCGGACGTCCTGGCCGAGACCTACGTGCAGATGGGTGTGCTCGCGGACACGCAGCTCAACATCCCCGAGCAGGCTGGTCAGTACTACGCGCAGGCGCTGGAAGTGGCGCCGGCCAACGTCGCGGCGCTCACCGCGCTCGAGGGCGTGCACCGTCGCGAGCAGCGGTTCCCCGAGCTGCTCTCCATCTTGCAGCGCAAGGCGGCGGCGCTCACCGAGCCGAAGGCCATCCTGGCGGCCAAGCTGCAGGTGGCCGAGGTCTTCGAGGACCGTCTGGGCAAGGCCGCGGAAGGCATCCGTGTCTACCGCGAGGTCTTCGAGGCGGACGACACCAACATCACCGCGATGAAGGGCCTCGAGCGCCTGTACGCGCAGACCGCGCAGTACCAGGGCCTCCTCGAGGTGCTCGAGCGTCAGCTCGAGATCGCGGAGACCGAGCGCGAGCGCATCACGTTGCTCACGCGCATCGCGCTCATGCAGGAAGAGGAGTTCGTGCGTCCCGCCGTGGCCGCCGACCGCCTCGAGCAAGTGGTGGACATCGACCCGAACCACGAGCCCTCGCTCAACGCTCTGGCGCGCATCTACCGTGGCATGCAGCAGTGGGACAAGCTCATCGACACGTACGAGCGCCACGTCCAGGCCACGCCCGACCGCATGGAGAAGATCCGTCTCTACAAGGCCTCGGGTGAGGTCTTCGCGAGCGAGCTCAAGGACGTGGACCGCGCCATCGACAGCTACTTGAACGCGCTGTCGGTGGACAACACCGAGACCGAGACGCTGGACGCCCTCACGCGGCTCTACGAGCAGCGCGGCGACCACAGCTCGGCCCTCGACATGATGGACCAGCTGTCGAAGCTCATCGACAACCCCGAGGAGATCATCGACCTGCGCTTCCGCATGGGTCGCATCCTCGAGGAGGAGCTTGGAGACCGCGGTGGCGCGCTCGAGCACTTCGAGGCTGCGCTGGACGTGAACCCGGGGCATCTCCCGTCGCTCGAGGCGCTGCGCAAGATCCACATCGACTCGGCGGACTGGCTCTCGGCCGCCAAGGCGCTGCAGCAAGAGGTGGAGTACAACGAGCTCGGCCGCGTGAAGTCCGAGCGCTTGGTGCTCCTCGGTCGGGTCTACGCCGACAACCTGGACGAGCCCGAGAAGGCGGTGGAGGCGTTCAATCGCGCCCTCGCGTTCGACGAGGACAACGAAGACGCCGCGCTCCCCCTGGCGCAGCATCACTTCGACAACGAGAACCACGCCGAGGCCTATCCGCTGCTCTACATGCTGAGCAAGCGCGCCGCGCGCCGTGAGCAGCCCGAACAGCACAAGCTCGCGCTCATGCTGGGTCAGTCCGCGCTCGCCGTGGGCAACACCGAAGAAGCCATCAAGTCGTACAACAAGGCCTACGCCATCGACTCGGCGCATCTGCCGTCGCTCACCGGCGTGGCAGCGGCGTACTACGCGGCGGCGGACTGGGAGAAGGCGTTCAAGTTCTACCAGATGCTGCTGGTGCACCACCGCGACTCGCTCGGGCGCGAGGAGATCACCGACATCTTCTATCGCCTCGGCGTCGTGAAGCGCGAGCAGAACGAGAAGCGCAAGGCGCTCAACATGTTCGACAAGGCGCTCGAGGAGGACAACTTCCACGTCCCCACCCTCGTGGCCGTCATCGGGCTGTACGAAGAGCAGCAGAAGTGGGACCAGGTCATCCACTACAAGAAGCAGATCCTCGAGGTCGCCACGACCGACGAGGAGCGCTTCAACTTGAACGTGGAGATCGGCGACCTCTGGAACGACAAGCAGAAGAACCCGGGCAAGGCGATCGAGTCCTACAAGGAAGCGACCTACCTCAAGCCGGATGATCACCCCGCGCTCCACAATCTCTTGGCCGACTACCAGCGCACCAAGCAGTGGGAAGAGGCCATCGAGATCATCGAGCAGATCTCCGCGGCCGATAAGCGCGACGCGGCTCGCGCGAAGTTCAGCTACACCATCGCCGTCATTCGACGCGACGAGCTGAAGGACGTGGACGGCGCCATCGACAAGTTCAACGAGGCGCTCGACACGAACCCGAAGGAGCTGAAGGCCTTCGAGGCCATCAACAAGATCCTCACGGAGAAGAAGGACTGGAAGGGTCTCGAGCGCGCGTACCGGAAGATGATCCACCGGGTCATCAACATGCCGGACATGAAGGAGCTGCAGTTCAGCCTGCTGCACACCCTCGGCATCATCTACCGCGACCGTCAGAAGAACTTCGACTCCGCGGCGGAGGCCTTCCGCATGGCGTCGGGGCTCAACCCGGAGGCGGACACCATCCACGTCATCCTGGCCGAGCTCTACTCGGCGATGGACGGCAAGAACGTGGAGGCCATCGGCGAGCACCAGTGGCTCCTCAAGCGCGACCCCAACCGCGTCGAGTCGTACCGCGCGCTGTACAAGCTGTACTTCGACGCGCGCGCCTACGACAAGGCCTGGTGTGTGGCCGCCACGCTGTCCTTCTTGAAGAAGGCGGACAACGAGCAGCAGCAGTTCTTCCAGCAGTACAAGCAGGAAGGCATGATTCGGCCCACGTCGCGCATCGACAACGAGCGCTGGCTGAAGCTGCTGTTCCACCCCGACGAAGACCTCGTGCTCTCGAAGATCTTCGAGCTCATGGCGGTCCCGCTCTTCGCCGTGAAGGGCGCTTCGGACCAGGCGCTGAACCTCCACCAGCACAAGCCGGTGGACGTGGCCAACTCGGACGTGATGTTCGCGCGGACGTTCGGCTTCGTGATGCAGGTCATGAACCTGGCCATCCAGCCGCGCCTCTTCGTGCTGCAGAACGTGCCCGGTGGCATGGCGGACCAGTGCAGCAAGCCGCTGCCCTCGGTGGTGGCCGGCAACGGCGTCCTCACCGGCTACAAGCCGCAGGACCTCACGTTCCTCATCGGGCGTCACCTCGCGTACTACCGCGGCGAGCACTTCATCCGCACCATGCTCCAGTCCCACACGGAGCTGCGCATGGTGTTGTTGGCGGCGCTCCGCATCGCGGGTGTCGGCGCGGCGGACCCGCAGGTGGACCAGTGGGCTCAGCAGCTGGTGCCGCACTTCCAGCAGGCGCAGATCGACACGCTGCGCGGCCTCTGCCGGCGCTTCATCGACGCCGGTGGCTCGGCCGACGTGAAGGTCTGGATGCAGTGCGCGGAGAGCACGGCGGTGCGCGCCGGCTTCCTGCTCTGCAACGACCTCGAGACCGCCGCCAACCTGGTTCGCCAGCTGCCGCCCGCGGGCACGGCCGACCTGCCGCCCGGTGACAAGCTGAAGGAGCTCGTGTTGTTCAGCATCTCCGAGCAGTACTTCGCGCTGCGCGAGGGCCTGGGGATTCAGATCCAGGTGTGAGCCGTGTGAAGGCAGCAGCACGCTGCTGACGATGCAGACCCCGGCGAGCGAAGGCTCGACCGGGGTTTCTGCTTTGGGGCGGTCGTCGCCGTCAGCTGGCGTCGCCGACGCCGTCGTCGTTGTCGTTGTCGTGGTCGTAGACGTCCGCGTGCTCGTTGACGTGGTCCTGCTCGTGCTCGTGATCCCGAACGTTGACGACCCCGGCTGGCGACCGATCGCCATCCGTCGCCGTTGCCTTCTGATGAGGGTCAGCGAGGAACTCGGGCACGAGCACGAGCACGAGCAGGGCAACGAGCACGGAGACGATGACGGCCACGCCTACGACGACGTCAACGGACGTCAACGTCGACGTGGGGTGATCGAGGGGTTGCCGGAGCCTTGGATCCGCACTAGAACGTGTTTCACTTTGGCGCCGCGACTCCTTGGCGAGCGCGAACACCCACACCCCTCTAGAGCCCACGGGTACACCCAAATGACTGAGTGCTTCATCTACGACGCCGTGCGCACGCCGCGCGGCAAGGGTCGCAAGAAAGACGGCGCGTTGGCCGACGCCACGCCGCTGCACCTCGCCAAGACCGTGCTCGCGGCGCTGCCCGAGCGCGGGGGCTTCAGCAGCGCGGCGATCGACGACGTGATCCTCGGCTGCGTGGAGCCGGTGATGGAGCAGGGGGCCAACATCGGTCGCTTGGCCGCATTGGCCGCCGGGTATGACGAGAGCGTGGCGGGCTTCCAAGTGAACCGCTTCTGCTCGTCCGGGCTCGAGGCGGTCAACCTCGCGGCGGCCAAGATCAAGGCCGGCGACGCCGACCTCGTGGTGGGTGGCGGTGTGGAGAGCATGAGCCGCGTGCCGATGGGCGCCGCTGGTGGTTCGTGGGCGACCGACCCGGCCATCGCGTTCCCCACTCACTTCGTGCCGCAGGGCATCAGCGCAGACCTCCTGGCCACGCTGGACGGCCACAGCCGGCACGACGTGGACGCGTTCGCGGTGGAGAGCCAGCGCCGCGCCAAGCAGGCCTGGGACGAGGGCCGCTTCAGCAAGTCGATCGTTCCCGTGCTCGACGTGATCGGCGTGCCCATGCTCGCGCACGACGAGTTCATCCGCCCCGAGACCACGGTGGAGAGCCTCGGCAAGCTCGAGCCCAGCTTCAAGGTGATGGGCGAGAGCTACGGCTTCGACGCCGTGGCGATCCAGCGGTACCCGCAGGTGGAGGCCATCAGCCACGTGCACCACGCGGGCAACAGCTCCGGCATCGTGGACGGCGCCTCGGCCGTGCTGCTGGGCAGCGCCGAAGCCGGCAAGCGACTCGGCTTGAAGCCCCGTGGCCGCATCGTGACGTCCTACAGCATGGGCACCGAGCCCTGCTTGATGCTGGCTGGTCCGGCCCCGTCGGCGAAGAAGGCGCTCGCACGCGCCGGCCTGACCGCCGCGGACATCGATCTCTGGGAGATCAACGAGGCGTTCGCGTCCGTGTGTCTGCGCTTCATGAGCGCCATGGACATCACGCACGAGGTCACCAACGTGAACGGGGGCGCCATCGCCATGGGCCATCCCCTCGGAGCCACGGGCGGGATGCTCGTGGGCACCGTCCTCGACGAGCTCGAGCGGCGCAACCTGCGTCGCGGTCTGATCACCCTCTGTGTCGGCGCCGGCATGGGCACCGCCACCATCATCGAGCGCGTCTGAGCGACCACGGAGAACGACAGTGACCATCATCGACTACAAGGTAGAAGACGGCTGCGCGATCCTGACGTGGGACGAGCAGGGCCAGCCCATGAACGTGCTCAACGGGCAGTCGCTCGCGGAGCTCGACGCCGGTGTGAAGCGCGCGCTCGCCGACGAGGCCGTGAAGGGCATCGTGCTGACCAGCGGCAAG
>CAZEAA010000120.1:0-14717 GCA_964510015.1 uncultured Sandaracinaceae bacterium
GACGTGGGCACCACCATCCGCATCACGCCGCACATCAACCAGAGCAACCAGATCCGCATGGAGATCGAGGAAGAGATCTCCGAGCGCGGCGCCACCGAGGGCGAGCTGGGCGTGGTGAGCATCAACAAGCGCACCGCCAAGACCGAGGTCATGGCGCGCGACCAGCAGACCGTGGTCATCGGCGGCCTGATGCGCGACTCCGTCACCACCAGCGAGACCAAGGTGCCCATCCTGGGCGACATCCCGCTCATCGGCGCGCTCTTCCGCCGCACCAGCAGCCAGACGCAGAAGACCAACCTGCTCCTGTTCCTCACCCCGTACATCATCCGCGACCCGGCGGACCTGCGCGCCATCTACGAGCGCAAGATGCGCGAGCGCCAGGAGTTCCTAGACCGCTACTTCGTGTTCGGTGGCGACGACTACGAGCCGCCCATCGACTACTCGCGCACTCGCGGCCTGCTGGCCGAGATGATGCAGAACATGCGCGAGCTGGAGATCGAGCGCGAGCTGGCCGAAGCCGCCGAGGCCGAGCCGCCGCCGCAGCACGTGCCGCGACCGCCCGTGGGCATCTTCGTGCGCGAGGCCACCAGCGGCGAAGAGGTCATGTTCATCGAGCCCGACGCTGCCGATGCGCCCGCCGACCCGGCGCCGCCCACGCCAGCGCCGGCACCCGACGCGGCTCCCGCAGCCGTGGTTCCCTCCACCACCACCGGAGAGGAGTGACCTTCACGTGAACCTCGACTCACAGCGCTTCCTGGGTGAGATCCTCGTTCGACGAGGCGCGCTCACCGACGTGGTCCTGGCGGAGGCGCTGGCCAAGGCCCAGGAGCGCGACGTGCCGCTCAAGGAGCTGCTGCTCGCGGCCAACACGGTGGAAGAAGAGGTGCTGGTGAAGGCGCTGGCCGACGAGATGGGGATGGCCTTCGCGCGCGACATCGCCGTGGGCGCCGTGCCCGAGGAGCTGATCGCGCAGGTGCCCATCAGCTTCGCGCGCCAGCACCGCGTGGTGCCCGTGAGCGAGAAGGCCGGCCGCGTGCAGGTGGCCGTGGCCGACCCGATGGACCCCTACGCGCTCGACGACCTGCGCGCCCTACTGGGCCGTCGGGTGGAGCCCATCGCGGTGCCGGCCATGGCGATCGACGACGCCATCAACCGCATCTACGATCGCCGCGACGAAGCCGCGCTGTCCGAGGCGAAGGAGAACAGCGACTCCGAGGAGCTGCTCGACATCATCGACATGACCGACGAAGCGCCGGTCATCCGCTGGGTGAACAACCTCTTCTTCACGTCCATCCGCGAGCGCGCGTCGGACATCCACATCGAGCCGACCGACGACAAGGTGGTGGTGCGCTACCGCATCGACGGCAAGCTCGTGCCCTGGAAGGAGGCCCACCGCGGCTTCCTCCCGTCCATCGTGGCGCGCGTGAAGATCGAGGCCGGTCTCAACATCGCCGAGAAGCGCCTGCCGCAAGACGGCCGCATCACCAAGAAGATCGCCGGCAAGGTGGTGGACGTGCGCGTGTCCACCATCCCCACCGCCAAGGGCGAGCGCGTCACGATGCGTCTCCTCGACAAGGAGAACGTCATGCTGGACCTCACGGACCTCGGGTTCGCGAAGCGCCAGCTGGACTCACTGAAGACGCTGGTTCACCGGCCCAACGGCATCGTGCTGGTCACGGGTCCCACGGGCTCCGGCAAGACCACCACGCTCTACGCGTGCCTCAACATGATCAACGAGCCCGACGTGAACATCCTCACTGCCGAGGATCCCGTCGAGTACGAACTCCCCGGCATCGGGCAGCTGCACGTGCAGCCCAAGATCGGGCTCACCTTCGCTTCGGCCCTGCGCAGCTTCTTGCGTCAGGACCCCGACGTCATCATGGTCGGTGAGATTCGCGACCAGGAGACGGCGGAGATCGCCGTGCACGCCTCGCTCACGGGTCACCTCGTGCTCAGCACGCTGCACACCAACGACGCGCCCGGCGCCGTCACGCGCCTCGTGGAGATGGGCGTCGAGCGCTACAACATCACGACGTCGGTGATGGCCGTGCTCGCGCAGCGCCTGGTGCGCCGCCTGTGCCCGCACTGCCGCGTGCCCTACAAGCCGAACACGGACCACTTCCTCGAGCTGGGCCTCGAGATGGAGCGCATCGAAGAAACGCTGGCCGACCTGCGCCGTGCGGCCGCGAGCACCGTGCTCGGTAAGGACAACGCGGGCGTGGCGAAGACCAGCGCCGAGGGTGAGCTGCTCTTCTATCAGCCCTCCGACAACGGCTGCGAGCGCTGCAGCCACAAGGGCTACCGCGGTCGAATCGGCATCTACGAGCTGATGATGCTCGACGACGAAGTCCGCAAGGTCATCCTCGACCCGGCCGCCGACTCGAAGGCCATCCAGCGCGCCGCGCGGCGCAACGGCATGCGCGTCTTGCGTGAAGACGGCGCGCGCCAGGTCATCGCCGGCATCACCAGCATCGAAGAGGTCCTCGCGGCGACGCAGGCCGGGGAGATGTAGTGGCCGTCTACGCGTACAGAGGCATCGACGCCAAGGGCAAGAACGTCAAGGGAGTGCGCGACGCGGACAACCCGAAGACGGTGCGCGTGCTCTTGCGCAAAGAGGGCATCCTGGCGACCGAGGTCCTCGAGAAGGGCGACGCCGCGAAGCGCTCGGCCCGCGAAGTGGACTTCAAGAAGTTCTTCAATCGCCTCGGGGTGATGGAGGTGGCCGTCGCCACGCGTCAGCTCGCCATCCTGCTACGCAGCGGCATCCCGCTGGTGGAGGGCCTGACCGCGCTGATCGACCAGGTGGAGCACCCCGACCTCAAGGCCGCCTTCACTGAAGCGCGCAACCGGGTGAACGAGGGTGAGGCCTTCGCCGATGCGCTCAAGGCGCACCCCAAGGTCTTCCCCAACCTCTTCGTGAACATGGTCGCCGCGGGTGAAGCCTCGGGCACGCTCGAGGTGGTGTTGGCGCGCCTCGCCGACTTCCTCGAGAATCAGGCCAAGCTCCAGGGCAAAGTGGGAAGCGCGATGGCCTACCCAGCGTTCATGACCATCATGAGCCTCGGGATCATGGGCGTGATGATGACCGTGGTGGTGCCGAAGGTGACCAGCATCTTCGAGGACTTCGAGCAGGCGCTGCCTTGGTACACGTCGCTGATGATCTTCATCAGCAACCTGCTGATCAACTACTGGTGGGCGCTGATCGGCGTCACCGTGGGGAGCGTGGTCTGGTTCCGGCGCTGGCTCGCCACCGAGGCCGGGCGCGCCAAGTGGGACCACATCGTCTTGCGCGTGCCCATCTTCGGGAAGCTGCTCGTGATGGTGGCGGTCACGCGCTTCGCGCGCACCCTCGCGACGCTGCTGTCGAGCGGCGTGCCGGTGCTGCGCGCCATGGAGATCACCCGCAACGTGCTCGGCAACACAGAGCTGATGGCCGTCATCGACGTGGCCCGCGAGAGCGTCCGCGAGGGCGAGGGCCTGGCCAAGCCGCTGAAGGCCAGCGGCGCCTTCCCACCGATCGTGACGCACATGATCGCCATCGGGGAGCGCTCGGGTCAGCTGGAAGAGATGCTCGAGAACGTGGCGGCGGCCTACGATCAGCAGATCGAGGTGCGCGTGGCCGCCATGACGGCGATGCTCGAGCCGCTGATCATCGTGTTCATGGGCGCGGGCTCCGGCGGCATCGCTTTCTCCATCCTGATGCCCCTCATGCAGATCTCGGAGTTCGTCCAGTGAAGGCCGGTGCGCATGGCTCGTAGGCGTCAGCCCAGCTCCGTGCGGCTCCCGTGGGAGGACCGCCGCGGCATTCGTCGCTTCCTCGAGCGCTCGCGCCTGAGCGTGGTGCTGGCGGTGCTGGGGGTGGGGCTCGCCGCGCTGCTGGTCACGCGCGCGGCGGCCAACCGCCAGCAGCGCACCGAGACGCGCGCGGCCATCGGGCAGATCCACCGCGCCGTGACGCGCTTCCGCGCCGACATGGGGCGCTGCCCGCGCAACGTGACCGAGCTGCTGCACCCGCCTCGCGGGCGCATGACCTACTTGCATGGCGAGCCCCGCGACGCGTGGGGCAACGCGATCCTGTTGACCTGTCCGGCGCCGGACGACCCCGACACCCAAGAGGTGATCTCCGCGGGCCCGAGCGGCGACTTCCTGGTCGACGACAACATCCAGTGACCTCCCGCTCCCAGAAGGCCGCGTCACGCGACGCAGAATCGAGACCGACATGACCCACTCCGAAGCCAACTCTCCCCGCCTCTCTCTCGCCACTCCCCGCTTCGCTCGCCTCGCGCGCAGCGCACGGGCTCGCCGGTCACGGGGCATGACGCTGGTCGAGATCATGATCGTGGTCGTGATCATGGCGCTCATGGCCACGGCCGTGGGTGTGGCCGTGCTCCCG
Source organism: uncultured Sandaracinaceae bacterium (assembly GCA_964510015.1). Taxonomy (GTDB): domain Bacteria; phylum Myxococcota_A; class Polyangia; order Polyangiales; family Houyiibacteriaceae; genus JADJJE01. The sequence goes on from CAZEAA010000120.1 coordinate 4,394, forward strand.
CGCTTGAAGCAGGCGCGCATCACGCAGACGCGCACCGACTCGCAGACCGTCGCGAGCGCCGCCATGCAGTACCTGATCGACAACCCCGGCGAGGGCTGCCCCACGGTGGAGCAGCTGGCCGGTGGCTACCTGAGCGCCAGCACGCGCCTCAAGGACGCGTGGGACAACGACTTCACCATCGAGTGCAGCGGCGACGAGGTGACCGTCCGCTCCGCCGGCCCCGACGGAAGCCCGGGCACCGAGGACGACATCTGAGGCCATGACCCCGTCCGCTCGGCACACCCTGCGACCGCTGACGAACCGCTCCCTGCGGAGTGGCGACGTCGCGTCGTGGTGTGCAGGGGCGCGACCCTTGGCCCGCGCCGGTCGCCGGTCGGGCATGACACTCATCGAGGTGATGATCGTCATCGTCATCATGGCGCTGGCCGCGGGTGGCGCGACCGTGGCGCTCAACTCCGTGACGCGCGCGAAGCTGCGCTCGGCCTGTGTCCGCACGGTGGCGGGCGCTCGCTTCGCCTATCACCGCTCGGTCACGCGTGGCCGCACGGTGCGCATGGTGCTGGACCTCGACTCGCAGAGCCTCTCGTTCGAGGAGGCCGACGGCCGCGTGTTCCTGGCCCGCAACGACGACGACACGCGCCTCGAGCTGGACGAGACCGACGAAGCGCTGGCCGCCGTGGACCCCTGGTCCGCCGCGCAAGCGCGCCTGGCCGACACGTTCAACCCGAGCTTCGGTCGCTCGCCCTTCGGCCCCATCTCGAACGCCGACGGTGACCCGATCAGCCGCTATCAGCCTCAGCCGCTCGGCAGCAACATCCGCATCCTGCGGGTGATCACGCCGCACGAGCTCGAGCCGCGCGAGGCCGGGCGCGCGTCGATCTACTTCTTTCCGGGCGGGCGGGCGGAGTCCGCCATCATCCACTTGGCGGACAGCTCGGACCGCGTGTTCAGCGTGACCATCCACCCGCTGACGGGGCGCGGTCGCATCTACAACTACGCCTACGAGCCGGAGGAGATCTCGGACGACGAGCAGGACGAAGTGAGGGACCCGGGATGAGCCGCCAGAGGCACGCCGGGTTCACCCTGCTCGAGGTCATGGTCGCGGTCGCGATCCTGGCGCTCTCGCTCACGGCCATCTTCTCGAGCCAGGTGGGCGCCATGCGCACCGCCGCGCGCTCGCGGCACATCAACACCGCGAGCCTCTTGGCCCGCTGCAAGATGGGCGAGATCGAAGAGCAGATCGCGAGCGAAGGCCTGCCCGCCATCGACGACCGTGGCAGCGACGAGTGCTGCGAGGGCGCCGAGATGCGCGGCTACCGTTGCGAGTGGAGCATCCTCCGCGTGGTGCTCCCGGGCGACGTGGGCGGCGAAGGCGAAGAGGGCGAAGAGGGCGAAGGCGGCCTGCCCGGCATGGGCGACAGCGAAGGCCCCGCGCTCGCGATGGGCGACTTCCTGGGCGGCGGGACGGACACCTCCGGCATCGCCGAGATGGCCATCGGGCTGGCCTACCCCGTGCTCAAGCCGCACATCGAAGAGCAAGTACGGCGGGTGACCGTCGAGGTGTTCTGGGCCGAGGGCGAGAGCGAGCGCTCCTTCGACGTGGTGCAGTACGTGGTGGCCGAGCAGCCGCCCGCCGCGCCCGACACAGGCACGGGGACGGGCACCGGGACGGGCACCGGGACGGGGTCGACGCCATGAGCGGCCGCCGGACACCCTCGTCGCGCTCGCGCCAGGCCGGCATCACGCTGATCGAGGCGATGATCGCGCTGACCATCATGGGCATCGTCGCCAGCATGGTGTGGTCCGCCTTCTCGCAGACCTCGCGCAGCAAGGCGCGCGTCGAGGAGGACCTCGACCGCATGCACGTCATCCAGATGGCCCTCGAGCGCATGGCCCGCGAGCTGAGCATGGCCTACGTGTCGGCGCATCGGCCCACCAGCCCCTCGCTGCTCACGGTGCACACCGCCTTCATCGGCCATGACCACGGCGGCCGCGACCGCGTGGACTTCACGTCGTTCTCGCACCAGCGCCTGTACCGCGACGCGCACGAGAGCGACCAGAACGAGATCAGCTACTTCATCGCGCGCGACCCCGAGAACAGCCGCGAGCAAGTGCTGGCGCGCCGCGAGCAGAACCGCATCGACGACGACCCCACGCGCGGCGGTCACGTGGAGGTGATGGTCAGCAACGTGGAGTCGTTCGACCTCGAGTACCTGGACCCCACCACCAAGCAGTGGGCGCGGACGTGGGACACCACGCAGGGCGCGGGCCAGCTAAACCGGCTCCCCTCGCAGGTGCGCATCACGCTAAAGGTGCCGCATCACCGCGACCCCGCGCGCACGCTCACCTTCGGGACGCGCGCGTCCGTCAACATGGTCTGGGCCCTCAACCACGCCATGTACAACCCATGAACGCCACCCGCCGCATGCCGCGCGGGTTCGTCCCGCACCTCCCGCTCGCCCGCTCGTTCGACTCGCGCTCGCTGCAGCGTCGAGGTGTGGTGCGCACGGGACGGGACGGCCGCGAGCAGGGCATCGCGTTGATCATCGCCATCACCGCCGTCACCATCCTGGCCGCGCTGCTCGCCGACCTGCACGAGACCACCGGCAGCGCATACGCCACGTCGGCGTCGCAGCGCGACTCGCTGCGCGCGGAGTACATGGCGAAGAGCGGGCTGAACCTGACGCGCCTGCTGGTGGCCAACGAGCCGGCCATCCGGCAGGTGGTGCTGCCCATCTACCAGGCCATGGTGGGGCGCCCGCCGCCGCAGCTGCCCATCTGGTCGTACGCGGACATGCTGCTGCGCCCGTTCTGCCGCAACGACCGCGAAGGCGTGGCCGCGCGTCAGGAGCTCGAGGCCGACGGCGAGCCGCCGGAGGTGCCCTTCGACTTCAGCAACTCGGAGGGTCTCGACACCACGCCGGGGCGCTGTGAGATCCTCGCGCTGGCCGAGAACTCCAAGATCAACGTGAACCAGCCGCTGAGCCTGACGGGCGACGACGCGCGCCGCAGCGTGGCCATGCAGGTCTTCGCCATGGTGGGCGGGTACCAGCAGCCGAGCCCGTTCGATCCGCTCTTCGGTCGCGAGGACGCGGACGGCCAGTTCTCGTCCCGCCAGGACATCATCTCGAGCATGATCGACTGGTGGGATCCGGACACGGATCAGACCTCGTTCGACCCCGGCGCCGGCACCGTGGCCAGCCAGGGCAGCGAGGACAACCCCTACCGCCGGCTCGACGACCCGTACGAACCGAAGAACGCGGCCTTCGACTCGCTCGAAGAGCTGCGCCTGGTGCGCGGGGTGGGCGACGACTTCTGGGCCACCTTCATCGAGCCCGTGCAGGACGACCCGGCGGCGCGCGCCGTGACCATCTACGGCAGCGGCGCGGTGAACCCGAACGAGGCGCCGCCCGAGGTGCTGCTGGCGCGCCTGTGCTCCATCATCGCCACGCAGACCCTCTGCACGGACCCCGGCGAGATGGCCAAGTTCATCCAGCTCGTCAACACCGCGCGCAGCATCATCCAGGTGCCCTTCTTCACGCGCGCCGGCGACTTCCTCAACTTCCTCGAGGGCCGGGGCGGGTCACGTGACCTCTACCCCATGCTCCGTGGCTTCCTCGGCGCGGACAGCCCCCTGCTCTTCCTCCCCGTCACCATCCCACAAGAAGCCCGTGCCGAGCTGGACCGCTCGTTCGTCACGGCTGCGCGCATCCTCACCATCCGCGTGACCGGCAGCTCGGGCCGCGCGCGCGTGAGGCTCAACACCGTCATGAACTTTCACGACCGCTGGACCCCTCCTCCGCCCAATGGCGGCGCCATGCCGGGACTCGGCATCTTTCACTACTATCGGGTGGACTGATGGCACGCATCCTCGGACTCGAGATCGACGGTGACGTCGTGCGCGGCGCGCTCATGAACGTGGCGCTGCGGAGCACGGTGCTCGAGCGCTACGTCGAAGCGCGCGTGCTGCCCGCGGAGGCCATGCCATTCGCCGTGGGCCACGGGCCGCTCGCCACGGTGCCCGCGGAGCTACAGCCAAACCTGTTCCCCGGCATGGAGCCCGAAGCGCCGGCCGACGCCCCGGCCGATGGCGAGCCGCTCGCGGAGGTGTTGGAGCCCGTGGCGCCGCTGTCGCCGCTGGCGATCGCCGTGCGTGACGCCGTGGCGCAGTGCGGCCGCACCCCCGATGGCATCCACGTGCACCTCGATGGGCGCAACGTCAGCCTCCGTCCCATCACGCTGCCGGCTGGCGCCGCGAAGCGCCTGGGCGACATCCTGCCAGGCGAGCTCGAGAACGTGCTCCCGTTCCCGGTGAGCGAGGCCGTCCTCCACCACCAGCCCATCTCTTCGGAGGAGCTGTCCATCACCGTGTTGACCGCCGCGGTGCGGCGCGAGCACGTGGCCGCGGCGCTCGCGAGCTTCGCGCTCGTGGGGGTGGACCCGCGGCAGCTGGCGGCGGGCGCGGCCACCTTGGACGGCCTGGTGCCCTTGCTGACGGCGCTGCAGACGGAAGCCGCGGTGTTGTTGATCCACCTCGGGGACGAGACCACCGACGTCTGCGTCGTGAAGGACGGGCGCTCCGCGCTGGCGCGCACCATCTCGGTGGGCATGGACGCCATCCGCGCGCGTGAGCCCGGGGCCACCGAAGAGCTCGCGGGCTCACTGCGCCGCACGGTCGCGAGCTACCGCATGAAGGGCGGTCCCGCTATCGAGCGTGTGCTCGTGGGCGGCGACAGCGCCAGCGAGCCGGCCACACGCGACTGGCTGAGCGAGGTGCTGAGCTGCTCGGTCGAGACCGTGGCGCTTCCCGCGGGCGACGGCACCATCCTCGAGTACGAGCTGCCTCGCTTCATGCGCGTCGCGGCCTTGGCGGGGCGCGCCGCCGTGAAGGGCCAGCGCATCAACCTGCGCCAGGGCGAGTTCGTCTCGCGTCACGCCGCCGGCGAGATTCGGCACTACGCGCGTCTCTTGGCCATGTCGGCCGCCGCCATCATGGCGAGCTTCGCCATCTCGCTCTACACCCGCTACACGGTGCTGGACACCGAGCGCGCCGAGCTGCGCGCGGAGCTGGGCGCGATGACGCAGAGCCTCTTCCGCAGCCGCACCGACGACCCGGCGGCCGCGCGACGTCTCGTGCAGGGCGGCGCCAGCGAGCGCGATCCCATGCCGCAGATGGGCGCCTATCACGTGATGGGTGCGCTCGCCGAGCTGATCCCCGAGGACGCGCACCACGCCACGCGGCGCCTCACCATCGAGTTCGACGACGAGGCGCGCAACGGAGACCTCGAGATCCAGGGCACCGTCAGCAGCGTCACGCAGCGCGACGCCATCGCCGCCGCCATCGAGGCTCACGAGTGCTTCTCCGAGGTCACCCCAGGCGCCACCAGCTCGCGCAACGACGTTCTCTCCTATCGCATCGAGGCAGAGATCCGCTGCCCGGGCGACCAACCCGAACCCGAAGCAGCCGCCACCGGCGCTGCGGGGAGGCGCCCCAATGGCAATCCGTGACGTCCTGAAGCCCGCGCGCGACGCGTACGACAACCTGACCGAGCGCGAGCGCCGCCTCGTGGCCCTGCTGGGCGTGGTGCTGGCGCTGATCGTGGTGGTGCTCCCGATCCTCTTCATGTCGGCCGAGGTGTCGGACATGGAGACCGAGAACGAGGAGCTGCGCGCCGTGATGCGCGAGATCGAGCAAGCCCGCCCCCGCTTGGCGCGCATCGCGGCCGAAGCCGACGCCACCAACGAGCGCTACGCCAACCGCGCCCCCGCGCTGGGTGGCTTCGTGGAGCAGCGCGCCGCCGCGCACGGGCTCAGTCTGCGCGAGATCAACGATCAGCCGGAGCTGGCCCTCGGCAACTACATGCGGCGCGGCATCCGCGTGCGCATGCCGGACGTGGCCATCGACCCGGTGCTCGAGATGCTGGAAGAGATCGATCGCAGCGAGCACCCGGTGGCCGTGTCGCGCCTGCAGATCGACCGCTACCGCGACGCCGACAACTTCAACGTCGAGGTGGGCGTCAGCGCCTACGACCGCCAGGAGCGGGGCACCCGCGAGACCGCCGGAGGGACCCCCTGATGGGTCGCAAGTTCCTGCGCTTCATGGGGTACTCGTCGTTCTTCTGGGCGTCGTTCTGGCTGTTCGCCTACCTCACCTTCCCGTACGAACGCGTGCGCGACCGCCTCGTGCAAGAGGTGGAGTTCCCGAAAGACGCGCGCGGCAACCGTCGCCCGAGCGGCTATCAGCTCGAGATCATGGACCTGCAGCCCTCGTGGTTCACGGGGGTGGAGGCCCACGGCGTGCGCATCATCAAGCCGGGCGAAGGCGAAGAGCCCACGGTGGACGTGCTGCTCGAGGAGGTGCACGCGCGCATCTCGCTGCTCTCGCTGCTGACCGGCACCGTCGCCGTCACCTTCGACGCGCGGCTGGCTGGAGGCTCGCTCGAGGGCGAGGTCGAGATGGGCGACTCGGGCTCGCTGCGCCTCGACATCGTGGAGCCCATCCAGCTGCAGCGCGTGTCCATCATCCGCAACTTCTTGGGGCTGCCGATGGGCGGCAAGCTCTCGGGCGACATCGACGTGACCTTCCCCGAGAACATCCAAGAGGCCGAGGGGCACGTGAACCTGCTCACGGAGAACCTGCGCATCGGCGACGGCGAGGCCAAGCTGCGCCTCCCCGGCATGCCCAACGGCATCACCCTCGAGCGCATCAACGTGGGACGCATGGCCATCCAGATGCAGATCGCGGCGGGCGTGGCCACCGTGCAGCGCCTGCGCTCGCGCGGTGACGACGCCGAGCTCGACGGAACGGGCACCATCAACCTGATGCAGCCGCTGCGGCAGTCGCGCCTCGACCTCTTGGTGCGGCTGAAGATCCTGCCCGCCTATGCCGAGCAGTCGGATCGCGCGCGCTCGATGGTGGCGCTGCTGGACTCGGTCCCGACCCTGGCGCGCGCGCGCACGTCGGACGGCGCGCTGCAGTACCGCTTGGGCGGGTCGGTGGGGGGCGGCATCCGCAGCAGCCCTGCTGGAAGCACCCGGATGGAGATCGCCGACGTCGAAGACGACGAAGAGCAAGACAGCGGGGACAGCGGGGACAGTGATGAAGCGCGGCCTCCCACTCGGGCCGAGCGAGCGAACGGCGCCGGCGGCGCACCCACAGCCAACCCGACGGCAGGCAACTGAACATGACGCGCGCACGTCCCGGCATCGCTCAGGTGTTCCACCACCCCACCTGCTCCACCTGCAAGAAGGCCCTCGCCTGGCTCGCGGCCCACGACGTCGCGGTCACGCCCATCCGCATCGCCGAGGCGCCGCCCAGCGCAGACCAGCTCGAGGCCGCCATCACGCGCTCGGGCCTCCCCGCCAAGCGCTTCTTCAACACCAGCGGGCAGTCGTACCGCGGCGGCGGGTGGGCCACCAAGGTGGACTCGCTCTCCGTGCGTCAGGCCGCCGAAGCGCTGGCGGCGGACGGCATGCTCATCAAGCGCCCGCTCTTGCTGCGCGACGACCTGGTCCTGGTGGGCTTCAGCGAGCCGGCGTACGCGGCCGCGCTCGGCACGTGAGCGGCGACCAGCCCTTCGGCCTTTCACGGAAGGAGAGCGCCTCGGCCATCACCCGCGGGCCCGAGACCGGATGGCCATGGCCGGGCAGCAAGTGCTCCACAGGCAGGCAGCGCAGCATGGCCTCGGTGCGCTCGGACGCGTCGGCGTCCACGTACTCGGGGTTGAACCACGCGCGGCCGCCATGCGAGAGCACCGTGTCGCCCGTGAGCAGGGTGCGCGTCTTGGCGTTCCACAAACAGGTGGAGCAGTCCGTGTGCCCCGGCGTGGCCAGCACCTCCCAGTCGGGGGCGCCCAGCAGGCGCTCGCGGTGGCGAAGGTAGCCCGAGATGGGTGGCTCGAAGCGGAAGGCCGCCACACCGAAGCCGGCATCCTTGGCGGTGGACAGCGCCTCGCGCACGGCCGGCCAGTCGATGGGCTGATCGAGGAGCACGGGCAAGATGGTCAACATGGAGCGCAGACCCGGGCTGCGCGGCCGCTCGCCCCGCACGTAGTCCTCCACCTTGGCGGGCAGCAGGATGCGACCCCCAGTGGCGTCGTGCAGTTGGGGGATGCCGGCCACGTGGTCGCTGTGCCCGTGCGTCGCGGTCAGCACCACGTCGGTAGCGGCGCCCAGCTCGCGCAGGGTGGCGAGCGCCGAGACGGCGTTCATGGGGATGCCCGCGTCCACCACGCACGGGGCCCCGGCCCCACCATCTTCGATGACGTAGCAGTTGAAGATGTAGCGCGAGTGCAGGCGCACGCCCACGTCACGGAGGTCGCTCATGCCTCGCACGTTACCGCATCGCGGGCGGCAGGGCCTCCGGCACGACCTCGCCGTCGTAGTCGGCGTCCGAGGGAACGCCCAAGTAACGAAGCACGGTGGGGGCCACGTCCATGTGGCTCCCATCGGTGAGCGTGGCCGGCGTCATCCCGGGTCGCACGAACAGCAGCGGGATGGTGCTGTTGATCGGGTTCCGCTCGCCGTGGCTCGTCCCCTCCCCCGCGTGGTCGGTCACCATCACGAACAGCCAGGCCTCGCTCGCGTACGTCTCGCGCGCGAGCACCCCGTCCAGCACCGTGCGGAAGTTCCGGTCCACGCCCTCCACCGCCGCGATGTAGTCGGGGTTCGAGGGCCCGTAGCCCGTGGCGTGGCCCGCGTGATCGCAGTCGTCGAAGTGCAGGAACAGCAGGTCGCGCGGCATCCCGAGGAAGCGCACCGCCGTGCTGGCCACGATCACGTCGTCCCCCAGCCGGAAGCCCCGCGCCGGCCCGGACTCGACCAGCACCGGGAGCTGCAGCCAGTGCACGATCAGCCCCGTGGCGAGCCCCGCGTCGAAGGCCGCGCCGAGGAACGTGGGCACCGTGCGGTCGATGGCCGCCATCACCGGCGTCTCGTTGGACGTGACCCCGTGTCGCTCCACCTCGATGCCCGTGAGGATGGAGGCCCAGCCGGGGCCGGACACGGTGTCGCCCGTGAGGTGCGTGGACGCCTCGAGCGTGCCGGCGCCGTGCGCGAACAGCATGTCGATGACCGGCGCGTCGGCCGGCTCGATGGCATCGGGGCGCAAGCCATCCACCCCGAGGATCAGCACGTGCCGAGTGGCGTCTTCGGGAGGCTCGGGCAGGTAGCGCAGGTCGAGCGCGAGCGCGGCGCTCACGTCTTGCCCGGCCAGCGTGACCTGCACGGCATGCCGCCCGGCGGGGGTCTCGGTGGGCGAGAAGTCCACGTGGAGCTCGCCGCTGACCGCGTCGTACTGCGCGCTGACGCCGGGCGTGTCGGTGACGGCCTCGAGACGACACGTGGCGTCTCCCGTCCGCGTGACCACGTACGAGAGCGACGGCGTGGCGTCGCCCGCCCACCAGTAGAGAGGGCCACCCTCCGGGAGGGAGAGGGTCACGTCCTCGGCCGTGCAGAGGGGCGCGTCGTCGCTGCACGCGAGCAAGCCACACGCCAGCAGAGAAGTGGAGACGAGACGGGCGAACGAGCGCATGGCGACCTTGGCTACAGGTTGGCCTCGAGCGCGACCAGGCGCTCGATGGATGCCGGGCGCCTGCCAGACGCGATGGCCGCGCGCAACGCGGGCCGCGCCTCGACGCCGTAGTGAGTGCGAATGAGCGTGGCCGCCGGCACGTGATAGGAGGCGGAGTCCATCATGCGGATGAGCATCAGCAGCGCCTGCGGATCGCCACGCACGCTGGGGTCGAGGGCGAACGCCTGCTCGAGCTCGGGGATGGCGTTCTTGAGCCAGCCCTGCGCCGCGAACGCCCGCGCCAGCAGCAGCCGCGGCAGCGGGTCGGTGGGATGGTTGTTGGCGTACGCGGCGAGCGAGCGCAGCGCGCGCTGCGACGGCCGATCACCGTTGTCGAGGCGCTCTCGAACGCTCACGAGGATGTCGTCCAGCGGGCCGGCCTGCTGCCACGGGTCGCGGGCAGGCGCGCGGACGGCCTCCGGGGGCGGCGCAGGCGCTGGTGGCGCGGGCGTTGGTGGCGCCACCGCGACAGGCGCTGGGGCGTCTTCGGACGACGGCAAGCGCGTGAACGCAAAAGTGCCTGCCGCAAGCGCCAGCAGCAGGACGACCCCGAGCAGCATGCGCCGGCGCGCGCGCTGGGCGGGCGTGACGGGCTGCGCTGCCGGCGTCATGGTGGCCGGGCCCGGCGCCTCGAGGGACTCCCGGAACACCGGCGGCGCCTTGGCCGGAGCCGGCGTGGCGGCCGCTACGACAGGCGCGGGCACGACAGGCGCGAGCACGGTAGGTTCGTCGTCAAGGCGACTCATCACCGAT
>CAZEAA010000121.1:0-14663 GCA_964510015.1 uncultured Sandaracinaceae bacterium
GCCAGGCTTCCGTCTCGTCGCTTCCGCTTCCGCGTGATGCGCCTCGGGGGGAGCAGACCGTTGCCGGGGGGAGGCGGCTCCGTCACGAAGACCTCTAGAGAGAAGCCCGATAGAGCGCCAGCATGTCCTCTTCGGTGCACGGGCGCGGGTTGCTGGCGTGGCAGCCGTCCGCGAACGCGAGGCGCGCCAAGCGCGGCAGGGCCGCCTCGTCCACGTCGGCGGCGCTGAGGCCGTCGGGCAGGCCGATCTTCTTGCGCAGCGCGCGCACCGCGCCGGCACACTCGAAGGCCAGCGTCTCTTTGTCTTCGCCGCGGGCGCCCAAGAGGCCCGCCAGGCGCGCGATCTTCAGCGGCACGGCGCCCCGGTTGAAGTCCAGCACGGCGGGCAGGCACAGCGCGTTGGCGAGGCCGTGGTGCATGCCGTTCTCGGCCGACAGCGGGTGCGCCAGCGAGTGGCACGCGCCGAGGCCCTTCTGGAAGGCCACCGCGCCCATCATGGCGGCCTTCATCATGGCGCCGCGCGCGGCCAGGTCGTTGCCGTCGTGCACGGCGGTGGGCAGGTTCTTCGCCACCAGCCACACGCCCTCGAGCGCGATGGCGTCGGCCATGGGGTGGTCGCCGAGCGCGCAGTAGGCCTCGATGCAGTGCGTGAGCGCGTCCATGCCGGTGGCCGCGGTGGTGCGCGGGGGCAGCGCCACGGTGAGCACGGGGTCCAGGATGGCCACGTTGGGGATCAGCGACGGCGCGAAGATCACCGTCTTCCGGTTGGTGGCCTGGATGGTGAGCACGCCGCTGCGGCCCACCTCGCTGCCGGTCCCGGCCGTGGTCGGGATGACGATCATGGCGGGCAGTGGGTTCACGATGTGGTCGCCGCCGTTGACCGCGTCGTCGTACGTGGCGAGCGGCAGCGGGTGCGTGACGGCCACGCGCACCAGCTTGGCCACGTCCAGCGGGCTGCCGCCGCCGAGCCCGATGATCAGGTCGCAGCCGGCGGAGCGGTAGGACTCGGCCGCGCTCAGCACCTCGGACTCGAGCGGGTTGGACGAGATGCCGCTGTACACCGTGTGGGCGATGCCCGCGGCGCCGAGGACCGTGGCCACCGTCTCCACCATGCCGGCGGCGACGACACCCTCGTCGCTGACGATGAAGGCGCGCTTGGCGCCGAGGCGCACGGCTTCGGGACCGACTCGCTCGACCGCTCCGGCACCGAAGAGGACGCGCGTGGGAAAGCTCCAGGCGGAGATCATGACGGCCGTTTTACTCCTTGTGGACGATGCGCGCCATGAGCGACGCGAGGGCCGCCTCCGGCCCGAGGGAGCCCCCCACCAGCGCAGCGATCGCCGCGAGGATGGGTGTGTCGAGGCCCGCGAGGGCCGTGAAGCGCGCGATGCGGGGCGCCAGCACCACGCCCTCCACGTGGCCGCCCAGCTCGGCGAGGGCCGCGCTGACGTCGAGCCCGCGCGCCAGGCGCTGACCGAGCCCGAGCTCCACGCGCTCGTCACCGGCCACGCAGGCCACCAGATCCCCGAAGCCCGCCAGGCCCGCGAAGGTGTTGGCTTCGGCGCCGAGGGTCACGCCCAAGCGCGTGGCCTCGGCCATGCCGCGCGTGCACAGCAGGGCGAGCGCACCCGGGCCCACGCCGAGACCGCTGGCCACGCCCACCGCGATGGCGAGCACGCCCACGCACGCGCTGGCCAGCTCCACGCCCAGCAGGTCGTCCGAGGTGTAGAGGCGCATGCTCGGGCCGCCCAGGGCAGCGCGCACCGCGTCGGCCACCTCGGGGAACGGTGTCCCGATGAGCGCGCCACCCGGCTTGGTGGTGGCCAGCGACTCGGGCACCAGCGGGCCCGCCAACGCACCCACACGACGGCACGCCGTCAGGCTGCGCATGCGCTCGCTCAGGGTGACCAGCGTGGGGGCACCCGGACCCGCGCGGTCGCCGCTCGCGAGGCCGCGGCTCACGTGCACCAGCATGTGCCGGCCGTCGAGGTGCTGGTCCAGCGTGCGCAGCAGGTCGTCCACGTAGGGGCTCGGCACGGCCAGGAAGAGCAGCTCGGCCTCGCTCACGTCGGCCAGCACGGAGGTGGCCAACACGGTGCCCTCCACGTTGTCGAGCGCCATGCCCGAGCGCGTGTAGTGCAGCACGGCACCCGCCGAGCGCGCCACCGCCCTCGCCAGCGAGCGGCCGAATTCACCGCCGCCGATGACCGCCACGCGCGCGTCGCCGCTGTCGGGTGCGCGCGTCATCGCCCGGCTCCAATGCGGGCGATCTCGCGCGCCGCGCGCTGCGTGGCCGCGTCCTGGTCCTTCGCCACCTGCGTCGCGAATGGCACCAGGCGGTTCTGGTAGTAGATCAACAGACCCGGGTCCTCGGCGCTCACGTAGTCCCCCACCTCGCGTGCCGCGATGCGCTTGTGATAGCCCTGCCAGACCTTCAGGGCGCGTTCGATCAGGGTCTCGGCGTCCGACGTGCGCACCATGTTGCTGACGCGCACGAGGCCCTGCTGCTCGAGCGCCACCAGGGCGTCGCGCAGCTGAGTGACGTCGCGCCGCAGCGCCGTGCGCTCGATGGTCACGTCACCGCGCAGCCGAAGCCGCGAGAACAGGTCCACCGACGGCGTCTCGCGCACCAGGTGCCGGAAGAGCGCGTGCGCCACCACGTTGGTGGTCATGAGCACCGTCTCCGAGAGGAAGCGCGCCTCCAGCACCTCGCCCAGCTCGCGCGTGTAGGCCTGGTCGCGGGCCACGTCCAAGGTGGGCTCGCCCTTGCGCAACACGTAGCTGCCCGGGTCGATCACCCGCCCGCTCGGCGTGATGGAGCGGCCGTCTTCGTCCACGGGGTTGCCGAAAGGGTCGAGGGGCGCGCCGAAGCGGATGACGCACGCGGCCCGCTGATCCCGCATGCGCCGGAAGAAGTCGTACCAGCGCTCGATGCGCGAGAACTCGTCGTCCGAGATGATGTAGCGCGCCTGGCCCTCTTCCTTGAGCCAGTCCTCCACCAGCGTCTCGGCCTCCAGCACCAGCGCGTAGTTGATGGTGGTGGGCACGATGTAGACGCGGCGCTCGAGGCCCTGCACCTGGTTGCGCGAGTAGGCCTCCACGGCGGACCCGAGCAGGCCCAGCTTCAGGCGCTGCTCGATGAGGCCCGAGCGCGAGCGCGTGCCCCCGGGGAAGAAGAGCGAGTGGTACCCGCGCTCCACCATGACCGACGCGTACGCCTTGAGGACGTCCTTGTAGAGGCGCGCGCGGATGCGGCGGTCCACCCGGTAGGCGCCCAGGTTGTGCATGCCGAACGCGATGATCGGGTTCGTGAAGAGGTTCTTGCCCGCGCCGTACACCACCGGCGAGAGGCCCTTCCGCTCGAGCGCCTGCGCCAACACGATGGAGTCGAGGTTCGACGAGTGCGTGGGCACGTAGACCAGCGTGCCGTGCTGCTGCAGCCGCCGCAGGTGCTGCACGTCGCCCTCCACGGTGAGCAGCTCGTCCACGGCGCTGGTGCCGCTCGCCAGGTCTTGTTGGACGCGCGAGGGCTGCATGATGGCGCTCAGCAGCTTGGGCCCTGCGGCGGAGGCCATCTCGAACACGCGCGGGTCGAAGTTGCCGGCCACGTCGCGCGCCATGTGCTCGGCCACGGTGCTCAGCAGGCGCTGCTTCTCCACGTCGCTCATGCGCGCGATGCTGCGGCTCACGCCTTTCCAGAAGCCCAGCGACTCGGCCGTCTCTTCGTCGCGCTGCGACGTCAGGCGCCGCACCTCGTGCATGGCCGCGTCGTTCAGGGTCAGCTCCACCGCGCGAGCGCTCTGCCCGTGCATGCTGCTGACGCGCTGCACCACCTCGCGCACGATGTCGTCGCGCTCGCTGTTGAACCAGTAGATGGCCGGCGCGTCCGGCGACGGGACGTACGGCCGCAGACGCGGGAGGCGCAGGGGGCGTTCGGAGAAGCGACGGATCAGGGCCATGGTCAGACTGCCTCGAAGTAGCGCTTCAGCTCCCAGCCGCTGACCGCCTTGCGGTATTCGCGCGCTTCCCAGTCGCGCGTGCGCACGTAGTGGTCCACGAACGCCTCACCCAGGATCTGCTTGGCCCGGTCGCTGTTGCGCAGCGCGTCCACCGCGTGCTCGAGCGTGGGCGGCACCTGGCGCCCCTGGCTGCTGGCGTCACCGCGCGTCTCGGGCGGGAGCGCGAGGCTCTGCTCGATGCCGTGCAGGCCCGCCCCGAGCGACGTGGCCATCGCGATGTAGGGGTTGATGTCGGCGCCGGTCTGACGCAGCTCGAGGCGCGTGGCGGACACGCTGCTGGCTGCGCCGCCGCCGCCGATGACGCGCACCATGCTGGTGCGGTTCTCGAAGCCCCAGCCCGCGGTCATGGGGGCCCATACGCCCGGCACGTAGCGCTTGTAGCTGTTGATGAACGGCGCGTAGAGCGCGGTGAGCTCCGGGCCCGTGTCCACGATGCCTGCCAGGTAGTGCTGCGCCAGCGTGCTGAGCCCGTGCAGGCCCTTCGCGTCGCCGAACAGGTTCGTCGTCCCCGTGCTGTCCCACAGCGACTGGTGCAGATGGCCGCTCGAGCCGGGCAGCGCGGCGTTCCACTTGGCCATGAAGGTGACCGACAGCCCGTGGCGCGCGGCGACCAGCTTGATGGTGGTCTTCAGCAGGGCGGCCTTGTCGGCGGCGGGCAGCGCGTCGTCGTACGGGATGCAGGCTTCCCACACGCCGGGGCCCGTCTCGGTGTGCAGGCCCTCGAGCGGGATGTCGTAGGCCGTGAGCGTGTCCAGCACGTCGTGCACGAAGTCCGCGTGCTGCCCGGCGCGCACCAGCGAGTAGCCGAACATGCCGGGGCTCAGCGGGTCGAGCCCGGTGTAGTGCTTCTGCTCCAGCGTCTGCGGCGTCTCACGGAACACCCAGAACTCGAATTCGGCGCCGAACTTGGGGCGGAAGCCGCTGGTCTCGGCGCGCGCGATCATGCGCTTCAGCAGGTTGCGCGGGCAGGCCGGGTGCGGCTTCCCGTCTTGCGTGTAGAAGTCCACCAAGAGGTGCGCCGTGTCGGGCTCCTGCGGCAGCACGCGCAGGGTGCTCGCGTCCACGCGCGCGAGGGCGTCGGGGTAGCCGCTGTGCCAGCCGGTCACCGTGGCGTTGTCGTAGAGCGCGTCGGTGATGTCCCAGCCGAAGATGACATCGCAGAACCCGAAGCCCTTCGCGAGGGCAGAGGGCAGCTTGTCCGCGTGCATGAACTTGCCGCGCAGCAGGCCGTCGATGTCGAACCCACCGACCTTCACTTTGCGAAGGCCACGCTGTGCGAGGGACTCGAGGAGGTCTGTCGTCACGGGGCCAGCCTACCACCCGAAGGTGTCCGTCGGAGAACGAAATCCCAGCGCAAAAAAGCGAAGAGGCCCACCAACCGGCGGGCCTCTTCGTCACGTGTTCGGGGGTCTGCTTCAGACCGTGGCGGGCGCGGCGCTCATCACGGGCTCGGCGGACTCGGTCGCCATCCGGGCTTCGGCGTGGGCCGACCCCGTGCCCATGTCGTACGCGCTCATCCCATGCTCGCCGGCGTCGAGGCCCTCGAGCTCCTCTTCCTCGGTCACCCGCAGGCCCATCGTCTTCTTGATGATCCCGAAGATGATGAACGAGCAGACCACGGTGAACGCGCCGTAGGCGGCCACGCCGGTCAGCTGCGCGGTGAAGGACTTGCCCTCGCCGAAGATGCCGACCGCGAGGGTGCCCCACACGCCACACACCAAGTGGACGCTGGTCGCGCCGACCGGGTCGTCGAGCTTGATCTTGTCGAAGAAAAGCACGGCGCCGATGACCAGGCAGCCCGCGATGAAGCCGATGAGCAAGGACTCCATCGGCGTGATGACGTCCGCGCCCGCGGTGATGCCCACCAGGCCCGCGAGGATGCCGTTGAGGAGCATGGTGAGGTCCGGCTTCTTCGAGACGAACGAGTAGGCGACGAGCGCGCCCATGCCACCCGCGGCCGCGCCGAGCGAGGTGGTGACGAGCACGAACGAGGTCATCGCGGGATCAGCCGACAGCACCGAGCCGCCGTTGAAGCCGAACCAGCCCATCCAGAGCACGAGCGCGCCGATGGTGGCGAGCGGCATGCTGCCACCCGGGATCGGCAGCACGCTGCCGTCCTTGCCGTACTTGCCGAGGCGGGGCCCGAGCAGGTAGACGGCCACCAACGCGCCCCAGCCACCCACGGAGTGCACCAGCGTGGAGCCCGCGAAGTCGTGGAAGCCCAGGTCATTGAGCCAGCCGTAGCCCCACTTCCAGGAGCCGGCGACCGGGTACACGAACGCCACGAAGAGGGTGGCCGCGACCATGAAGCTGGTCAGCTTCACGCGCTCGGCCACGGCGCCCGAGATGATGGTGGCGCAGGTGGCGGCGAACATCCCCTGGAAGAGGAAGTCGGTCCAGTACGTGTAGCCACCCGACGCATATGCGGCGGTCACGCCGTTCTCGGGCAGCGTCAGGCCGAACCCGGAGAACCCGAGGAACTTGTGCGCCGTCACCCAGGCGTCGCCCGGGTACATCAGGTTGAAGCCGACGACGTAGTAGGTGAGGAGGCCCATGCACACGATGAACGTGTTCTTGAAGAGCACGTTGACGGTGTTCTTGGAGCGCGTGAGGCCGGTCTCCAACGTCGCGAAGCCCATGTGCATCATGAACACCAACGCGGTGCACACCATCATCCACACGTTGTTGGCGGTGAAGACGCCGGGGTCCACGTCATCTGCGAGAGCGACGCTGGGGGTCGCCAGGAGGGCCCCTGCCAATAGCCATGCTGAGGTTCGATTCATGCCGTTCTCCGGTTCGTCAGGCCTATGAAGTCCAGAAGCGCGTCAGCGGACGCTCTCCGTTCATGCCTATCGACTCTGCCCGGCCCATGTTTCGAGCCCATTTCGTGGTCGAAACAAAGAAGGCGCTCAGCGAACGCTCGCGCTTCAGCCCCGCGAGGTGGCGCCGGCCAGCGAGGACACCAGCTTGGTGACCGCCGCGACGGCAGCATCCGGCGTGGCGGCCGACTCGATGGCCCGCACCACCGCGCTGCCCACCACCACGCCGCTCACGTGGCTCGCCACGCCGCGCACGTCGTCCGGTGTGCTCACGCCGAAGCCCAGCGCGATGGGCTTGCCGATGCGCTTCTCCAGCTCGCCCGCGCGCACGGAGGCCGCGCCCAGGTCGAGGCCCACGGCGCCGGTCACGCCCGTCATCGACACGTAGTAGATGAAGCTCGTGGCGGTGTCCGCGGCCAAGCGCACGCGCGCTTCGTGGCTGGTGGGCGCGATCAGCGGCACCAGGTCCATGCCGCGCGCGATGGCCGCGCTGCGCAGGGGGCCCGCTTCCTCGGGCGGAAGGTCCACCACCAGAAAGCCATCGGCGCCCACGTCCGCCGCGTCGTTCGCGAGCTTCACCTCGCCGTACGACATGACGGGGTTGTAGTACCCGAAGAGCAGCACGGGCACCGCGTGCGTCTTGCGCACCTCGCGCACCACGTCGAGCACACCGCGCAGGGTGGTGCCCTGCTTCAGCGCGCGCTCGCTGGCCTTCTGGATCGCCGCGCCGTCCGCGGTGGGGTCGCTGAAGGGGACACCCAGCTCGATGACGTCGGCGCCCGCGTCGGCGGCGGCGCACACCAGGCGGACCGTGGTGGCCAGGTCGGGATCCCCGGCGCACAGGTAGATGACCAGGGCGGCGCGCTGCTCGGAAGCGGCGCGCTCGAAGGCTTGTTGAATGCGTCCCATGGGCGGCGTGTCTCTCGGCTCAGTGCGTGGTGGGGTGGCGGAGGGCCAGCTGCTCTTGGACGTTGTCGAGGTCCTTGTCGCCGCGCCCCGAGAGGCAGACGACGACGGTGGCCCCCTCGGGCAGGCCGTCGCGCGTGCGCAAGAACGGCAGGTACGCGAGCGCGTGGCTCGACTCGAGCGCCGGGATGATGCCCTCGGTGCGGCACAGCTGCTGGAACGCCTCGAGCGCCTGGTCGTCGGTGACGGCCCCGTAGGTGGCGCGCCCCAGGTCCTTGAGCCAGCTGTGCTCGGGCCCGACACCCGGGTAGTCGAGGCCCGCGCTCACCGAGTGCGCCTCGATGACCTGGCCCGCGTCGTCTTGCAGCAAGTAGCTCTTGGCCCCGTGCAGCACGCCCACGCGCCCCGCGTTGAGCGGCGCCGCGTGACGGGGCGTGTCGATGCCGTCGCCCGCGGCCTCCACGCCGATGAGGCGCACGCCTTCGTCGTTCATGAAGCCCGAGAACAAGCCGATGGCGTTGCTGCCACCGCCCACGCACGCCACCACGGCGGCCGGGAGCTTGCCCGTGCGCGCGAGGATCTGCGCGCGCGCCTCACGGCCGATCACCGCTTGGAAGTCACGCACCAGGTCGGGGTACGGGGCCGGGCCAGCCGCCGAGCCCACGCAGTAGTACGTGTTCGCCACGTTGGTGACCCAGTCGCGCAGCGCCTCGTTCATGGCGTCCTTGAGCGTGGCCGAGCCCGAGTGCACGGGATGCACCTCGGCGCCCAGCAACTCCATGCGCTTCACGTTGGGAGCCTGACGACGCACGTCCTCGGCACCCATGAACACCACGCACGGCAGGCCCATCAGCGCACACGCGGTGGCGGTGGCCACGCCGTGCTGCCCCGCGCCCGTCTCGGCGATGATGCGCGTCTTGCCCATGCGCTTCGCGAGCAGCACCTGGCCCAGTGTGTTGTTCACCTTGTGCGCGCCGGTGTGGCAGAGGTCCTCGCGCTTGAGCCACACATCGAGACCCACTTCGGCGCTCAGGCGACGGGCGCGGTAGAGCGGCGTCTCGCGACCCACGTAGTGCTCGAGCAGCTCGTTCAGCTCGGCCTGGAACGTGGGGTCTTGCTGGATCGCGGCGTACGCCTGCGCCAGCTCTTCGAGCGCGGGCATGAGCGTCTCGGCGACGAAGCGGCCGCCGTAGGGCCCGAAGTATCCGGGGCGGGAGGTCGTGGTGGACATCCCTTCACCCCTAGCGCGCTTCGACCACGGAGGAAAGCGCTCGCTCGGGCGTGCAGGTGCCACTCCACGGGAGTATTCTGTCAGGACTGCCTTCGAGACCTTGCTTTGGCCCAAAATGTAGGTGAATTGGCCTCGTGTCGGAGTGTGTGTGCGCGTAACGTCGGGGCTCGTGCCGGGAGCCCATTCGGGAGCAAGCCATGTCCGATGACCAACGCTATGAGACTCGCGCTCGCCTGATGGCGGCTCGCTCCTTCCATCCGGGGCCTTGGCGTGTCGTGGGCGGGACGCTCGTGGACGGCGAGGGGCAGCCGGTGGACTTCGACGTGCCCGCCATGCGCGACTTCTTCCGCCACCTGCTCGGTGACCTCGAGTTCCTCACCGAAGGCGCGCGCCGTCGCAGCGTCACCCGGGACATCCGTCCCAGCAGCCCGGGCTTGCGCTTGCCCCACGCGGGCGAGTCCACCGACGAACACGTCGCGGTCCGCGAGAGCGTCTACCCGGGCAAGCTCCCTTCGCGCTGACGACGCCAACGGGCGGTCACGCTCCCGCGGTCACTTCGCGTCGGGAGCTGCCGAGCCGTCCGCTCGGCGCAGCTCCACGGTGAGGTGGGCAAACGAAAAGCGCGCCAGCTGCTCGCGGTAGTGCAGGACGTCGTGCTCGGCCGCCTCGAGGGTGACCACGCAGGAGCGAGCGCCGCCGCCGAGGGGCCAGACATGCAGGTCGATGACCCGCACCGTGTCGTGCGCCGTGAGCGACGCGCGCACCTCCTCTTCGAGGGCCAGCGACGGGTTCACGTTCAGCAGCTCGGACGCGGCGTGGTAGGCGAGCCCGACGCCCCACTTCAAGATGACCAGACCACCCACCACCCCGGAGATGGCGTCGAGCCAGTCCCAGTGGAGGTAGCGCCCGGCCAGCAGCGCCGCGATGGCGAGGGCGCTGGTGAGCGCGTCCGCCGCGACGTGCAGCAAGGCCGCGCGGTGGTTGTGGTCTTCTCCGTGGCCGTGACCGTGGCCGTGGCCGTGCGCGTGACCGTGACCGTGGCCATGCGCGTGACCATCCTCGTGACCGTGACCATCCTCGTGGTCCTCGTGCTCGTTGCCTCGCGGCGGGTCGGCGTCTTCGGTGACGTGCAGGAGAAGGACACTCGCGAGGTTCACCACCAGGCCCACCACCGCGACGGGCAGCGACCGCGCGAAGTCGATGGTGACGGGTGTCATGAGCCGCTCGACCGACTCCCCGATCATGGCCACCGCCACCAGCGCCAACGCCAGCGCGCTGGTGTACCCCGCGATGGCCTGCACCTTGCCGGTGCCGAACGCGAACGCGGGGTGGTGTGCGAAGCGCCGCGAGAAGACGTAGGCCGCGCCCGAGAGGCCCAGCGCGCCCACGTGCGTGGCCATGTGCCAGCCGTCGGCCAGCAGCGCCATGGAGTTGGTGGCGTAGCCCACCACGATCTCCACCACCATCATCACGGCGGTGAGGGCCACCACCCACCACACGCCGCGCTCGCGCTTTCCGGGGGGCCGCGGCTGCCGCATGGCGGCGTCTTCGGGGCTGAATGCGGAGGAGGACATTCGGTTCGCCCTATTGTGATGCAACTGGCCGAGATGGCGAGCGCTACGAGTGCCTCGGGTCTCGCTCAGGTCCAGCGCGGCGGGCGGGTGCCGACGACCTCGGCGAGCCCCTTCAACATGCTGCCGGTGAGTCTACGCAACGGCTGTGGGGTGAAAGTCGCCGAAGTGCTTCGCCGGCTGGCCCCCGATGAAGCACGTCTCGCCGTTGGTGATCGACAGCCGTGGGTTCGCCTTCCCGATCGCTTCGATGACCTTGGCGTCGGCGGCGAGGAAGACGCGCTCGAGTGTGGTCGTGCGCGCCAGCTGCTGCACGTCGGTCTTCTTGCTCGGCGCGAAGACGTCGAGCGACCGGAGCTCGCGGCAGTCCGCGAGGAAATCGAGGCTGGTGAGCGGCTGGGCCATGAGCACCAGACGCTGGAGGCCCACCAGGTTGCGAAGCGACGTGTAGTCGACCGAGTTGCAGTTCTCCAACCGGAGTTCTTCCACGGAGCCGTGCTCGAAGCGCTGCAGCTTCGAGCGCTGGAACCACAGCTGCTTGGACGACAGCGCGCACGACACCAGGCTGTCGCCGATGGAACGAACGCGCTCGAGCGGGAGCTCCTGCATGGGCCAGAACTCCGGCTCGCGATAGCCCGTGATGAACAGACTCTCGATCTTCGCCAGACCGCCGAGCGCGCTGAAGTCGCGGAGCTTGCGGCCCGCGACGTGGGCGTGCGTGAGTTCGGTGAAGCGCTCCACCGCGAGCGGCACGCGGGTCAGCTGAGAGGCGGGGTCGATCTCGAGGAGCCGCACGGCGCCGGGCTTCACGGACTCGAGCAGCGTCTCGAGTTCGCTCAGCTTCGCGCGTGCACGGTGCGTTGCGCGATCGGGACCGATGCGCAGGCCGACCACGGGAGCACGCAGCGAAGCGGGTGGGGCGGACTCGACAATGGAGCGAACGCCGCTGCGGAACGGGTGGCTCTGGTACACGCGATTACGCTACCCGAAGCGCGCCGCGTTCACGTGCAGTTCGCGCACTTGGTGTGCCCGCACTCCTCGCACTCGGTGCCCGTCTGGTCGGCGGCGTCACACACGTCGCAACGCCAAGTGGGCGAGGTGGAGAGGAGATTGAAGGGAAGGGCGACGAGCATGGGCTACCTCCGTGGGATGCGCCCAGTGTACATGAACGCTACGGGAGTAGCTCCTGGTCGCCCCAAGGATCTGACACGTGCGTGAGTCCCAGACGGATGAGAGCCCTCCTCGTGGTGGTGGCGGTGATGGTGCTCACACCAGCGACGGTGCAAGCCCAAGCGGCTCACCCCGCGATGCGCTACTCGTGCATGAGCGAGCCCACGGACGGTTCGGGTTGGCCCATGGTGTCAGCCGGTGTCCCGTCGGCCATCGAAGTGCTGCACCCGGGCTACGCGATCGCGCCGTTCACGGGCTTCGCGGTGCCGGGGCTCTCGCTGTTCGTGATTCACGGCGAGGAGCGTCGGAGCGGGGCGCCCGAGCGCTACGCGAGCGTGGAGGCGGTGGATTACGCCGGCGCGGTGCTCACGGGCCGGGCGTTGTTCGTGCGGGCCGCGGCGACCACGGCGAGCGCGGGCGTGCTCGCGCGCTATGCGATGGCGATGCTGCTGCGGCGTGCAGAGGAACAGCCGCTGCGTGCGGGGGCGACGGGGCTGAGCCAGCGGGTGGCGGGGGTGGTGGCTGCGCCACGGGTGGAGGCTGGGGTGCTGCGCTTCTGGGTGAGGGCGCACACCGGGTCGCCCTACGCGAGCGAGGTGGAGGTGGAGCTTGCGACGGGGGTGCATCACGGTGATGTCTGGTGAGGGGTCAGGCGTGAACCCGTCGCCGTCGCCGTCAAGGACCACGACTCTGGCTGTCGAGGAAACCAGCCTGTTCCAAGTCACTTGGGCACCCACCGCTAGAAGCGGTGGGCAGCAGACTAGGCCCGGGCGACCTGAAAGTCCCCCCTGCGGGGCGACTAACTGATGGAAAGGTTGGCAGCCAGCCTACCAAGGTTACCCGGACCCCACATAGGCAGGCGGCCGAAGGCCGCCGCGTTGGGCTCCCTCGAGTAGAACACACCCTGTTGTCCGCCACGTAGTCGCCCCGAAGGGGGGACTTTAGAACTATCCATGCGTAGTTTGCTGCCCACCGCTTCAGCGGTGGGTGCCCCAATTCGCCTTCGCAGAAGCCGATTCCGCCTGCCGGTCACCGAACAGGACTTGTGGCGAGTCGTCAGAGGACCACGACCACGCCCACGACTGTCGTCGATCGCTGCCAGGCTTGGGGCTCGGCTCAAGACTTCGCGTTACAGACGGCGTCGGCTTCGCGCACGGCTTGTACGAATGAGCGGACCTTCGCCGCGTCCTTCACGCCCGGGGCGGATTCCACACCACTCGCCACGTCCACGCGATACGGCCGAACCTGCCGCACGCACTCGGCCACGTTGAGAGGCGTGAGGCCGCCGGCCAGGGTCAGCTTCCGCTCGCGCGCCGTCTGAATGGCCAGCTCCCAGTCGAAGCTCACGCCCGTTCCGCCGGGCATGGCGCCGGGCACGCGGGCGTCCAGCAGGATGTGCTCGCCGGGGAAGCGGCGCACTTCCTCCAAGGGGGAAACGTCGCTCACGCCGAGCGCCTTGTACGCGTTGGGCAGGAGGGCGGCGACGTCTTCGGGGGGCTCTTCGCCGTGCAGCTGCACCCACGCGATGCCGGTCTCGGCCCGCACCTGCCGCGCGAAGTCGAGGCCTTGATCCACGAAGACGGCGACCACGTCGAAACCGGCCGGGAGGACGGCAATGATCCGCTGTGCCCCGGCGATGTCCACGCAGCGCGGGGTTCCGGGCCAGAAATTGAGGCCCAGCGTGTCCACTCCGGCGGCCACGCAGGCGAGCGCGTCCTCGGGTGTTCGGATCCCACACACCTTGACTCGTGTCGCTTGCGTCATGGCCGGCCCTTCATCTTGCACAAATGCGCTGGCGCGCGACCCCCTCATAACGAATATTCCAGCGCGCCGGGGTCCGCCTGCCTTGGATGGCTCGCAGACCTCCCGCAACCCCCCTTCAGTTCTCTCTGGAAGCCTCTCTCTCATGACCAGCACGACGCAGCGCGAAGAGCTCGACTCGGTCGTCATCCGGTTCGCGGGTGACTCCGGTGACGGAATGCAGCTCACGGGTCAACAGTTCTCCACGGCCACCGCGCTGATGGGCAACGACCTGTCGACCTTCCCGGACTTCCCGGCCGAGATTCGCGCTCCGACCGGCACGCTGTACGGCGTGTCGGGCTTCCAGGTGCACTTCGCGAACCACGACATCATGACGCCGGGCGACGACCCCGACGTGCTGGTGGCCATGAACCCGGCCGCGCTGAAGGTGAACGCCAGCACGCTCAAGACGGGCGGCCTCTTGGTGGTGAACGAGGGCGCGTTCAACACGCCCAACCTCAAGAAGGCCGGCTACGAGACCAACCCGCTCGACGGCGACGACCTCGCGCGCTTCCGCGTCATCAAGCTGGACATCAGCAAGCTCACGCTCGCGGCCGTGGCCGAGTACGGCCTCGGCGCGAAGGACGGCGGCCGCTGCAAGAACATGTGGACCCTCGGTCTCATGTTCTGGCTCTTCGGGCGCGACCGCGCGTCCACGGTGGAGTGGCTGAACCAGAAGTTCGCCAAGGACCCGAACCTCGCGGCGGCCAACATCGCGGCGCTCAACGCGGGCCACGCCTACGGCGAGACGGCCGAGATGCCCGGTGGCATCGGCGCCTACCAGGTGCCCAAGGCCGACCTCAAGCCCGGCGAGTACCGCAGCGTGGACGGCAACCAGGCGCTGGCCTGGGGCCTCGTGCAGGGCGCCGCGCTGGCGGGCCTGCCCATCATGTACGGCAGCTACCCCATCACGCCGGCCTCCGGCCTACTGCACAACCTGGCCAAGCTGAAGCACTTCGGCGTGACCACGTTCCAGGCGGAAGACGAGATCGCGGCGGTCGCGGCCGCCATCGGCGCCAGCTTCGCCGGCTCGCTCGGGGTCACGGGCACCTCGGGCCCGGGTGTGGCGCTGAAGGGTGAGGCCATCGGCCTCGCGTTCATCACCGAGCTGCCGCTCGTCATCTGCGACGTGCAGCGCGGCGGTCCCT
>CAZEAA010000122.1:0-14629 GCA_964510015.1 uncultured Sandaracinaceae bacterium
CACCTCTGCTCATAGGCTCCGCAGGACCCAGGACTTGTGATGAGTCGATAGACGACCACGTCCACGTCCGTCAACGTACGCCCGCGTTGGTCACCGCGAAGCGCGACGTGCTCCGTGAATCCTCACGGCGTGCGAGGCAAGAACAGACGGCCGACGTCGAGCGCGACCGAGTCGAACGGGGCGATCGCGGCCGTGCTCTCCTCGTCGTAGCTGCCGGAGAGGATCCAACGCCCAGACTCCAGCGTGAACGCCTCGAGGGTACGCGTGTCCACGTCGACGATCCAATCGTGCGGCACGCCGGCCTCGCCATAGAGCATGCGCTTCTGGACCCTGTCGTCGGAATGCACCAAGACTATCACGGTGTGGTGCGCAGCGGGCTCAGAGCGCTTCCCAGCTCAGCGTGCGCACGCGGCCCGTGTAGCCGAACCAGCCGTTCTCGAACGTGGTCTCGTCGGGCGGCCGCGCGGTATGCGGCGCACCCGGGGCAAGCCCCTCGCCGTAGCGCACCGTGATGGTCCCCGCCGGCGCGCCATCCAGCCGCGTGAACTGACGCTCGGTCACGCCCGCGGGGCCCACGTGCTCGCGGATGCGCTCACCGTCGCGCTCGATCTCACGCCAGCCGTCTGCGCCGGGCGCCGCGTCGCCTCCGCTCTGGAACCAAGTGCGATGGATGTCGTGCAGGATGTAGCGTGGCGGGAAGGGCAGCTCTTCGGGCATGAAGCTCTCGAACGTGATCTCGTCGCCGCGCTGCGTGAGCACGAACGCGCGCCCGCCGTGGGGGGCGAGGCCCAGCAGCACGAGCTCGTCGCCGCGCTTCTGCAGGATGGCGCGGAAGGTGTTCTGTCCCTCCGCGTGGGTCATGGTGACCTCCTGCTCCATCATGAAGTCTGCGCCCAGCGAGGCGGGCGGCTGCAGCACGGTGGGGTAGGCGTTCGCCAGCTGCTCGGGGGTGGCGGTGGCCACCGTGGGTGGCGTGCAGCCCACGGCGAGTGAGCTGACCAACAGCGCCATGGCCGCGAAGAACGGCGGACGGACCAGCGAGCGAACGGCGTGCACGAAGCTCATGCCGGAGACGTAGCAGTCCAGCCGTGCGCCCGCATGCCCGCTCGCCCGCTTGCTCCCGGGCCGCTCACCCCGCAGCATCCCGGCCATGTTCGACCGTGAGTTCGAGTTCGGTGAGCTCCGCTGGGAGCAAGAGGGCGGAAGCGCGCGCGTTTCGGTCCACGTGCCCCCCACGCTCCGCTACTTCGATGGCCACTTCCCGCACGACCCCATCGTCCCCGGTGTGGCCCAGCTCGGCCCGCTCGCGGAGACCCAGGCGCGCCGCGCGTGGCCGGAGCTCGGCGCCATCGGTGCCGTGAAGCGCCTCAAGTTCATGCAGGCCCTGCGCCCGAACGACATGCTCAGCCTCTCGCTCACCCGCGCCGGCGACAAGGTCACCTTCGCGCTGTTCAACGGCGAGCTCGAGTGCACGCGCGGCACGCTGGTCTTCGCCTGACCCGCTCGAGCGACACACTCGTCAGTGCGGCGGTTGCCCTTCACCCCTGCGCGCCGGCGCGGCGCCGCTTGATGGCGCCGAAGACCCATAGGAACGCGGGCGCCATGCAGAAGAACCCCACGCACATGCCGGCCAGCTTGTCGAAGATGCCTGACGTCGCCTTGTCGCGCGGCTGGCTCACCCACGGGTCGCTCGGCAGGTAGAGGATGTGCACGGAGCCCGTGTTGCGCGCGTCCACCCAGGCTTCGTGTGTGACGCTCGCCCAGAGGTCCTCGCGGCCCGTCTCGTCGCGGTACGTGTACGTCTGCCCGTCCACGTCGAAGGCGTAGCGCAGCTCGAACGAGTCACCGCTCTTGGTGGAGGTCATGATCCGGGTGTCCGTCACGCGCGCCTGCGCGGGGAGGGCTCCGTCGCCGAGGGCGCCCTCGTTCACGATGCCCATGGCGCCCACGACGACGATGGCGAGGCCCGCGATGAAGCATCCGATGAACAGCAGGTTGATCACGATCGGGGAGGCCGGCTGAGGCGGAGGAGGCGCGTTCATACCCCCATCGTAGGTGACTTCGGCGGTCACCACACCTGCGCGCTCGAGGGGACGAGCTCAGGCGCCCGCGGACTCGGCCAACCGCAGCGCTTCGCGTCGCTGCAGACAGCCCGCCCAGCACTCGGCGAGGTCGTCACGCACGCGCGTGCGCAGCAGCTCCGCGTCGTCGATGCCGCCACGCGCAGGGTCGGTCTCGATCACCTCGCGCACCTCGAAGCGGAAGTGCGCCTTGCCCTCGGGCACCTGCCAGAAGTGGTGCGTGCGGTCCAAGATGGGCCGGTTCACGTCCACGAACACCGACACGATGGGCACCTTGGCGCGCACGGCGGTCTCGAACGGCCCGCGACGGAACCGACGCAGCCCGTGGCGCAGCGAGCGCGAGCCCTCGGGGAAGCACACCAGCGGATGCCCGGCCTGCACGTGCGCCACCATGCGGTCGAGCGCGGGGGTGGACGTCTCGTCACCGTCCTTCGCGGGCGCGCCGTCGGCCGGGATGTAGTTCGTGGAGCGCAGCACCAGCGCGAACGGCCCGAAGTTGTACCACTCCCACTTCACCATGCTGGTCAGCCGCGGGAACGAGTGCAGCATGAAGGGCACGTCGATCATGGTGGGGTGGTTGGCCACCACCACGTACGGGCGCCCCTCGAGGCCCGGCGGGGGCACGGGCATCTCGTAGGTGATCAGCCGGATGAACTTCATCCAGTAGAGGAACGCGCCATAGCCACGCGCCACGAACGCGGTGCAGAGCGCGCGGTAGCGCTTCACGTTGAAGAGCACGAGCGGCAGGAAGACGGGCACGAACAGCAGGCCCAGCAGGATGCTGCCCGTGAAGAACATGGCGAACGACGCGAACGTGGCCAGCGTGCGGAGCGCCTGCGAAATGCGCGAGTCGTTGCGCCGCTCGTCCGGCGAGAGTGGCGCCTCACCGCGGGACGTGGACGTCGCGAGCGAGCTCGACGAGCCCTTGCTCATGCGCGCGCGGCCTCGCTCTCGGCGCTGCCGGGGGCGGGCCCCAGCAAGATGGACGTGTTGATGCCGCCGAAGGCGAAGTTGTTGGTCATCACGATGCGCGGGCGCTCTTCGCGCACGCTGGTCACGTAGTCGAGCCCCTGCGCGCACGCGGGGTCCAGCTCGGTCAGGTTCTTGTTCGCGGCCATGAAGCCGTCGCGCATCATGGCCAAGCACCAGGCCGCCTCGATGGCGCCGCACGCGCCGAGCGTGTGCCCCACGTAGCCCTTGAGCGACGCGAACGGCACGGCCCGCTGGAAGACCTCCCAGGTGGCGCTGCTCTCCGCCACGTCACCGATGTCGGTGCCCGTCCCGTGTGCGCAGACGTAGTCGACCGCGGCCGGGTTCAGCTCGGCGTCCGCCAGCGCCAGCTCCATCACGCGCTGCATGCCGCGCTTGTCGGGCGCCGTGAGGTGCGCGCCGTCGCAGTTGCTGGCGTACCCCAGCACCTCGGCCAGGATGTGCGCCCCGCGCGCCTTCGCGTGGGCCAACGACTCGAGCACGAGCGCGCCGCCGCCCTCGCCGATGACCAGGCCGTCACGCGCCTTGTCGAAGGGGCGCGGCGACTCCGTGGGCCGCTCGTTGTACTTGTGGCTGGTGGCCATGAGCAGGTCGAAGGTTACGCCGCTCATGTAGTGCATCTCTTCGGCGCCGCCGCAGATCATGACGTCCTGCACACCCGCGCGGATCAGCTCGTAGCCGCGGCCGATGGCCTGCGAGCTGCTGGTGCACGCGCTGCACGTGGACTCCACGCGGCCTTGCACGCGGAACACGTGGCCCACGTTCACGGCGCACGTGTGCGTCATGAGCCGGAAGTACGAGTTGGACTCGAGGCCCTTCATGTTGTTGTTGGTGACCAGCGGCATGCTGAACGCCTCGGTCTCGCTGCCCGACCCGCTGGTGCTGCCGAAGGCCACACCCACGCGCGGCGAGCGCAGGAGCTCGGCGCCCAGGCCGGCCTGCTCCACCGCTTGCTCCGCGGCGTGCACCGCCAGCATGGCCACGCGGCCCATGGTGCGGCGCTTCTTGCGCGAGTAGAGGGCCTCGAAGTCGAGACCTTCCACCGTGCCACCGAGGCGCCCCAGCATGTCCGTGACCTTGTCCCACTCGGGCATGAAGCGGATGCCGCTGCGCATGGCGCGCAGACCTTCCACCGACTCCGCCACCGAATTGCCGATGGGCGTGGTGGCGCCCATCCCCGTGACGACGACTCGCTGCGCGTCCGGGCGCGCTCTCATTCGTCTTCGGTCCCGAGCTGGGTCCACGCGTCGAACAGGTCGCGCTCGCCCTTCAACATCTCGTCCAGGAAGTCGGCCTTCCCGCCGAACAGCTCGCGCAGCATGGTCTGCGTCTTCTGGAAGACCTCTTCGCTGCGCGCGTTCACCTGGCGGCGCTTGCGCATCTCGCCCACGGGCTCGAGCACGCCGAAGGTGGAGCGCCCGTCGAGCGAGTGCTTGCCCTGGTTGCCCTTGAAGTAGTCGCCGCGGGCGTGCAGCTCCTTCGTGGCACCGCGGAACAGCGCCCGGAAGTTCTGCATGGTCTGGATACCCCACTCCTTGCGCCGCAGCTCGCCGCGCAGCCACTTCTCGTCCAGGTGCAGGTCCGAGGTGTAGGCGTCGAAGATGAGGTTGTAGTAGAGCGCCGTGTCGAAGAAGATCTTCGCGCGGAAGAGGTCGTAGCTGCCGAAGGTCTCGTACAGCTGGTCGTAGATCGCCATCGTGGTCTCGAAGCGATACTTGATGAAGGCGTCGTACAGGTCCGAGCGCGTCTGCACGGCCTCGCTGCTCTCGCCCTTGAAGTCGCGCGTGATCAGGTCGGCCGTGAAGTCGTTGCCGAGCGCGATGAAGTCGCTGCCCGGGCTGTAGAACGGGTCGGTGAAGGCGGCCGCGTCGCCCACGCACGCCCAGCGCTCGGCGCCGCTGTAGAAGCGCTTGGTGCGGTAGGCCAGCTGGTTGTACGCGCCGATGTCGATCATCTTCGCGTTCTCGATCATCTTCGCGGTGGCCTTGTGCTTGTTGATGAAGGCGCGGAAGCCCTCCTCGCGCGCCATGCCGCGGTCCCACTGGCTCTTGTCGCACACGATGCCCACGGACGTGATGCCCTCGCGCAGCGGGATGAACCAGATCCAGTAGCCCGGATACATGAAGTGCGTGGTGGAGAGCATGCGGCCCGTCCAGCGCGCGCGCTTCTGCCAGGCCGGCGCGTCGATGGCGTCCATGTCCAGCACGTCGGTCATGCGGGCCCAGCTGGCCGCGATGTGGTGGCTGGGCTCCGGGATGCGCAGGTCGCGCAGCTTGGCGATCAGGCTGGTGCGACCGGTGGTGTCCACCACCCAGCGGGCCTCCCAAGCGCTCTGCGCGGGGGTGCCGGCCTGGTCCTCGGTGACGTTGAAGCGGTGCGGGCTGCCGTCGTTCGACAGCTCGAGATCCGACACCTCGGCCGGCAGGTGCATGTCCACGCCGGCGGCGCGGTTCATCTCGATCAGGTCCCGCTCGAGGCGCGCGCGGTCCAGCTGGAAGCTGGGGTAGGGCGGCAACGCGTTCACGCCGATCTCGCTCATCTCCGTGAGCTCCGAGTCACGCTCCGGCGTGTCGAAGAAGAAGCGCAGGCCGTTCTTGGGCAGGTGCTCCTTGTACGTGTACGTGGACAGCCCCATGCGCCGGATGAGGTAGTGGGTGGCCACCTCCACGGTGGACTCGCCCACCTTGTAGCCGCGGGTGATGGACTTCTCGAAGACCGCTACCGAGACACCAGGGGTGTGCTTGCGCAGCTGGAGGGCAAGCAGGTTACCAGCCAGGCCACCACCGAGGATGGCGACATCGACCTTGGGCATGAAGGAACTCTCCTGAGGAGGGGGTGTCCGCAGTCATAGCGTGCCGTGCGGCGAGCGTCCATGCCGCCTCGGGGGCCCAGGTCGAGTGGTCGCTTCCCCGTCAGGAGCGCAGGACGAGCACGGCGCGGGTGCCCGCGCTCTCCACGATGGGCAGGGCCATGCCCAGCACCAGGCCGGCCCGCGCGGCGTCGCTGTCGGTCGCGTCGTTCTGCTTGCTCTGCCTCGACCACGCGAGCGGCTCCCCCGCCTTCGCGGCGCGGCCCGCTACGCCCTCGCCGGGCATCAAGCAAGTGGTGCGGCTCGCCCGGCCGAGCGCCTCGAGGCCTCCGTCGTAGGCCCCGTGGTCCAGCCAGAGGCGCCCCTGCGCATCCGGGATCCAGATCTCGATGGCGCGCGCGGGCGGCGAGCGCTGCGCGGTCAGGAACACCACCACGTGCTCCACCCGGTTCTGTCGCACGACGGGCACCCCCAGCCCCACGGCCAGCGCGTGCTCGCGCGCGAGGGCCGACCGCAGAAAGTGCGGGGAGTAGCGCAGGTCGTCGATGATGTGCGGCCGACGGCGCTCCCACGTGATCCCGGGCAGCCCGATGCCCCGCGGAAACCGCGCGAGCCGGCTCGACATCTCGAAATTCCCGAGCACCCCGTAGTAGCCCTCGGCGTGGACGAGCTCGGCCTGCTGGCTCGGCTCCCAGACCTCGACGCAGCCCCCACGTCCCTCGTCGCTGTGGCACCGCAGCACCACCACGGTGGCGAGGCGCTGGGCTTGGAACACCGGAAACGCGACGCACACGGTCTCGCGGTCTTCACCCTCCAGCTCCGGTCGCTGCGTGGACGCCACGCGTCGGGCGAGGCGCGCCGTGCCCTGCGCGGTGCCGTTGACCGTCACCTTGTCGTCGCGCTCCCCGGCGAGTCCCGTGACCGTCCGCCGCCAGTCGTGGCCGCCCTGTGGGGACCAGAGCTCTATCTCGCGAACGAACGCGCCTTGCTGTGCCATGGTGGCCTCTGCTCACGAGCCTAGGCACGCGCGCTCGGTTCTTCCACGTCGACGCGCGGAGCGCGCCGCAATTTACCCAATCGACATCGGACCGAAACCGGCCACCCACGGTAGAGTGCGGCGATGGGCTACAAGGCCAGCGGCTTCGTGATCCGCGTGAGGTGCTATGCCGATGCCGCGGCCGTGAGGCAGTGGCTGACCCCTACGGTCGTCGTCGAGACGCTGCTCGGCCCGCTGCAAGCCGACGGATACCTCGGGCGGGTGACCCACGGGTCGCACGCCTTCGCGCCGCCCGAGCCGATCGGCTCGATCGCCGAGCTGCACCAGCGTGCGGCGACCTGGGACTACGGCATCGTCTCGCTGTTCGCGGGCGACCCGAGCGATCCCGACATCGAGATCTTCCTCGGCCTCGAGCCGGCGGGGCCGCGCTTCGCGGTGGGCATCGCAGGCGCTGACGCGAGCTTCCGCGCCGACGTGGCGCGCTGGCTTCCCGCGTGGAGCGACGGACTGGCCGCGGTCGGCGTGCGCTTTGCGACCGCACGCTTCGAGCCGGCGCGCGCCCCCTATCCGCGGCCGACCCCCCCGCGCACCTCGTTCGACTGGCCAGCGGGCGCGCTCGATCAGTACATGGGCCGTGCGTGGCACCTGCACGCCGACGCCGAGACGGCCGCGGTGCTCGCGCGCGTGGAGCAGACACCGCTCCCGCCCGGCGCAGCCCGGACGACCGACGGGGACGTGGTGCGGATCGCGTTCGCGGCAGAGCTCGACGACGAAAGCGCCGTGGCTGCCGCGCGCGCCGCCCACGAGCGCTGGCTCATGCCGCTGGTGCCGTCTGCACCCGAGGTGGGCTTTTGCGGGCATGGCGACGGGGCGGCCGGGCCCACGGAGGGCTGACTGGCGGGGTGCCCGCGCTATTCGGCCACCGGCGTGGCAAACGCAGCACAGGCGACGAGCGGGGACGACGCGCAGCCCTGCCGCATGGCGTCCAAGCAAGCCGCGTGCGCGCCCGCCACGTCCCCCGCCTCCGCCAGCGTGAACTGATGGCCCGTCGCGGCTCGGCAGCGCACCGAGTCCGGAAGAGACGGGTCGTCGCGCAGCCGCGCGTAGGCCTCGGCGCGCTCCGCCGAGGGCAGCGCTCGGGGGGCGTCCAGCATGGCGTCCATCACCCTCCGCCGTGCGTGCCGGTACCACCTCGCCTCTCCCATGCCGACCACGAGCAAGATGACCAACACGGCGGGCCAGTAGCGGCCATACCCGCGCGGCGGCTGGCCCTCCCGCTCGACCCGCTCGGCGATCTCGTGGGTGCGCCCTTCGACGGCCGCAGCGAGGGCCCAGTCGAGCGCGCCCTGCGGGTCCACCACGCCGAGCAGCGGGATGGTGAGGGTCCCCTCCGTGGTCCGCACGTGCGTGAGCGGCGCGCCGCCGAGCGGGCCTCCCCGCGTGCCGTGCTCGACGCCGGTCACGTCCGCCCACCGCACCGAGCGCTGGCGAAAGAACCCCGCTTGCCGCAGCGACCGCGCGCCGATGAGCAGCGTGCCACGTCGAAACGCCCGCAGAATGCCGAGCGGAAAGACCAGGGCTGCCGCGAGGCAGAGGGTCAGTCGCCACGGGCTCGGGTCCTCCGCCAGCCGCTCCACGCTGCCCTTCACCACGAACCACGTGTATGGCGCGGCCACCATCAGCAGGGCCACACCCTGGAGGGAGTCCCGGGGATGCAGGGCGGCGTTCAGGGTGATCACGCGGTCGGTGGGGGACGGCGGCTCGGGCAAGCGATAGGGGCTCATGGGTGCTCTGGCTCCAGGGTTCGCCCCGTTCTCGGTCGTCGCCGCGCAGAGTTTCCTCCCTGCCCAACTTTTGTCGCGGTTCGCCGCGTTTTGGTCGGTTGCAGGCGGTTGCAGCGACGCGCGGGCCAGCCTAACTTGTGGTCCCCATATGACCGCCTCCGCGAGCCCCTCTCAGCCCGACTTCGACCTCGTCATTTGCGGTGGAGGCCTCGCCGGCCTCGCCCTCGCCCTGCAAGTGCGGGCGGCGCTGCCCGCGGCGCGCGTGGTGGTCCTCGAGAAGATGGCCCGTCCGCTGCCCGAGGCTTGCCACAAGGTGGGCGAGTCCGCGGTGGAGCTGGGCTCCCACTACTACTCGAAGGTGCTCGGCATGGCCGACTACCTCGAGAAGAACCACCTCTTCAAGAACGGCCTGCGCTTCTTCGGTGGAGACGGCCGCGAGCCGCTGCACACGCGCACCGAGATCGGGCCCACCGAGTTCCCGGTGCTGCACAGCTACCAGATCGACCGCGGCATCATCGAGACCGACATGCGCGGCATGGTCGAAGAGGCCGGCGCCACGCTCATCGAGGGCGCCATCGTGGGCGAGGTCACGCTCAGCCCGCCAGGCGAGCTGAACCGCGTGGCCTTCAAGGACGCCACGGGCGCCGAGCGCGAGTTCACCTGCCACTGGGTCTCGGACGCCAGCGGCCGCACGCGCCGCATCCAGAAGCAGCGCGACCTGCGCATCCCCGCCGACAAGGTGGCGCACGCGGCGTGGTTCCGCATCAAGGGCCGCCTCGGGCCCGGCGACCTGGTGCCCAAGAGCGAGACCGCCTGGCACGCGCGCGACGTGGACGACAACCGCTGGCTCTCCACCAGCCACCTCATGGGCACGGGCTACTGGGTGTGGCTCATCCCGCTCTCGAGCGGCCTCACGAGCGTGGGTGTGGTGGCGGACTCGCTGCACCACAAGCTCACCGACTTCAACAACGAGGCGCGCATGCGCGCGTGGCTCGAGCGCTTCGAGCCGGCGGTGGCCAAGGCCATCGAGGAGCGCAAGTTCGAGGACTTCCTCGCCTACAACAACTACTCCTACCGCAGCACGCAGTGCTTCTCCTACGAGGGCTGGAGCTGCGTGGGCGAGGCGGGCCTGTTCATCGACCCGCTCTACAGCATGGGCAACGACTTCATCGGGCTCAGCAACACCATCACCACGCGCATGCTGCGCGAGCAGATGGAGGGCACCCTCACCGACGAGCTGGTGCAGGAGTTCGACCGCTTCTACCTGAACTGGGCGCGCGACATGGACCGCACGCTGTGCGGCAACAGCAAGGTCTTCCCGCACTCGCGCATCTACGGCGCCAAGCTCTGGTGGGACTTCGCCATCTACTGGTCGTTCCACTGCCCCTACTACTTCGACAAGGCGCACCAGGCGCCGCTCGACGAGCTGCGCCGCTTCCACGCGCTGCGTGACCCGTGGGCCGCACTCAACCGGCGCGCGCAGCACGTGCTCGAGACCTGGGCCGAGCTGATGCCCACCGAGCACAGCAACGGGCCCGCGCACATCCCGCTCCCCATGTACCCGTCGGTGCTGGTGGACCTGCACCTCGAGCTGGCCAAGCCGCACACGCGCGACGAGAGCCTCGCGGGGATGTCGCGCAACCTGCCCATGGGCCGCGACCTGGTGGGTGAGCTCATCGCGCACGCGCTGCGGGCCCTCGGGTCCGAGCGCGCCCGCGAGTTCGGCGAGCGCGTGGGTCACGGCCCGGACCTCGAGCACGGGCTCGAGCTCACCTGGGAGCGCGTGCAGGCGGACAGCCTGCCCCGCAAGGAGCGCAACGCCGCCATGCCGCCCATCGGGCGCGACCTCGAGCGCGCGCTCGGGCGTGATGCCGCCGAAGAGCCGCTGGCCGACCTCTACGCGCTGGCGTTCCCGGAGCAGGTGGCGCTGCGCAGCGCGAGCTGAGGCGTCAGCGCACCTCGCGTGGCCGCCTCGAGCTACGTTCGCCTCGGGCGCCCGTCCATCGACACCAAGCTGCGGCTCTCGGCTACAATGGCCCATGTTCTTCGAGCAGCTCATCACGAGGGACGCATGAGCGCACCACCCAAGGGCTACGTCTACACCGTGTCCCCCGAGCAGATCCGCGTGTTCTCGTCGCTGACGTTCGAGCAGCGCTTCGAGTGGGTGGAGTCCACGCGCGCGCTCTTGGTGGAAGCCGCCACGCCCGAGACCATCGAGCGCATCAAGCGGCTGCGCCGCGGGGACAGCATCGTGGCTGCGCCCACGAAGTAGACGATGTCGGTGGCTACGCCGAAGGAGCGCGTGCACGCGTACGTCGTCTCACTGGTCGCGCTCGCGCTGGTGCTCTCCCCGCTGCTGCGCCACCCGGACGAAGACAGCTTCCCGCTGAGCACGTTCCCCATGTTCTCGCACGAGCGCCCGCGGCGTATGACGGTGATGCACGCGGTCGGGGTGGACGCCGCGGGGGAGCGCACGCCCTTGTCTCCGCGCGTGAGTGCTGCCACCAGCGAGCCCCTGCAGTCCCTGCGTACGCTCGAGCTGGCGGTGCAGGCGGGCAGGGGGGCCGCGCTGTGTGCAGCGATCGCTGCGCGCGTGGCCGCTGAGGATGACCTCGTGGACCAACAGACGGTGGAGGTCGAGACCATCGCCTTCGACGCGGTGGCCTACTTCGACGAGGACCCGCCCGGCCCCTACATCCGCCGCTTGCACGCGCGCTGCCCGGTGCCGCGATGAGCGTGCTCGAGCGGCTCGACCGCGTGGTCATGCCGGTGACCCCCGCGTTGCGGCTGGCCACCCTGCGCGCGCTGGTGGGCACGTACGGCGTCATCTACTTGCTAGCGCGCCTGCCGCACCTGCTGAGCTACGCGCTGACCGACACCACGCGCTTCGTGCCCGTGGGGCCCGTGTCCCTGCTCCAGGCTCCGCTGCCCCCCGACGTGTATCGCGTGCTCGTGGCGCTGACCGTGGTCACCGCCATGACCTTCGCGCTCGGCGTTCGGCATCGCGTACTCGCCCCGCTGCACGGGCTGCTGCTCACGTGGGTGCTCAGCTACACCAACAGCTGGGGGATGATCCTGCACACGGACAACCTCTACCTCGCGCACGTGCTGGTGCTGGCGCTGTCGCCCGCGGCGGACACGCTCTCGCTCGACGCCCGCGGGAAGCCCGAGCCCGACCCGCACGCGCGCTACGGCTGGGCCCCTCGGCTGATGGTGGCCATCGCGGCGGCCACGTACCTGCTGGCCGGCATCGCCAAGCTGCGCAACGGGGGCCTGCACTTCATCGAGGGCGACACGCTGCGCAACCTGGTGGCCTACGACAACGCCCGCAAGATCGAGCTGGGCGACATGCACTCCCCGCTCGGCGCGATGCTGCTGGACCACCCGCGCCTGTTCTCGGCCATGGCCACCGGCAGCCTCTTGCTGGAGCTCGGCGCGCCGCTCGCCCTCATCCGCCGGGTGGGGCGCCCGTGGGCCATCGCCATGTGGGGATTCCACGTGGGGGTGCTGCTGCTCATGGCCATCGGCTTCATTTATCCCCTGACGTTCGTTGCCTTCGTAGCGTGTTTCGATGTGGAGCGACTATGGCCGAGGCGCCGCAAGCGTCTTGCCGACTGAGCCGCTTGCAGACCGAACTTCCGCCCCCCAGGATTGCCCGCCCCATATGCCCTCCGAGACGATTCTCTCCATCACCGGGGTCGGGAAGACCTACGCGTCCGGCCTGCGGGCCCTCGACGGCGTGAACCTGGACATCAAGCGCGGGGAGATCCTGGCGCTGCTCGGGCCCAACGGCGCCGGCAAGACCACCCTCATCGGGATCGTCTGCGGCATCGTCAACCTGACCACCGGCAAGGTGGTCGCAGACGGCCACGACATCGTCACCGACTTCCGCGCGGCGCGCGCCAAGATCGGGCTGGTCCCGCAGGAGCTGGCCACCGACGCGTTCGAGTCGGTCTGGGCCACCGTCAGCTTCAGCCGCGGCTTGTTCGGCAAGCCCAAGGACCCTGCGCTGATCGAGCGCATCCTCCGGGACCTCTCGCTGTGGGACAAGCGCGACGCCAAGATCAAGACGCTCTCGGGCGGCATGAAGCGCCGCGTCATGATCGCGAAGGCGCTGAGCCACGAGCCCACCATCCTCTTCCTGGACGAGCCCTCGGCGGGTGTGGACGTGGAGCTGCGCCGCGACATGTGGGAGCTGGTCCGGCGCCTGCGCGATCAGGGCGTCACCATCATCCTGACCACGCACTACATCGAGGAGGCCCAGGAGATGGCCGACCGCGTGGGCGTGATCCGCGGTGGCAAGCTCATCCTGGTGGAGGACAAGCACACGCTCATGCGCAAGCTCGGCACCAAGCAGCTGCGCATCGAGCTGCAGCAGCCGCTCACCAGCATCCCGAAGGACCTGGGCGAGGACGCGCTCGAGCTCGTGGACGAGGGGCGCGTGCTGGTCTTCACCTTCGACGCGCAGCGTGACGAGACCGGCATCGCGCCGCTGCTGCGCCGGCTGCACGAGCAAGGCATCGACTTCAAGGGCCTCCAGAGCAGCGAGAGCTCGCTCGAGGACATCTTCGTGAGCCTGGTGAGGGACGACAAATGAACCGACACGCCATCGCCGCCATCTATCGCTTCGAGATGGCCCGCACGTTCCGCACGCTCATGCAGAGCATCGCCTCGCCGGTGCTCTCCACGTCGCTCTACTTCGTGGTCTTCGGCGCCGCCATCGGCTCGCGCATGGGCGAGGTGGACGGCATCGCCTACGGCGCGTTCATCATTCCGGGCCTGGTCATGCTGTCGCTGCTCAGCGAGAGCATCAGCAACGCGTCGTTCGGCATCTACATGCCCAAGTGGTCGGGCACCGTGTACGAGGTGCTCTCCGCGCCCGTGTCGTTCGTGGAGATCGTCTTCGGCTACGTGGGCGCCGCGGCCACCAAGTCGGTCATGGTCGGCACCCTCATCCTGGTTACTGCGCGCCTCTTCGTGGCCTACGAAGTGCAGCACCCGTTCTTGATGCTGGCGTTCCTGGTGCTCACGTCGGTGACCTTCAGCCTCTTCGGCTTCTTGATCGGCTTGTGGGCCGACAGCTTCGAGCAGCTGCAGGTCATCCCCCTCATGGTCGTCACGCCGCTCACCTTCCTGGGCGGCAGCTTCTACTCCATCGACATGCTCCCGCCCTTCTGGCAGAAGGTCGCGCTCGTGAACCCGGTGGTCTACTTGATCAGCGGCTTCCGCTACAGCTTCTTCGGCGTGGCCGACGTGGGTGTGGGCGTCAGCCTCGGCATGATCCTGGGCTTCCTGGTGATCTGCGCCGGCGTGGTCCGGTACATGATCAACTCGGGGTACAAGCTGAAGAGCTGAGGCTTGGCACCCACTCGCTACGGTGGCGTGGGAACCCGCTCGTACTCTTCGTCCCGGCAATCCACGCTATCCGGGAACGCGCGCTGATACTCCAAGCAGGACCGTGCGGGAACGACCCAGCCGAGCTCCTCTTCTGCCCAATCAGGCTGCGGCTGCGTCACCATGCATAGACACGTGGCGTCCGCGCCGAGCCACTCTTCGCGATAGCCGTAGCTACAGACGTTGTGGAGGACGCTGCCGACGTTGGACGCGGAACAACGAACCCCGTCCGCCGCGCAGACCCCAAAGCTCCGGCTGTCGGAGCGACCGACACAATCGTGGCTGAAGTACTCGGTGAAGAGGTCGGTGCATCCGCCGCGTCCGCACGTGCCCCCACAGAAGCGAAGTACGGGAAAGTAGTTGGTTGCGGCGGTCGGCTCGATGCCTGGGCACGGGGTGTCAGGGGCGCGCTGGGTCACCGGGGTCCCATCCGACCATACACAACCACCTTGAAAGATCGGGGCGTACGTCGTGTGGACCGGATCGTCGGGATCGACGAGGGCCAAGCACAGGCTCAGTGTAACCGTTCACGCCCCCTAAAAGTCTGATCATTCCGCGGCTACGAAGTTCACGA
>CAZEAA010000123.1:0-14591 GCA_964510015.1 uncultured Sandaracinaceae bacterium
GTCATCCTCGAGTCCGTGGGGGACGAGATCCTCGCCAACGCCGGGACCGAGGGCCTCGCGGTGTCCTTCGGGATGTCGCAGCTCGCGCCCGCCTTCGAGCCCATCGCGGGCATGCCGCTCCTCGCCGGCCCGGCGTCGGCCAACGTGCGCGGGCGCACGGGTCTCTTCCTCGCCTTCGCGGCGGCCACGCACGGGGAGGTCTGGAGCAAGACCAACGTGCTCCGCAAGATCGAGCCCTTCGGCACCTACGACCTGGTCTTCACACGACTGCCCGTGGCCATCCCCATCACCAACCCGGTCGCCGAGGTGCGCGCGTTCCTCGAAGACCTGTTGCTGCAAGCCCTCGATCCCGATCCCGTCACGCTCGAGCACCCGGCGCCGCCCTTGCACGACTTCGACGACGACGGTCTCTCCGACGACGTCGACCCATCACCAAATGGCGGCTGACCTAGCCCGGCTGCCCCTTCGATGAGGTAGGCTGGTGGCTGCATGACGACGTTGCGCACCGAAACCGCGTCCGTGTCCCCCGCCGCTCGCCTGCCCCTGCTCGAGGCCACGATGCGCGACGCACGCTCGCTCTTCCCGGGCGGCAGCGCCGGGCTCCTCCAGCTGATGCTGCCCCCGCTCGGCGCCGCCGTGGCCGCCCAGTCGGACTTCTTCGACGACCCCTTCGGTCGCGTCTATCGGTCCATTCCCCAGATCTGGGCCACCGTGCTGTCGCCCGACGGAGCCGCGCGCGCCATCAAGGTTCGCGACGTCCACCGCAGCATCAAGGGGCGCGACGACGCGGGGCAGAGCTTCCACGCCCTCGACCCCGAGACCTTCTGGTGGGCGCACGCCACCTTCACCTGGGAGATGTTCGAGGCCCGCCGCCTGTTCTATCGGAGGCCGCTGCGCCCCGACCAAGTGGACGCGCTCTACGCCGAGACGGTGAGCTGGTACCAGCGCTATGGGATGCCCATGCGCCCAGTGCCGCCGGACTACGCCTCGTTCGTCAGCAAGTTCGAGCGGGTGTGCGCGGACGAGCTGGCGATGACCCCGGCCGCACAGCGCGTGCTCTCGATGGCGCAGGCGGGCGAGTGGAGGCCGCCGCTGATCCACGCCAACTTCAAGGACCCGCTCACCCGCAGCGCCGGCCGCGCCGCGGTGATTGGCATCCTGCCGCCCAGCGTGCGCGAGCGCTTCGGCATCCCGTGGACGCGCGCGGACCAGCGCTACCTCGAGCGCATCGCCTTCGTGGTCACCAACACCTTCGAGGCGCTGCCGCCGAAGGTGCATCGGGTCGCGCTGCGCACCGGCCTCGGCGTCATCGGGCGCTGGACGCGCGAGGAGCGCTACGTGCCGGAGGCGCGTTCCTCCGGCTGACATGAACGGTGACGTCAGAATTCGCCCGAGAAGCCCAGCGACCCGATGCCGAGCGACAGCGACCCGCCACGCACCGGCACGCCAATCAGCGGCGCTCCGAGGTCCATGGCCGGCTGACCATCGCGCAGGCGCACGCGCAGCGTCCCGTAGAGCGTCATGGTCAGGCCGATGCCCAGCATGGACACGCCCGTGATCATCATGATGCGCGCCAGCGGCTTCCCGAATGCGTTGCGCAGCTGGTCGCGCGCGTCCTTGATGATCAGCACGCCCAGCGCCATCACCGGCCCGCCGTAGATGGCCAGGCTGCGCAGCATGCAGCCGTTGCGGGCCCACTGCGCGTAGTCCGAGTTCCTGCCCGAGGGCGCACCCGGCTGACGGATGCGCAGGCCCATGCCCGTGGCCAGCGTGCCGGCCGACGCCACGATCAACGTGGACCCGATGGCCAGGCGGCCCGGGCGCTCGTGCTCGGTCAGCAGCACCAGCCCCACCGGCGCGGTGACCAAGCCGGCCACCATGGTGTTGCGCGCCACGCAGCGGTTGCGCACCCACTCGTCTGGATCGCTGGACCCGAAGTTGGCCCGCGCCGTTCCACTGAACGCGCTCACGAGACACATGGCCGCGAGGCTGAGCGAGAGGGGCGAGAGGCGCTGCATGGCGTTCCCGTTGTAGCATGGCCGGCGCACAGGGAAGGAACGCGGGAAGGGTGACGTTACTAACCTTGATTAGCGCGCCTCCTGCGGGCGTGGAATGAACTCGGGGCGGATGAACAGACAAGGCAGCGTGGTGGTAGCGGCGAGACAACATCGTCCCTTTTGGGTGGCTTCGTTCGGCGTCGTGGCGTCGCTGGTGGCGGCGGGGCTGGCGCTCGATCCGTTCGAGGTCGACGCCCAGACGGAGACCGCGGCGGTGCTGCCCGCGGGCACCCGCTCGGTGGAGGTGCTGCGTGGCCTGATCGTGCGCACCGGCCCGCAGCCGGCCGCCGCCATCCGGGGTCGCGTGCGTGGGGAGACCCGCTTGCCCGCGCGCTCGGCCATCCGCACCACGGACCGCTGTGGCTACTGGGCCGCCGTGGGGGTGGACGCGTGGGTCTGCGGCACGGACGTCCGTCCCAGCACGCGCGAGCCCGAGGGGCGTCCCTTCCCGGCGGTAGGCCGGCGAGGCCTGCTGCCGCACAGCTACCTGATCGTCCCCGACGCCGGCGTCGACGCCTACCGCAGCGAAGAAGCGGCCCGCGCGCGCATCCCGGCGGAGCGCCTGCCCGGTGGGTGGATGCGCCGCGTCTTCGGCGTGCCCG
The DNA here is from genome assembly GCA_964510015.1 of uncultured Sandaracinaceae bacterium. Classification (GTDB taxonomy): domain Bacteria; phylum Myxococcota_A; class Polyangia; order Polyangiales; family Houyiibacteriaceae; genus JADJJE01. Next base: position 2,660 of record CAZEAA010000123.1, read on the forward strand.
GCGGTGACCTGGTGCGCACCAGCGACGGCCTCTTCCTCCACAACAGCGAGGTGCGGCGCCTGGCCGGCTCCTCCTTCCAGGGAGAGGTCCTCGAGACGCCGGAGCGCCTGAACACGCTCGGCTTCGTGGCGCGCGACCGCGTGCGCACGCTCCACGCGAGCCGCCGGCAGCAGCGCTCGCTCACGCGCTTGGCGGCCCTCGAGATCACGGGCGAGCCCGAGCCGGGCGTGCTCTTGCTGGCGGACGGTCAGCGCGTGGCCTCCCGCGACGTGACCCGCCCGCGCCGCTCCACGCGGCCCACCGCGGTGGCCGCCAACGAGCGCTGGATCGACGTGGACGTGGGCACCCAGACGATGGTGGTCTACGAAGGCGACCGGCCGGTCTACGCCACGCTGGTGTCATCGGGACGCCGCGAGCGCGACCACGACACCCCGCTGGGCGAGTTCCGCATCTGGGTGAAGGTGGGCGAGACCACCATGGACGACATCGGCAACGACAACGCCGCCGAGGACTACTCGGTGGAGGCCGTGCCCTGGGTCCAGTACTTCGACGGGTCCATCGCGTTCCACGCGGCCTACTGGCACCGCCGCTTCGGCAACCGCATGAGCCACGGCTGCGTGAACCTGTCGCCCAAGGACGCGCGCTGGCTGTACGGCTTCACGTCGCCGGCCGTGCCCGACGGCTGGGTGGCCGTGCACCCCACCGACAACGACCGCGGCACCTTCGTGCGCGTCCGCGATAGCGCCGGCTGAGGACCGCCCCCCGTGATATCGTCCCCGCGTGAAAGACGCGATGGCGAAGATCTGGCGCCGCGTCAGGGTCGACGATCCTGAGGCGGTCACGCGGCGTGCAGGCGACGAGGTCGACCCTCGCTCGGTCGGGCTCTCGGAGGCCGAGGTGGACGCCATCTGGTCCGCCGTGGTGCGCCTCTACAAGACCGCCATCCACCCGGGCATCGCGCTCTGCGTGCGGCGCCGTGGGCAGGTGGTGCTGCACCGCACCATCGGGCACGCGCGCGGCAACGGCCCCGACGACTACGACGGGCCGAAGGTGCTGGCCACGCCCGACACGCTCTGGAACTTCTTCTCGGGCAGCAAGGCCATCACGGCGGTCCTCGTGCACATGCTGCACGAGCGCGAGCTCATCCACATCGACGAGCCGGTGGCCACCTTCATCCCGGAGTTCGCGAAGCACGGGAAGCACCGCATCACCATCCGCGACGTGCTCACGCACCGCTCGGGCATCCCGAACATCCCGTCGGACCTGGTGGACCTCAGCATCCTCCACGACCGCGAGCGCGTGGTGGCCCTCACGTGTGATCTCAAGCCACGCAGCAAGCCCGGCCGCGAGGTGGCCTATCACGCGGTCACTGGCGGCTTCGTGCTGGGCGAGATCCTGCACCGCGTCACGGGCAGCGACATCCGCGAGTTCATGCGCACCGAGGTGAGTGGCAAGCTGGGCTTCGACCACCTGAACTACGGCGTGCCCGAGGCGCGCCTGCACGAGGTGGCCCTCGAGGCCTTCACGGGGCCCATCCCCACGTGGCCGCACAAGAACCTCCTCGAGAACGCGCTGGGCTTCGACATGCCCACCTTGGTGGACTTCGCCAACGACGCGCGCTTCCGCACCGGCATCATGCCGGCCGGCAACTGCATGGGCACGGCCAACGAGGTCTGCCAGTTCTTCGAGATGCTGCGCAACGGCGGCCAGCTGAACGGCGTGCGCATCTGCAGCGAAGAGACCGTGCGCCGCGCCACCGAGGCTCAGACGCGCGGCGAGGTGGACCGCATGCTCATGCTGCCCATCCCGTACTCCGCGGGCTTCATGCTGGGCAGCGACCTGGTGGGCTTCTACGGCCCCAAGACCGGCAAGGCCTACGGCCACTTGGGCTTCACCAACGTGCTGGGCTGGGCCGACCCCGAGCGCGACCTGAGCGTGGCCCTCATGAACAACGGCAAGCCGCTGATCGCCCTCGAGATGCTGGCCTGGCTGGACGTCATGCGCACCATCAGCATGCGAGTCCCGCGAGACGGAGCGGGCATGCGCGGTTGAAGCGCAGCGCTGCGGGCGGTATGATTTGTTCATACCTCGCGAGGACACCATGGCCCAGTCTCAGAAGCGCACCATCAGCCTGCCGGCCGAGCACGCAACGTTCATCGATGAGCAGGTCGCATCCGGCAGCTACGCGTCTGCCAGCGAGGTGGTCCGCGCGGGTCTACGCGCACTCCAAGAACGCAACGCAGCGATCGAGCGCTGGCTGACCGAGGAGGTCGCGCCGGTCTACGACGCCACGCTGGCGGATCCAGGCCGCGCGGAAAGCTTGGAGGAAGTGTTCGGAGCTCTCCGAGCCCGTCACGCTCGCGCACTCGCGGACCGCTCATGAAGCAACGGCGCGTTCTCATCGCGCCGGAGGCCGCGGCTGACATCAACGAGATCTACGACTGGGTGGCCAAGGCCGCTTCGCCGCAGGTTGCGATCGGCTACATCGGAAGGATAGAGACCTTCTGCCGCGAGCTGGGCACGGGTGGCGAGCGCGGCCATCTCCGCGCCGATGTCCGTCCCGGACTCAGGATCATGGGGTTCGAACGCCGCCTGACTGTCGCGTTCGTCGTTGGCGAGGAGACCGTCACCGTCCTGCGGGTGTTCGCGACGGGTCAGAACTGGGAGTCCTCGTTCTGAGCGACTCCCCGTGTCCCCTGCGGGCAGAACGGTCACGGTTCCGTCAAAGTGAAACGATCGTTCTGATTTAGCCTTGCGGGCCAGTAGAACGCGTTCTACTTTGCTGTGGAACGCGTTCTAGAGCCCCGAACGCGCGACCCCAGCCCAAGGAGCCGTTTCGATGACCGAGCTGAAGTACCGCGGTGTAGACATGTGTGCCCCCGAGACCCATGACGTCCCGTGGGAGATGTACGACTACCTCCGCGAGAACGACCCGGTCTACTGGGACGAGCACAACGAGGTCTGGTACGCGTTCCGCTACGACGACATCATCGAGATCGCGCGTGACCCGGCGACCTTCTGCTCCACGCAGGGCAACCGTCCGAACCTGCCGCCCGACCCGTCGATGATCCATCAGGACGGGGACTCGCACTCCAAGCAGCGTGGCCTCGTGGCGAAGGGCTTCACCCCGCGCGCCATGCGCGAGATCGAAGAGCACTGCTACGAGATCGTGGCCGAGCTCATCAACGGATTCGTGGGCAAGGGCAAGTTCGACGGCGTGGAAGACCTGGCGGCGCTCCTGCCGGTGCGCCTGATCGGCGAGATGCTCGGTGTGCCTGCGGAGAAGCACGACACCATGCGTCGCTGGGTGGCCACCTTCATCGACGGCGGCATGGGGCCCCAGTACGTGACGGACGCCGTGAACGACGCCTTCGGCGAGTTCTGCGAGCACCACGCCGAGATGGTGGCCGAGCGCGAGGACAACCCGGAGGACAGCGACCTGCTGCTGCGCTGGATGCACGCCGAGATCGACGGACAGAAGCTCGAGGAAGAGCAGCTGCTGTTCGAGCACGTGCTGCTCCTGGTGGGTGGCGCCGAGACCACGCGCAACGCCATCGCGGGCGGCCTCGAGATGCTGGCCAAGAACCCCGACCAGTGGGCCTACCTGCGCGCCAACGTGGACGACGAGAAGGTCATCGCGGGGGCCATCGAAGAGATGATCCGCTGGGTCACGCCCTTCAACAACATGTTCCGCACCGCCACGCGGGATGTGGAGCTGCGCGGCAAGACCATCAAGGAGGGGCAGATGATCGCCATGCAGTACCCCTCCGCGAACCGCGATCCGAGCATGTTCAAGGACCCGTACAAGTTCGACGTGAAGCGCGACCCCAAGGAGGAGAAGCACATCTCCTTCGGCTTCGGCTCGCACTTCTGCCTGGGCGCCAACCTGGCGCGCCTCGAACTGCGGGCCACGCTGACCACGCTGCTCCGCAAGATCGAGACGCTGGGCATCGCGCCGGGCGGCCGCAACGAGATCATGAGCTCGTCGTTCATCCGCGGTCACAAGCACATCGACTTGGTCTGCACGCCGGCCGCGTGAGGCTCCGCGCGGGTTCCCTCCCCCCGGGGTTGCGTCGCGAGCGCGTGACCCCCAGGGGGCGTTCTGGTACATCAGCCAGGTGAAGCATGTGACTTCCGTCTCCGAGCCGATGCAGCGGGCCCTCCGGGCAGCCCGCTCGAGTGACCCGCTCTCGGCGGAGGACGCCCACGTGCTGGCCGAGGCCGACGCCTCCTTGGTGCCCGCGGTGCTGGAAGCGGCGGCCGCGCGGCGTGACCAGCTCTTCGGCCGCGCGCTGACCTTCTCGCCCAAGGTCTTCCTGCCGCTCACCAACCTGTGCCGCAACCACTGCGACTACTGCTCGTTCCGGCGGTCACCCGGTGACCCGGGCGAGCACACCATGTCTCCCAGCGAGCTGCGCGAGCGCTTCGACCAGGCGCGCCTCGAGGGCTGCGTGGAGGCGCTCTTCTGCTTGGGCGACACGCCCGAGACCGGCTTCCAGGCCTACCGCGCGCAGCTGCGCACCTGGGGCCAGCAGAGCACCGTGGACTACCTCGAGTGGGCCGGGGAGCTGGCGCTCGAGTACGGGCTCTTGCCGCACACCAACGCCGGCATCCTGTCGCGCGAAGAGATGCAGCGGCTCGCGCGCGTGAACGTGTCGCTCGGCCTCATGCTGGAAAACGTCAGCCCGCGCCTCTGCGCGAAGGGCATGCCGCACCACAAGGCGCCCGACAAGCGCCCGGACAAGCGGCTGCGCATGACGCGTGAAGCCGGCGAGCTGCGCATCCCGTTCACGTCCGGCTTGCTCATCGGCATCGGCGAGACGCTGCGCGAGCGCATGGACACGCTCTTGGCCATCCGTGATCTGCACCGCGAGCACGGGCACATCCAAGAGGTCATCGTGCAGAACTTCCGCGCGCGGCCGATGATCCCCATGGCGGGCGCGCCCGAGCCGGAGGACCACGAGATCGCCCTGTGGGTGGCGCTCGCGCGGCTGGTGCTGGACCACGACGTGAGCGTGCAGGCGCCGCCCAACCTGAACCCCGCCAGCGTGGGGCTCTTGATCGCGGCGGGTCTCAACGACTTCGGTGGCGTGTCGCCGGTGACGCCCGACTTCATCAACATGGACCACCCCTGGCCGCAGCTGGAAGAGCTGTACGCCACGTGCGAGCGCGCGGGTCACGTGCTGTCGCCGCGCCTGCCCATCTACGAGCGCGACCTCGCGCGGCCGGGCTTCTTGCACGCGGACTTGCTGGCTCCCGTGGAACGCGCGGGCGCCCGCTTGGCATGCGTGAAGAGCGCGGCCGACCTCGCCCGCCACGTGGCCCCTGCGCCGCTCACCCCTCTGCCCGTCACCGAACGGGCGCCCTTAGAGACGCTCCCTGGAGGCCTCCTATGACGATGCTCGCGAGCCTGTTGCTCACCGAGACGCGCCCTCCGATCCGAGCCATCCTGGAGAAGAGCCTGAGCGGCGGGGAGACCTCCTGGCAGGAGGGCGTGGTCCTCTCCGGTGCCCGTGGCCGCGAGCTGCACGCGCTCACCGCGGTGGCCGACGCGCTGCGCCAGCAGCAGGTGGGCGACCGCGTCAGCTACGTGGTGAACCGCAACATCAACTTCACCAACGTGTGCGTGAAGACCTGCCGCTTCTGCGCCTTCGCGCGCGGCATCCGCAGCGAGCAGGGCTACATGCTGCCGCACGACGAGGTCATCGCGCGGGTGCTGCAAGCGCGCGAGATGGGCGCCACCGAGGTGTGTCTGCAGGCGGGCCTCGCGCCCGACCTGACGGGCGACTCGTACGTGCAGCTCACCGAGGCCGTGCGCCGCGCCGCGCCGGACATGCACATCCACGCGTTCTCGCCGGAGGAGGTGCTGTTCGGCTCGCAGCTGGCCAAGGAGCCGGTGCCCGTGTTCCTGGCGCGATTGAAAGAAGCGGGGCTCGGCTCGCTGCCTGGAACAAGCGCCGAGATCCTGGACGACGAGCTGCGCAAGCGCATCGCGCCCACGCGCATCAGCACGGCCAACTGGATCCACGTCATCGAGAGCGCGCACGAGCTGGGCATCCCCACCACGTCCACCATGATGTTCGGGCACGTGGAGACCGCCGAGCAGCGCATGCGCCACCTCGACACGCTGCGCAGCATCCAGAAGCGCACGGGTGGCTTCACCGAGTTCGTGCCGCTCAGCTTCGTGCACGCCGAGAGCCCGCTCTTCGTGAAGCAGCAGGTGCCGGGCGTCACACCGGGGCCCAGCGGCGACGACGTGATTCGGCTGTATGCCATCGCCCGCCTGATGCTGGGCGCGCACATCCCGAACCTGCAGGCCTCGTGGGTGAAGGAGGGCATCCGCACCAGCCAGTGGCTCCTGCACTGCGGCGTGAACGACCTCGGCGGCACGCTCATGAACGAGAGCATCTCCACCGCGGCGGGCGCCACGCACGGCCAGCTCATGACGCCGGCCGGGCTGCGCCGCGTGATCCGCGACGCGGGCCGCACGCCCATGCAGCGCAACACGCGCTACGACGCGCTGCGCGTGTTCGACGGTGACCCGGCGCTCGAGACGCCCGAGCCGCTCGACCTGATCGAGGACGCGAGCGCCGTGTTCGGGGACTACGAGACGCTCACGAAGGACCCGCGCTTCCACTACGAGCCGCGCAGTCAGCGGCGGCTGCAGGTCATCGACGCGTAGCGCCAATTGGGGCGGTCGCCTCGACTCTCGCTCTTGCCCGGCCGTGTGCGTGAAGGCACCCTCAGGCCCATGCTCTACGCAGTCCTCGGTGTCGTGGTCCTCCTCGTGGTGGCGTTCGCGGCGTGGTTCTTCTGGCCGGTGAGCTCGCGTCGCAAGAGCGAGCTCGCGAACCCGGCGACGCGCTTTCACTGGGGGGTGATCGCAACGTACATGGGGCACGCCGATCCCACGCAGCTCCCTCGTGAGGAGGCCGTGCGCATCCTCGGCGGGTGGTCGTGCAACGACGCGAGCGCCCTCCGTCAGAAGATGAGCGCGTACGCCAGCGGCGAGATCAACACCGCGTTCGACGTGGCGCGCATCGTCTGGCTGAGCGAGCTGGGCATCGCGGCGGGCTACATGCCTCTCGCCGAGCGGGAGCAGTGGAGTGGCCCTGCGCTCACCCGCGTGCGCGGCGCCTACGCCGGCTGGCAGCCCTTCGCCGAGGACCTCGCGGTGGGTCGTCAGCGCTGGTGGACCGAGGTGGCGAGCAGCGCCCAGCCCGAGCAAGACCGCGCCCGCGCCATCGAAGTGCGGAGTGAGGCGGCTTCGGTCGTGGCGTCCATCCCGTGGGGTGGCTGATTCGGAAGCAGCGGGAGCCCGCCCGTGGCCTCAGCGCCCGCTGAGCAGCTGGATCACCGAGAAGCCGAACAGCGCAGCGACCACGAACGGCATCGCAATCGCCGCGGCCGCGAGGCACAGCCCCACCGCCACCAGCGCGTAGTCGCCGGTGGAAGGCTGCACCGCGCCGCCCGCGTGCTTCTCGATGAGCTCGAGGTTCCGCCGGTTGCTGCGGAAGGCCACGTCGAACACGTCACCCAGCACCGGCACGGTGCCGCTCAGCACGTCCACGCCGATGTTGGCCAGCATCTTCCCGAGGATGACGGTGGGCACGCCGCGGCGCAGGGCCAGCAGCAAGAGCGCCATGGAGCTGAGGCCCGTGACCGAGTCGCCCACACCGGGGATGAGGCCCAGCAGGCCGTCTAGGCCGATGCCCTGCTGCGTGCCCGGGATTCGGATCAGGTCGTCCAGCAAGCGCGTCATCAGGCGCGCCCACGCGGGCAGCTCTTCTCGTTCCTGGGGGGCGAGCTCCGCGCTGTCCACGCGGCGGCTAGGCGGTGGCGGCTGGCTTGGCAACGTCTGCGCTCCTGCGGGTGAGCCACTCGCCGATCAGCGGCCACACCGTGCGCACGGCCTCGCGGCCCACGATGAGGTCGATGTGACCGAGGGGATACATGCGGAAGCGCTTGTCGCGGCTGCGGCTGCGCAGGACGGCGGCTTCCACCGAGTCGGGCGGCGCCAAGAGGTCGTACTCGCCCGCCACCGCGAGCAGCGGCTTGTTGAGCGACTCGAAGGCCAAGGCGTAGTCCACGCGGCCGTCACGGCTGCGCAGTGACACGTTCTGCCCGCCCTTCAGCACGTCGAACAGCACGCTCAGGCTCGTGACGTCGAACGCGCGGTTGAGGTAGCGGTCCAGCAGCTCGGGCTCCACCGTGCCGGGGTGCCACGCGCGAACCGGGATGGGCATGTTGGGCACGTCCCAGAAGCGGCGAAGCAGCCGGAACTGCTGCCCGATGAGGCGCAGCGGCAGGCGCGGGTTGCTGTCCAGCACGCCCGTGAAGCGCACGCCCTCCGCCAGCGCGGCGAAGGCCGACAAGAAGCCGGTGCCCGCGCCGAAGCGGTAGGGTGAGCCGATGGTGACGATGCCGCGCACCTGATCGCGCAGCACCGTAGACGCCGTGGCGTAGCTGATCAGCCCGCCCATCGAGTGGCCCACCAGGAACACCTGCTCGTGGCCCGAGAGGCGCATGGCCTCGCGCACGAACGACGGCATGTCTTCCCGCACGTACTGCTCCACGGCGTGCGGGCGCGCGTCGCTGTACTCCCCCGAGCGGCCGTGGCCACGCAGGTCCACGGTGAACACGTCGAAGCCCTGCTCGGCGAGGTACGCCGAGAACGAGCGCCCCTCGATGTGCCACGTGTAGCGGTTCTGACCAAAGCCGTGGATCAGGATGACCGCTGCGCGGGTCTGGGCGGGCGGCGGCAGGCGCTTGCGGACCATGCCGAGCGGCACGCCGCTGGTCATGACCACGTCCTTCACGAGCGTGACGGTGTGTGTGCCGTCGACGATCTGATCCACCAGCTCGGTGCGCAGGATCATGCGGGCGTGTCAGTCCTTCGCCTTGGCGCGCGCCGCCTCGAGGTCGCTCTTGGCCTTGGCCAGGTCGCGCTCCATCTTCTTCATGGAGCGCTTGATCTCACGCAGCTCCTTCTTGGTGGCCAGGTTCAGCGACTCGGCCACGGTCTCCACGCGCTCGTCCACCTGGGCCTGCACCTGCTGCCGCATCTGGAGACCACGCATCATGGTCTTCACCACGCGCTCGTCCTGCATGACCTTCTGCACGCGAGGGTCCTGCATGATCTTCATGCTCTGTTCGGTGAGGAGCTGCTTCCAATCCAAGGGGGCCTCCTAGGGCGTCGTTCGGCGGGGGGGCGGTGCGGCCGACGACTCGGCGTCGAGGCGGTCGGCGCGTCGAAGGGCGCTGAGGGCGGCCGCTCGATCTCCCTCTGCATACGCTTTCCACGCTGCCGCGACAAGTGAACGCACCACGGCCGAGATGGCCCCGGGCTCGCGTCGCTCCGCCGCCCGCTCGCGCGCCTGGGCGGCCAGCGCCGGGTAGCGGGGGGTCAGGGCGTCGGCCAGGGTCAGGAAGCCGCGCCGTGGGGCGCGCGTGGTCTCGCGCAGCAGCGTCTCCAGCAGCAGGCTGCCCTCGAGGGCCACCTCGTGGTCGTCCGACAGGGCGGCCAGCCACCCGGCGGCGAAGAGGGAGCTGGGCGCGTCCTCGTGCGCGAGGTGCAGGCGCGCGTGGCGCAGCGTGCGCACCGCGTCCGGCAGGGTGCCGCGCGTCAGGTGCATGGCGATGGCCTCGGCGTCTCCCGGCGCGCCCGTGGGCGTGAGTTGCTGCTCCGGCGGGTCGTGCGGCACGCGGCTGCGGGCGGCCAGCGCCTCGGCCAGCGGCGCGCCGAAGGGCGCGAAGGCCACGCGCAGGCGCTCGCTCTCCACCTCGCTGAGGTCGGTGCCGCGCTCGTCGGCGTGGCGCGCCAAGAGGCGCAGGGCCGTGCGCTGGAGCGGGGGAGCCACGCCTTCGTCTCGCGCCAGCGACGCGAGCTGGTCGATGGCCAGGGCCCGCGCATAGCGCCCGCCGTGCGTGAGCCGGGCCGCAGCGTCGCTCATCACCTGGCGCGGGTCTCGGGGTGCGTCACTGCCGTCGTGCGGCGCGGGCGACGCCGCCGCGACCGCGACCCGTGCAGGCGCGCGCCGGGAGAGGGCGGGCCGGCGGCGCTGGTGCAGCGCGGCGTCACGCAGCGCCGGATCCGGAGACCCTTCGGCCATGCGATAGGCGGCATCGGCTTCGGCCGGGTGCTGCCTGTGCAGGCAGCGTCCCAGCAAGTAGTGCGCTTCGCCCCGCGGGGCACGATGCAGCTCGGCGCGCGCGAACTCCACGGCCACGCGTGGCCTCCGCTCGCTCAGCAGGCGCGCGCACAGCTGCGTGAGCGCGGGCAGGTGCGCACGTCCGTCGGCCTCGCGGACCTCGCTCAGCAGCGTGGCCAGCGAGAGCAGGGCCGGCTCGTCCGCCAGCTCCCGCGCGTGTCGTGCCGCGGCCAGCAACGCCGCCGTGCGGTCGTTGGGATCGCTCAGCGTCAGGGCCAGCGAGCGCAGCGCCGAGTGGGCCGCCCGCGCGCCCAGCACCCGGCCGGCTTGCTCGGCCGCGCCAATCGCCAAGCGCCCCTTCGGGGTCACGTGCCTCGCTCCGTCACCAGACCCAGCTGGGGCAAGCGCTCCGTGGCGGCGTAGGCCCGGTCTAGCTCGTGGGAGATCTGGTCGAGGCGCTGACGGGCCACCTGAGCCTGGCTGCTGTCCACGGCCTCCAACTGCTTCAGCATCTGGCTCACGCTGCCCATCAGGCGGTCCCGCTCCCCCAGCTGTCGCCCGCGCACGTCCGGGTCGCTCGACGGAACGAAGTCTTCGAGGTCGTTGGCCAGCCGCTGCGCCACGAAGGTCAGCGTGATCTGCTGGCGCCCGAGGTGCGCCGGGTCGTTGAGGTCCTGCGTCGCGAACTCTTGCTGGATGGCCGTCTCGCGCAGGGCCTGAGCCTCGTTGTAGCAGCGTCGCCACGCCACCTCGTCTTGCGCGTGCCAGGCCGCGTCACCGCGCTCGGCCAGCTCACGGATGCGCGCCTCCCACGCGTCGCGGTCGAGTCCCAGCATGGGCCCCGTCGCGCGGTAGACGATGCGCCGCAGCCCATCCAGCGTCTCCTCGAAGCGCGCAAGGGGCGGGCTCAGCGCGTCGCGCGTTCCGCCGCGGTACTCGTCCAACAACCCACGCAGGCGCAGCGCCAGCTCGCGTGCCTTGTCGGGGTCCACCTGGATGACCTCGCGCAGCCCGGCCGAGAGCAGCTCTTGCTCGGCGGCGAAGCGCTTGGCCTCGTGACCCCACAGGGACTTGCCCACGCTCTCCGCGTCGGCCAGCAGCGCCTCGTACGCCTCAGCCGTCGCCGGGACGTTGAGCTTGGCCGCTTCGATCTGTGCCCACAGCTCCTGCCCCGCCACCAGCGCGCGCGCCTCGATGCGCATGGCCGCGTCGCAGCGCAGCGTGAGCTCCACCGGCGTGCCCACCGGCAGGTCCGTGGGCACGTCCACCACCAGCGTCTTGATGGGCAGGCGGTTCTGCAGCACGCGCAGCACCACGGCGCCGCTCTGGTCCGCCGTGAAGAAGCGGTGCTCGGCCGTGGCCGGCAAGCCTGCGCCGCGCGCGATGAGCACCTTCCGCTCGCGCCGCCCGGCGCGCACCACCTCGAGGGCGATGTCCTTGGCCACCACCGACGGCTTGCTCAGGGCGCTCGCGCGCGGGCGCACGTCCCCGCGGTAGACCGTGAGCGGCAGCGTCACGGAGCTCTGGCGGCCCACGATGCGCAGCTCGATGGGTTGCTCCTTGCTGTCGCTCGCGGGCAGCGGGACCTCGAGGCGCACGCCGTCGCAGGGCACCGCGCCGAGTTCGGCGCTGGCCACCTGGGCACCCGACACCAGCACGTCGAGGCGCTGCGCGTCCTCGGGCGCCACCTCCACGTCCACGCGCAAGCGCAGCAGCTCGCGCGCCGTCACCAGCGGCGAGCGCACCGACAGCTGCGCGAGCGGGCTCGCGGGGGTCTCGCC
>CAZEAA010000124.1:0-14558 GCA_964510015.1 uncultured Sandaracinaceae bacterium
TCTTGGACCAAGCCGGCGGCATCGACGCCCGCACGGGCAGCTACCGCAACGTGCAGCTGCTGCGCGAGGGCCAGGTGGTGGCCGAGCTCGACCTCTACGACTTCCTGCTGCGCGGCACGCTGCCCACGCCGCAGCTCCAGGACGGCGACACCCTGCTGGTGGCCCGCCGCGGCCCGAGCGTGGAGGTGCAGCTGCCCACCGGCGAGCGCATCGGCGTGGAGCTGAAGGAGGGTGAGGCGTCTGCCGAGCTGATCCAGCTGGTGGTCCGGCCCAGCGCGCGCGTGAACGAGATGAGCGTGCGCGGCGTGCGCAACGGCGACCACATCGCGCGCACCTTTGGTGTGGAGGGCATCGGCAACTTCCCGCTGATGGACGGCGACGTGATCACGTTCCGCGAAGAGGGCCAGGCGCCGCACGTCATGGTGCGCCTCGAGGGCGAGTTCATGGGCCCGTCCACGCTGAGCATCCCGCGCGGCTCGCGCCTCTTGGACGTGCTGAACCACGTGCCCGTGAACATGAACGTGGCCAACGTGGACGCCATCCACCTGCGCCGCGCCAGCATCGCCCGCGAGCAGCACCGCACCATCCAGGAGAGCCTCGACCGCCTTCAGCGCAGCGCCATGCTGGCCCTCAGCGACAGCGCCGGCGAAGCCGAGATCCGGGTGCGCGAGGCCGAGCTGATGAACGCCTTCATCGCGAGCGCGCGCAACATCCAGCCGCTCGGTCGCGTGGTCACGCGCAGCCTCGAGACGCAGCTCAACGTCATGCTCGAAGAAGGCGACGTGGTGGTCATCCCCACGCGCACCAACGTCATCCGCGTGGGCGGCGAGGTGCAGTTCTCGCAGGCGCTCATGTTCCGCCCGGGGCTGCACGTGCGGGACTACGTGCGCATGTCGGGTGGCTTCAGCAACCGCGCCGAGACGCGCACGGTGATCGTGGTGCGGCAGAGCGCCGAGGTGCTGATCGCCGACAACAGCACGATCATCCTGCCGGGTGACGAGATCCTGGTGCCGCCGCGCATCGACCGGAAGGTCTTCCAGCACGCGATGGAGATCTCCCAGATCATGTACCAGATCGCGATCGCGGCCTCGGTGCTCTTGAGGGTCTAGTCACATGAAGCTGCACACCTACACGGTCGGTGAGCGCGAGCCGCTCTTCCTCATCGCAGGGCCCTGCGTGGTGGAGAGCGAGTCCATCGTCATGGGCATCGCCGAAGAGATGAAGGCCATCACGGCGCGCCTCGGCATCCCGTATGTCTTCAAGGCCAGCTTCGACAAGGCCAACCGCACGTCGTCGTCCTCGTATCGTGGGCCCGGCATCGAAGAGGGCCTGCGCGTGCTCGAGAAGGTGAAGCGCGAGCTGGAGCTTCCCGTGCTGACCGACGTGCACGAGGACACGCCCATCGACGAGGTGGCGAGCGTGGTGGACGTGCTGCAGACGCCGGCGTTCCTGGTGCGCCAGACCAACTTCATGACGCGCGTGGCGCGCGCCGGCCTGCCCATGAACGTGAAGAAGGGCCAGTTCCAGGCGCCGGGCGACATGGTGCACGTGGTGCAGAAGTGCCGCGACGCCGGCAACGAGCAGGTCATGGTGTGCGAGCGCGGCGTGAGCTTCGGCTACAACACGCTCATCTCGGACATGCGCGGGCTCGCCATCATGCGCGAGACGGGCTGCCCCGTGGTGTTCGACGCCACGCACTCGGTGCAGCAGCCCGGTGGCCAAGGGGCCTCTTCGGGCGGCCAGTCGGCGCTGGTCCCGGTGCTGGCTCGCGCGGCCGTGGCGGCGGGCATCGCAGGCATCTTCATGGAGACGCACCCCGACCCCAGCAAGGCACTCAGCGATGGGCCCAACATGTGGCCGCTCGGTCGCATGGCCGCGCTGCTCGAGACGTTGGTGGCGCTCGATCAGGTCGTGAAGTCGACGCCGTTTCTGGAGGGCTGAGCGTGGAACCCCGGCTGCCGGCCGAGCTGCACGCGCGCGCGGCGAAGATCCGCCTGCTGGTGCTGGACGCAGACGGGGTGCTCACCAACGGCCAGCTCTTCTACGGCGACACGGGCGAGGTGCTGAAGGCCTTCCACGCCCGTGACGGTCTCGGCCTGCGGCTCTTGCGCAACGAAGGCGTGCAGCTGGCCGTCATCTCGGGGCGGGCGGCCCCCGCGCTGACGAAGCGCCTCGCCGACCTGCGCTTCCATCACGTGCTCTTGGCGCGCGACGACAAGCGCGCCGCGCTCGACGAGTGCATGCGGAGCGCAGGCGTGAGCGCGGACGAGACCGCCTTCGTGGGCGACGACGTGCTGGACCTTCTGGGCATGCGCGCCGTGGGGCTGAGCATCGCCGTGGCCGACGCCCACTTCTTGGTGCGGCGCGAGGCCGCGTGGGTCACGCAGCTGCGCGGTGGGGAAGGCGCCGTGCGCGAAGTAGCCGACGCGCTGCTGTCGGCGCGTGGCCGCTTGGACGCCGCGGTGGAAGAGCTGCTGCGCGACCACGTGGGTCGCGGGGAGAGCCTGCAGTGAGCGCGCCCGAGTTTCGCTTGGTGATCCCGTCGCGCATGTCGTCCACGCGCCTTCCGAACAAGCCGCTGCTGGACGTGGCCGGCAAGCCGCTGGTGGTGCGCTGCCGCGCGCGCGCCCCCCACGCCGGGGGGCGCGTGGTGGTGGGGGCCACCGACGCCGTGCGCATCGCCGAGGTGGTGCGCGCGGCCGGCGGTGACGTGCAGCTGACGCGGGCCGATCATCCGTCGGGCACCGACCGCCTGGCGGAGGTGGCGCGCGTGCGAGGCTGGGGCAACGACGAGATCGTGGTGAACCTGCAGGGCGACGAGCCGCTGGTGCCCCCCGCGCTGCTCGTGCAGCTCGCCGAGCAGCTGGTGAACCACGCCGAAGCTGGCATCGCCACGATGGCGACGCCCATCCACACCCTGGCCGAGCTGCGCTCGCCGAACGCCGTGAAGGTGGTGCTGCGCGACGACGGCCTCGCGCACTACTTCAGCCGCGCGCCCATCCCATTCGCGCGTGATGTGGATCCCAGCGTGACCGAGCTGCCCGTCGGGATCCCCTACCTGCGGCACCTTGGGCTCTATGCGTATCGCGTGCGCACGCTGCATCGCTTCGTCTCGTTGGGCCCGCACCCGCACGAGCGCGCGGAGCAGCTCGAGCAGCTGCGTCCGCTGGCCGCGGGCATCGGCATCCACGTGAGCGTGCTGGCCGAGGCGCCGCCTCCGGGCGTGGACACGCAAGAGGACCTCGACCGCGTGGTGGCCATGTTGCGAGGCGCCTCGTGATCGCGCCGTTGCCGTCGCTGCGCCGCGTGGGCACCACGTCGCCGGGCATCGCACGCATCCCGCGAATTGGGTCGCTGCTGGGTGCCGAGGTGGTCTTCCGTCCGCGCTCGGCCGTGGACGCCATGGTGGGCTGGGGCCAGAAGCCCAACACGCGCCGCGCGCGAGACGCCGCGGCCGAGCGGGGGCTGCCGTTCATCGCGCTCGAGGACGGCTTCGTGCGCAGCATCGGCCTCGGGGTGGAAGGAGCACCGCCGTGGTCCATCGTGGTGGACGACGTGGGCATCTACTACGACGCCACGCAGCCCTCGCGGCTCGAGCGGATCCTGGAGGAGTCCCCCGACCTGGACGACCCGGCGCTGCTCGCCCGCGCGCGCCGCTGCATGGAGAGCATGCGGCGCGCCCGCATCTCGAAGTACAACGCCTCCCCTTCGCTGGATCTCGGCCCGCGCACGCGCCCGCGCGTCCTGGTGGTGGACCAGACCCCGGGCGACCTGTCGCTGCGCCTCGGCCTCGCCCCCGAGCGCGGTGTGGTGGAGCTGATCGAGGCCGCCCTGCGTGAGCGCCCCGACGCCGAGATCATCGTCAAGACCCACCCCGACGTGGTGTCCGGTCGCAAGGGGGCGGGGCCTGGCCACGCGTACGAACATCCGCGCGTGCGCCTCGTGACCGCGGCCGCGAACCCCATCGCCATGCTGGAGCAGGTGGACGAGGTCTTCGTGATGACCTCGCTGCTGGGCTTCGAGGCGCTGCTGCTGGGCCTCCCCGTGACGTGCTTCGGCGCGCCGTTCTACTCAGGCTGGGGCGTCACCACGGACCGCGTGCCCGTGGCGCGCCGCACCCGCAGGCGCAGCGTGGAGCAGATCTTCGCCGCCGCGTATCTGCGCTACGCCCGCTACGTGGACCCGGTCAGCGGCGAGCGCGCCGAGCTCGAGCGCGTGATCGAGCACATCGCGAGCCAAGCACCTTCGCCGAGCGACGGGGCGGTGGTCGCGGTGGGCTTCTCGCTGTGGAAGCGAGGCTTCCTCGACGCGTTCTTGAGCCACCTCGGTGCCCGCGTGAGCTACGCACCCGACGCCGCGGCAGCCGAGCGCTCGGGGGTACCGCGCGGCGCCACGCTGGTGGTCTGGGGCGCGGCGGTGGACCCCGCTCTCGAGGCGCTGGCCTCGCGCTATGGCGCCACCATCGCGCACATGGAGGATGGCTTCCTGCGCAGCGTGGGGCTCGGCTCGGACCTCTATGCGCCGGCCTCGTTGGTGATCGACCGGCGGGGCATCTACTACGACCCGTCGCGTCCGAGCGACCTCGAGCACCTGCTGGCGACGCGCACGTTCACGGACGCCGAGCGGGAGCGGGCCGCGAACCTGCGCGCCAGCATCGTTCGCTCGGGGGTCAGCAAGTACAACGCCGACCAGGGTCGCACGCTGCGCGCAGCGCCGGACGGTCGCGACGGACGCCGCGTCGTGTTGGTGGTGGGCCAGGTGGAAGACGACGCCTCCATTCGGCTGGGCTGCGTGGACGTGCGCACCAACACCCAGCTGCTCGAGGCATCGCGCGCTGCCTGTCCCGATGCCTATGTGGTGTGGCGGCCGCACCCCGACGTGAGCAGCGGCAACCGACGTGGCCATGTGGATGACGCGCTCGTGGCGCAGCTCGCGGACGAGGTCGCGACCCACGTGGCGATCGCCACGTGCTTGGACGCCGCCGACGAGGTGCACACCATGACGTCGCTCGTGGGCTTCGAGGCCCTGCTGCGCGGCAAGACGGTGGTGACCTACGGCCAGCCGTTCTACGCGGGCTGGGGGCTGACCCGCGATCGGCACGCCCACCCGCGGCGCACGCGCCGGCTGACGCTGGACGAGCTCGTCCACGCTGTGTTGATCGACTACCCGATCTACGTGGACCCCAGCACCGAGGCGCGCACCACCCCCGAGGCGATCGTGGCGCACCTCGAGGCAGCGCGGCGCACCGGCAGCGGCAAGCAGGCGACGGCGCTCGCCAGGAGCTGGCCCGGGCGGCAGACCCGCAAGCTCAACAACCTCCTGCGCTACGCCGTGCGGAGTGACCCCCGCGCGGCTCGCCTGCTGCGCGCACACCGTGACCTCCCCGCCACTCACTCACGCACCTCGCGCTCTACCATGACCCCCACGCAGCCTTCGCTGCCCGACTTCGGCGTGTCTCGCGCGCTCTTGCTGCAAGGCCCGGCGGGCCCCTTTTTTCAGCGCCTGGGCCAGGAGCTGCGCGAGCACGGCGTGGCCGTGACCAAGGTGAACCTGCACGCGGGCGACGTGGTCTACTACCCAGGCCCCGACACCGTGCCCTACCGCGGCACGCTCGGCGGCTTCGAGGCGTGGGTGGCGCAGCAGCTGGTCGAGCGGCGCATCGACGGGCTGTTCCTGTTCGGCGACTGCCGCGCCTATCACAAGGCGGCCATCGCCGCTGCGCGCGCCGCAGGGGTCAAGGTGTGGGTGTTCGAAGAGGGCTACCTGCGGCCGGACTGGATCACGTTCGAGCAGGACGGCGTCAACGGGCACAGCCGCATGAGCCGCGACCCCGAGGTCTTCCTCGCCGCCTACCGCGCTGCGGGGTCCCCGGCCGAAGCACCGGTCCTGCCCGTGGGCGACACGTTCAAAGAAGGCGCCTGGTACTCGACCGTCAACGCCATCGCCTACACGTTCGCGAACCAGGGGTTCCCGCACTACGAGCATCACCGCAACCTGAACGCCTGGTACCACGCCTACAGCTGGGTGGTGGGCGCCGCTCGCAAGCAGTACTTCGCCCAGGTCGAGGAGGGCGTGCTGGACGACATCGTCGCCCGCTTCGACGGCCGCTACTTCTTCGTGCCGCTCCAGGTGCACTGCGACTTCCAGATCCAGCACTCCCCCTACGCCGACGTGACCGACTTCATCCACGAGGTGGTGGCGTCGTTCGCCGAGCACGCCCCGCGTGACCACGCGCTGGTGTTGAAGCACCACCCCATGGACCGGCCCTTCCGCGACTACACGGAGCTGTTCGACGAGCTGCGCGAACGACACGGTCTAGAGGGGCGCCTCTACTACATCCACGACCTGCACCTGCCCACGCTGCTGAAGCACGCGCGCGGCTGCGTGACCATCAACAGCACCGTCGGGCTCTCGGCGGTCCATCACCGCACGCCCACCAAGGTGATGGGCAACGCGGTCTACGACATGCGTGGCGTGACCCACCAGGGCAGCCTCGAGAGCATGTGGCACGCGCCCGATCCAGTGGATATGGAGACGTATCACGCGTTCCGCTGGTGGCTGCTGCAGCACAACCAGGCGAACGGGAACATCATGCGACGGCTAGAGGGGGTGGACTCGCCGACCGGTGTGGCCTGGCAAGCAGCTAGGTAGTTCGCAACCCCGTCAGGGGGAGGCCCAGTCCTGCTGCAACGAGTCAGCGTAGCCAGCATCCTCCTCAGGCGCCATGGCAACGAGCTTGCGATGGTGCATACCGTAGCCTTCTTCACTCGCGCGCCGACAACCTGGAGAACGACAAGGTGAGTACCAACAAGTCAGAGGCCCCGTCGAAGGCCACACGCGAACAGATGGTGGCGCGCATTCGTGCCGCTCGCGAACAGTGGGACGAACTGGTGCGCGACACCGTCAGTCACGCCGGCCTCGATCCGCGCGTGTTCGTGGACAAGGGCATTCCACAGTCGCGGGTATTCATGCTGGACGTAATCCCGCTACTGCATCGGCTCTACGAGCCGGAGCCGGAGGGTGCCCGCAAGACGCTGCTCGACGTGGGGCCTCAGAACTTCGCGGGCACCGCCATGCTGGCGGAGCTGCACGGGCGCCAGAGCTTCACCCGGCTGAAGCTCGACGTGACGGCCATCGACCTCCACGACAAGTTCGCTCTCCTCAAGGAGCTAATCGCGCCGTCGGTCGAGTTCATCGTGGGCGATCTCTACAAGGTGGAGGGGCGCGCGTGGGACACCGTGGTGGCTTCTCACGTGGTGGAGCACGTCCCGAACCCGCTGAAGTTCGTGAGGCGACTCCAGGCCGTGGCCAAGGACTACGTCATCATCGCCTGTCCGTGGAACGAGAACCCCCTCAAAACCAAGGGGCACATCAACACCATCGACAAGGCGTTCGTGCGCGAGCTCGGCGCTCGCGATCTGCGCATCTTCACCAGCTACACCTGGGGCAAGGAGCGTGAGGTGTGCCTGTTCTGGCTGGACGGAACGGCGTCCCAAGCCAAGTAGCGCTACCCGACCAACTGCTCTTCGTCGCAGATCGCGGCCATCAGCTCCGTGCTGGCATCGCGGGCCGGCGTGACCGGCGTGGCCTTCGTCGGGGCGGTGGGGGCCACGACTTGGCCTCCGTCCTCGGCGAAGGCCTCGAAGAAGAAGCCCATCACGTGGTCGACGCCCGCGGCCAACACGGACCGCAGGTCTTCTTCGAAGTAGCGGCCCTGAGCGTGGTTCCCCGTGATGATCTCGTACGAGGGAAAGTACGCGACGTTGGCGTGCTGCTTGGCGACCATCTCGGCGGCGACGCGCAGCACCGACTTCGAGTACGTGGTGGCCACCAACACGCTCTGCTCTTCCATGGTGGCCACCAGCGGCACTGGCGAGACGGTGAGCACCATGCGCGCCTTCGGGTTCACCCGCGCAAGGCGCTCGAGGAAGCCATTCAGGTCATCGACGACGTCCTGCACGCCGAAGTTCACGAACTCGTGGACGGCCGGGTCGTGCGCACCTGCGCCGCAGCCCGGACACACGGGATACACGGCGCCGTCCAGCTTGGAGCGCCATGTCTCGGTGAGGCCCAGGGTGAACACCAGCACGTCCAGCTGCTCGAACAGACGCCGAACGGCAGCCAGGTGGCTGCGGCGGTCGTGCTCGAGCTCCTCACGGGACGCGAAGCCCCCCGGTTGGATGAAGGGGCGGAACGGGTCCACATGCTGGCCGTGCTCACCCCAGTAGCCATCGACCGGCGTGAAGGTGCCGTAGGCTCGGTCGAAGAGCTGCACCAGCTGACGTGCGGTGTAGAGGTTCCCGTAGCGGGCCGAGAAGACCTCGTAGTTGAGGTCCGTCGCGGTGGCGGGTGGCACGTGAGGATGCGCCGGCTCGGTCACGAAGTAGTGGTAGCCCGAGCTCTTGAGGCGCCGGGCCACGTGCTGTGCGAAGCAGCTCCCCGCCGAGGCGATGCGGTGCTTGCGGTTCACCCGGAAGGGCACGTCCACCATGGGCCGCACCTCGTGGGCTGGGCGCCCCGCCACCGAGCGCTGCCAGTAGGCGTAGTCGGCTCGACCGCGGTAGGGACAAGTGGCGTGGAAGTCGGTCATGGGCTCCCCGAAGTGACGCTTCCTGCGTCGATGGATCGTCCGACGTGGGCCAACAGCAGCGCGCCGTAGGCGGGGTTCCCGTGCACCGAGTCCAGCCAGAACTCCTCCTTCAGGAAGCCCTGCGCGTCGAACGCGGGTGCGGGCGGCAACACGTAGGTCACACCCGTTCGCGCGCACATCGCGCGCGTGGAGTCACTCTGCGCCAGCCACAGCTTGAGCCGCAGCGCGGGAGGACCGACGTCGAACTCCGCGTCTTTCCCCTTCACTTTCTCGCGAATCCAGTGCTTCACGTGGTCTTCGCTTGGGATGGGCGGCGGCCCCTCGACGTGCACCACGCCGCGGATGCCCTTGCGCTTCTGCAGCAGCCCGTAGAACCGCTCGAGCTTGGCGGTCTCACGGTCGAAGTTCGCGCGAACGGCGGCGTACGGCAGGAAGGGTCGCCCCTCGTCGACGGGCAGCTCCTTGGCCAAGGGATGCACGAAGTCGAAAGCGCGGTGGTCACGCACGAGCCCCAGCCAATTGTAGTGGTTCCCCGAGAATACGGACACCACCGTCAGGCCGCGCTCACCTTCGGTGGTGAGTTGCTCCTTGACGTGTTGTTCGAAGAGGGGATTGAGACACTCGCGGCCCGCCTCGTCCGTGAGTACGAAGCCGCCGGGCAATACGTCGCTCCCGATCAAGGTGGGCAGGAAGGCGTGCGGACCCACGCTCGGGTCGAACAGCTTCCGCTCGATGGCGGAGCGCATGCACCACGCGTGGCTGTGGCCGACGATCAGGGTCTTGGTGCGCACGGCCGGCCCGGCGTCAGGGAGCACGGAGGCACTCGCGGACGAAGGCCTCTCCGACGTGATCCCAAGAATACTCTTCCATGAACGCATGGTGTTCCTTCGCCCGGTCGGCGCTATGGCGCTGCGTCAGCTCGCGGAGCGTCGGGATGAGCTCGCCAAGCGACAGCTCCGGATCGTAGAGTGATGCGAGGGCCGGATACCCCGCGTACATCTCGGGCAGCGCACCGGCTGCGGGGGCCACGATGGGACGCGCCAGAGTGGTGGCCAAGAGCGCCGACCCCGAGTTCAGGATCTTGCGGAAGGGCAGGACGATGGCGTCGGACGCAGCCACGTAGGAGGTGATCTCTTCGTTGGGGATGCGACCGAGGCGAAGGTGGAAGTTGCGACTCGTCAACGCGACGGCCTCGAGCGTCTCCGCGAAGGCTTCGTCGTTCGCTTTGCCGGCGACGAGGAGGTGCCACGACGGGTCCGCGTGCTGCTGCCAGGCCTCGACGAACTCGAGGAAGCCCTTGTAGCCGCGGATCTGCCCAACGAGGCCCACGCAGAAGGCGCCGCTCGGGATGCCGAGGCGCTTGCGCAGCCCACGCCCATCGTCGCGCGAGGGCGTGTAGACCCCGTCATACGTCCCGTGCGGCATGTGGGCGATGCGCTCGGCAGGCACCCCGTACTTCTCCACGAGCCGCGCGATGGAGCCCTGCTCGTGGACGATGATGTGGTCGGCCGCGCTCGCCAGAGCAGCGCGCATGCGCTCGTCCAAGTGCGGGTGCTGGGTGTCGTGCGCCGTCTCGTTGTGAACCGTCCAGAGCACTACGTAGCCAAGCCGCTTGGCGAAGCGCAGCAGTTCGATGCCCGCGTCGACCGACGCTTCGCTCTCCATGTCGGCAAGGCCTGCCAGCCAGTGGACGTGCAGATAGCGGGTGCGGAGGCTGTGCTGGAGCAGCAAGCGCCGGGTCAGCCGCTTGCAGCCGAAAACGCCCACGCCCGCGCTGGGCAACCGCCGGTAGAGCAGCGCCTGATAGGGGTTCGAGAAGCGATAGTCTGGCACCATCAACAAGTCGCGGCGTTGACCGCTCCTCACGGAGGCCGAGAGCTGTCCAGCACGCAAGGCCGCCTCGTGGAAGAGGGCCACGCCTCCATCGACGGCGAGCGGAGTGAAGCCTGAGCGCACCCCCTTCTGGACCGCGGCGGCCTTGCTCTTGGCGAGCGTCGCTGCACCTCGGAAGCTCGCGTGCTTGTAGAACTCGATCTGCTGGCCGGCGTGCATGGGCGCCCAGCCCGCCTGGTTCCGCGCGATGCGGGCCTGCCGCACCCCCGTCTCGAACGCCGCGGCGTAGAAGGCGTCCGGGGTGGTGGGCCCCGTTCGCCGGACCACCGCCTGCGCGGAGCGTCGGTGCCACTGATGGCTCGCGTCCAGGCCCCAGAGTGCCTCCGTCAACGACAGGCTTCCGTCCACGGCTACGCGCTCGAAGATCGACGCGAGCGACGACGTACGAACGATCACCGCACTCCACGTCTGGGCTGCCGCGCTGCGGGCTGCTCCCGAGGACTCGCTACGCGCGATGAAGCGCGCAAAGGGGCTGTCGGTCGTGGCCTGCACGTGACCGACCACGGCATGGATGGGCTCGTCGAGCCCGTCGAGGAGCGCAGTGAGGACGTCGCCCCGCGGGAGTACATCGGCCGCGAGGAACAGCGTGAGCGGCGCGGCGATGGCCTGCACCAACTCCACCTGTAGCGCGGCCGCGCTGACCGGCATGCTTCGCACGGGGCGACCCGCGACCTCGCCCGCGAGCGCGGAGCGTGGGTCGGCGATGATCTCCGCGACGCGCTCGAAAGACGGCAGCGCCGCGAGATGCGCGAGCAGACGGGAGGCGTTGTCGTCTCTCGAGTGGCGCGTGATCACCAGCGCGACGGGGGGCTGCGCGTCGCCGCTCATTTGCGCCCCCGTGCCTTGGTGACCCGCGTGTCGTATTCGTACTTCACCGCACCCGCGAGGAACGCCGACGTGCGGATGAACCTCAGGAGCGGGTCCGTGTGCTGCGCAGGGTCCTCGCTGTTGCGATGCTGCCAGGCCTCTTGCAGGTCTGCGCTGGCCCGCTTCGCGACGTTCACCATCGCGGTGTCGCGGAAGTAGCGCGCGCACTCCTCGTCGCTCGGCTCGGCGAGCTTGCTGTGCTTCGCGCGCAACGTGCGCGACCCGTACCCGTACTTGAACGCTTGGCGGTACATCGACTTCTGCGTGTCGCGGTGCTGATGGAAGACCGCACACTCGTCCGAGAAGCCGAGCCGATAGCCGGCGTAGCGGGCACGCCAGCAGAAGTCGAGGTCGCCGCCCGACGCCATGCGCTCGTCGAAGCCGCCGAGGTGCTCGAAGACCTCGCGGCGCACGAACAGGTTGGCCGTGGGGAAGTACCCTTTACGCATGGAAGACCGCGGGTTGTTGTTGCCCGCCCGCTGTAGAAACTGCTGCATGGGCGTGTCGGTGGGACCGACCCCGACGGGGCCACCCACCAGGTGGACATCCGGATTCTCGAGCAGCGTGGTGACGCCCGCACGGGCCCAGCCGGTGGCCACAGTGCAATCCCCGTCGGTGAAGGCCAGCACGTCACCGACCGCGCGCAGACCACCCTTGTTGCGAGCCGCGTACGACGTGCGGTGACCCTCGAACGCATACTCGACGCGCGGATACCCCTGGATGAGCTGCGCCGTCTGATCGGACGAGTGGTTGTCCACGATGAGGATCTGGATGCGGTCGGTGGGGTAGTCCACCATCAGCAACGAGCTGATAGTCGCGTCCAGCGTCTTGCCGCCATTGAACACGGGCACGATGACGCTGAGTCTCGGGAGCGCGGTCATGAGCGTCAGCGTCCTGGACGATACTTGGCGAAGAGAGCGAGGGAGCCTGCGAGCGCTGCGCCGATCCACGCCGCGGCGACGGTGGACTTCACCACCTGCTTGCCCACTTTCTTGGTCTTGCGGTACGCGGGTCGCAGCTTCGTGCGGGTCAGCAGGCTATGGCTGGTCGCCTCGTTCAGCTCGCGACGTAGCTGCTTGATCGACTCTTCACGAGTGCGCAGGGCCTCGTTCTTCTCACGCATGAGGTCCTTGAGGGAGCGGACCTCCGCCTCGGCCGCCGCGAGCTCGTTCTTCAGTGCTTGGTCTTGATCGTTCTGCGCCATGGAGCCTCAGAGGTCGCCGTACTTGCGTGAGTTGGTGGGCTGAATGCCCTGGCCGAGCAACGCTCGCTCGAGGGACTCGAACCCCGTGGCCTGCCGACGCTCCAGCCGGTTGAGCTCACGCTGCAGTCCCTGGCGGATGCGCTCGAGTTGAGCCACCTGGTCATCGTGCTTCCCCGACATGGTGCTCAGCTGCGCGATGACCCCGGCCTGCTTTGCGGACAGCTCACGGATGATGGTGAGGCGCTCGCCCAAGGACTTCTGCATCCCCTCGAGCTGCGAGCGTACCTCCGCCATGCTGCGCTCTAATGTCTCGGTCCGGCGCTGGTGATCATCGAAGCGCTGCTGCCAGGACCTCTCGAGGTTGGCCACACTAGTAACGGCCAGGCGGGCGCTGCACGACGCGCGCTCGTCCGCCGTGGTGGTCAGCTCGTAGCCGTTGGCGAGGAGCTCCGCCCCCATCAGCGCTTCGAGGGACTCGACGTCCTCGCGCGAGAGTTGCCGCCAGTTGCCCACGGACGAGGCGAAGAACACCGACTGGGGGGACTTGGACCACTCCAGGAACGACTGGGAGAAGTTCTGCGCGGTGCGCCCACGAGCCGAGAACCCGATGGACGATCCGGTGTCGATGGAGGTCGGGCTCAACATCGCGGTCTCGAACGCCAGCCCCAGGAACTCGGTCACACGACGCACCTGCTCGTCTGGCCTGGCCACCAGCGCCTCGTAAGACATGGTCAGCCAACGTCCCTCACCGAGCTTCGCGCCGAGCTCGCGGCCCCTGCGAGCCGCCTTCTGCCACTTGTAGGCGGCGTCGTGGAGGGTCTTGGGCCCCCAGTTGTCGCGCTTCAGGGACACTGCCACGTCGCGACCATCCCGCAGCATGTAGATGAACTTGGCGCTCGGATAAGCCGCGAGGATGGTCTCCACGTGGTCCAGGTGAGCGGGGGTCTTCTCTCCCCAGCGCGAGGCACCGCGAGAGTGAGCGAGCGCACCCATCAACGGGTCCAGGATTCGGCGCAGGGGGAGCGTCTGGTCAGGTGACGCCGCGCCCACGATCTCGCGGACACGCTGCTCGTTCATTCCGAACAGCCGCGCAAGGTGACCATCGGGGTGGACCCCCGCGGTGAGCTGAACACGCTCGAGCGCTTGAATGAAGTCGCCCACGGTCAAGTCGGCCGAAGCGCGAGCGCCGAGCGACGCCCAGAGGTGGGACTCGTCCATCACGTGGACCAGGGAGTGCTGGTTGAGCACCTCTGCGATGATCGACGTCCCGGAGCGCCCGACGCCGATGATGAAGAACGGCTCGGGGACGGTCTGCGCAGGGCCGACCTCCTCCCGTGCGAACGAGCTACTTTCTGGACGTGGGCTCATGCGAGTGCGTTCCGCACTTTGTATGCCACAGCAGATGCGCGGTCGCCACATCGCGCCGGGCATCGATGACCTCGACCGTCAGTCGAAGTCGCCGCCGAACCAGCGATTTCTTGCCACGTGGAGGCGGGCCCTGCGGTTCACCGCGTTGCAGATCTCTGCGGAGCGGACGTGGACGACGGCAGCCGGGAGGTACTGGCCGCCGAAGCCAGACAGCAGGCGGTTGTCCGTAAAGGTGTTGCCGTACGAGGCGCACTCGGTCGTGTGCGAGAACCAATCCTCGAAGTACCCGTTGTAGCCGGCGTCCACGAACGTGTTCTCGGAGACCACGTTGAAGTTGGAATGGTCCCGGATACGGACAGGATTCCCGCAAGCGTTCTCGAACCAGTTTCCGGTGATGACGTTATAGCTCGAGTCGTGCGCGACGTAGAGAGCGTGCAGCCAGGGACAGTGATAGTCAGTGACGATGTCGGTGAACACGTTGTCTGCGACGATGTTCTTGCGGGAGTTCGTGACGCCGACGACGCTGAAGCTCAAGTTCTGATCCTCGTTCTCGCTGCCGGGAGCCACCATCCGAGGGTTGGCGCCTATCTTCGCGAAGACGTTGTTCCGGATAATATTGCCGCCATTGTACAGAGC
>CAZEAA010000125.1:0-336 GCA_964510015.1 uncultured Sandaracinaceae bacterium
GGATGGCCCCGGCCACGCCGGCCGGGTGGTACTCGATCTGCGCGCGCTTGTGCACCAGCATGCCGCTCGACACGCGCTGCGGCCGGAGCACCGCCTCGCCACGCTTGATGTTCCAGCGCAGCTTCTCGCAGATGGGCATGACCTCGCCCAGCATGGCGTTCTCGCGCGTCTTGCCGGAGTCGCGCACCACCGCGTCGCAGATGGCGTCCGCGTTCTCGACCACGGCGGCGAGGATGCTGCGCAGCACCTTGCGACGGTCCGCAAAGCTGGCCTTGGCATACGCCTCCTGGGCCACGCGCGCGCGGGCCACCGCGGCCTGCACGGCGCGCGCGTCAT
>CAZEAA010000125.1:346-14512 GCA_964510015.1 uncultured Sandaracinaceae bacterium
CTCCGCGAAGCGCTCGCCGGTGATGGGGCTCCGGCACTCGATGACCACGTTGCTCACGGTGTTGCTCACGTCGTTGGCTGGCGTGGGATGGGCGGTGGAGGAGGGCTGCGTGGTCGGCATGTTCGCGGTACTCTATCGGCTGGTAGGAACAGCCTAACGCGTGTTAGGTTAGACCGCAAGCTCCAACCGGCACCGCTCGCGTTTCTTGTGCCGACCGCCCTGATGCAGACCACCAAAGAACGAATCCTGAGCGCCGCGGCCCGGCAATTTGCCCTCTTCGGCTACGAAGGGGCCGCCCTGCGCGCCATCGGCGACGAGGCCGGCATCCGCGCCGCGTCCATCTTCCACCACTTCCCGGGTGGCAAGCAGGAGCTCTACGACACCATCACCGCCGAGCTGATGGAGCTGGCCCAGTCGCGCCTGCTCACCGTGGCGGGCCTGGGCCTCGGGCCTGCGCAGACCCTCACCGTGTTCGCCGCCGTGTTCTGGGACGCGCTCGCCGAGAAGCCCGACCTCGCTTCGTTGCTATTGCGCGAGTCCTTCGAAGCGGTGAGCGACCGCAACGCCGTGAAGCGCGACCTCGCGCGCGCCTTCGTGCAGCACATGCTCGGCGTGCTGCGCACCTCGCGCGACAGCGGGGCGCTGCCGAACCTCGAGCCGGAGGCACTGGTGATGGCCATCGCGTCCTACGGCGTGGTGGCCCACGGCGCGCCGGTCATCCGCGAGATGCTCTATGGGGAAGCCGTCACCGGAGACGCAATGCGCGAGGACTTCTTGGCGATGGTGCGGCGGTTGGTGGGGGCCGCGGAGCCTGGCTAGCGACTCGCCTATTGACCATTTGCATAGTCGACTATACAAATGGACACGATGGCATCCGGCCCTGCGGCTCCGCCCCACCTAGTCCCGCGCGTTCTCACCGACGTCGCGCGCACGCGGCTCGCGGGCTACCCCGTGCTCACCATCACGGGGCCACGGCAGTCGGGCAAGACCACGCTCTCGCGGCTGCTCGCACCCCAGCTCCCTTACGTGTCCCTCGAGGATCCCGACACTCGTGCCTTTGCCCTCGAGGACCCGCGCGCCTTCCTCCGCCAGCTGACGGACGGCGCGATCATCGATGAGGCGCAGCGGGCGCCGCAGCTGTTCTCGTACATGCAGGGTGTGGTGGACGCGGACCGACGCATGGGTCGCTTCATCCTGACCGGGTCGAGTCAGTTCGAGCTGATGGAGTCCATCACGCAGAGCCTCGCTGGGCGCGCGTCCATGCTCACGCTCTTGCCCTTCTCGCTCGGTGAGCTCCAGCGAGTTGGTCGCGCCCCCACGACCGTGGACGCGCTGCTCCACGGCGGGCTGTTCCCCCCGATCCACGACCGCCCGGTGGACCCTTCGGTCTGGCTCCAAGACTACGTGGGGACGTACCTCGAGCGCGACGTGCGGCAGATCCTCAACATCCAGGACCCGGCCACGTTTCAACGCTTCGTGCAGCTGTGCGCAGGGCGCATCGGGCAGCTGGTCAACGTCAGCTCGCTCGGCGCAGACACCGGCATCACGCGCGTCACTGCCGAGGCCTGGCTCTCGGTCCTCCAAGCGAGCCATCTGGTGTTCCTCGTGAGGCCGTGGTTCACGAACACCAGCAAGCGTCTCATCAAGACTCCGAAGCTGTACTTCACGGATCCCGGCCTCGCAGCGTGGCTGCTGGGGGTTCGGGACCCGAGCCACGTGGCGGCGCATCCTCAGCGGGGAGCTCTGTTCGAGAACTGGGTGATGACGGAGCTTCGCAAGGCCCAGCTGCACGCAGGGCGCTCGCCGTCGCTGTACTTCCTGCGCGACAAAGCCGGCCACGAGGTCGACGCGTTCATCGAGACAGCGCCCAACCGGTTTTGCGCGGTGGAGATCAAGTCCGGGGAGACCATCGCCTCCGACTTCTTCGTGGGGCTCGACTTCTGGCGAGAGAAGCTTCCGGTGGCTTCCTTCACCCCGTGGATTGTTCATGGGGGTGCGGCACATCAAGTCCGCGAGAAGGCCACCGTGCTTCCATGGAACGACCTGAGCTCGTTGCTCGACGCGCTGGCTGGTTGAACCGCGCTCTCGTTCACCCTTGCGGCGCAGGAGCTGCCGGGGCCACCTCGGGCGAGATGCGCAGCGCGACCGTCCGCGGCCAGTCACTGCCAGGTACGCGCGCGGTCACGAGCGTCTCGCTCACGCAGCGCTCACTCGTGGCATCACTCAGCGCGGCATGCGCGCCCACGCGCCCTTCGGGCAGCACCAGGAACTCCACCAGCGTCTCCTGCTGCACGCACGCTTGCAGGGCGCTGCGCAGCGGCGCGAACGCCGGGTCGGCCGGGAACTGCAGGCGCCCCACCAGGTCTTCGAAGTCGTCGTGATGCGCCGTGAACGCCGTCGCGGTGTTGGCGTAGCCCAGCACCATCAGCACGGGGAAGAACGCGGCCGTTGAGCTGCCGCGCGTGCGGCTGTACTGCTGGTCGCTGAACGTGAGGTCCGCCCGCACCAGCACCACGTGGCCGCGGCTCCACACGGTGGCGTCGGTCACGCGCGCCGCGGGTACGTTGGCGATCTCGAAGAGGATCTCGTGTGCCGGCCGCCCGCCCACCTCGCGCGGGCGCGATCCGAGCACACGTGACGCCATGGGCTCTCCGGTGCGCGGGACCGTGCGCGGAAAGCCATACGCGATCTGACCGGCACGCGACGCGGTGGCCACGTAGCCCGTCAGGATCTGGCTCAGGTCACCGTTGGCCGCCTCGCGCGACGTCGGGAAGGTGCTGACGAAGAGCGCCCCGCCGGCGGTCCCGCGCGCGTGCACCAAGTCGAACAGCGGCACCTCGAGCGCGGCGTCGATCACACCGTCGCCGTCCTGGTCCATCGGCACCTCGCGCGTGTCGTTGGCGCGCACGTGCGGCTGCCACTCGGGAGCCAGCACCCCGGCGCCGTTCGCTCGCCGTGCGATGACGTAGCCGTAGGTCGGGTGCGTGTAGCCCGCGGACTGCTCCTGCAGCGAAGGGAAGGGCGCGCCACACGCGCCGAGGGTCAGCAGCGAGCACAGCCCGAGCAGGCGGACCGAGAGAGCAGTCATGCGCGCGACGCTAGTGCACCCCATCCGAGCAGGCAACCGCGCCAACGGCGAGGCGTCCGCTGGCAGCATCGGACTCGCCATCGTGATACGCCACCCTGTGACCTCCGCTCCGCCACCGGCCCTCGAAGCGCACGACCCCTCGCTCGCCCTCTCCCGCGTGCGCGTGGTGCTCCTGCGGCCCGAGCATCCCGGCAACATCGGCTCGGTGGCGCGCGCCATGGCCAACATGGGCGTCTCCGATCTGCGCCTCGTGTCCCCGCGTGAGTTCCCGAGCCCGGTGGCCAGCGCGATGGCGGCCGGCGCGGACCTCATCCTCTCGCAGGCCCAGGTGGTGGCGCAGCTCGACGACGCGCTCACGGGCTGCTCTCTCGTGGTGGGCGCCACGGCGCGAGCCCGCACGCAGCAGGTGGAGCCGCGCTCCCCCGAGGAGGCCATGGCCGAGCTGCTGGATCCACGGCATGCGCACGTGGCCCTCCTGTTTGGGCAAGAGAGCAGCGGGCTCGACAACGACGCGCTCGAGCGCTGTCAGCGGGTCACGCGCATCCCGGTGGACGCGGCCTTCTCGTCGCTGAACCTCGCGGCGGCCGCGGCCGTGCTGCTCTACGAGCTGCGGCGCCAAGCGCTCGCGCAGACGCCCGCGTCCGCCCCCGTTGCGGAGACCTCGTCTTCGGGGTCACGGCCCGCGACGGCCGACGAGCTTCGACACCTCGTGGACCACCTTCACCGCGTGGTGGAGCGCTCCCTCGGGGACCCGGAGCGGTCCGCCACCGTGATTAAAAAGCTCACCCGCCTGATGAACCGCGCCGCCCCGGAACATGGGGAGGTGCAGCTCATCCGCGGGCTCTTGAGCGCGACCGAGGCCGGGGGCAGCGAGCGCTAGAAGCGCAGCATGCCCTGCACGCCGTAGAGCGACTGCTCGGGGGCGATGACCGGCGCGAAGCCGTACTGCGGCTGCACGCCCTGCTGCTGCTCGCGCGACCAGTTCCGGCGCTGCTTGAGGCGCACCACCAGGAACAGCACGCCGAGGCCCAGGAACACGCTGCCCGCCGCCGCCAGCGCGATGCCCGGGAGGCGCAGCGCGTCGTCCGTTTCGTCGTAGTAGTAGTAGTCGTCGTCGACGTTCGCCGTGGCGATCAGCACACCGCCCGAGATGACGAGCACGGCGCCCACGGCCAAGAACGTGATCGGGAGGCCCAGGCTCGGGCGGCGGCGCGCGGGCGGGGCGTACGGCTGGGCGTACGGCTGCTGCAGCTGGTAGGGCTGCTGCGCCTGCGGCTGATAGGGCTGCCCGTAGGTCTGGACCTCGATCGGCTGCGGCGAGTACGGCTGCGTGGCGAGCGGATCGGCCTGCCCCATCTCCACGCGCGAGATGTTCCCCTGCGGAATCACGATGGGGGCGCTGGTGCCGATCTGCAGCGTGATGTGGTCCCCCGGCACGAACTCGATCACCTGACCCGTGAGCACGCTTCCGTCGTTCATGTACACGGTGCCCTGCTGCTGGGCCGCCGCCATCGAAGGCACCAATTGAACTGCCAGGGCGAGCGCGCACAGGGCAAAGAATGTGTGTAGCCGGTTCATGCTTCCTCTCCAGATTGCTCACGGGAGCAGGGCCACCATGCCCCTCCCTCGCTCGGCGGTTCCTCCACCGAGTCGGCTGCCGTTCTCCACGAAGGCCGTCGGGCAGAGTCTGCACGCCGAGCGCGCCGCGGTCCAGACCCGTATACCGAGTGTATACGGAAGCCCGCCTCGTCGGCCTGTGGCGGCCGGTCCCATCGGCTACCCTGGGACGGTGAGCGACCAACCCCCCGAGGTCTTCCGCTATCTCGACTACCGCGCCTACCTGCGCGACTTCTACGAGCACAAGAAGGCCGGCCCGCGGTCGTTCTCGTATCGCGCCTTCTCGCGGCGCGCCGGGCTGAAGTCCCCCAACTACCTCAAGCTCGTGATGGACGGGGACCGCAACCTGACGGCCCCCATGGCCGGGAACTTCGCCGACGGCTGCGGGCTCACGGGCGAAGCAAAGGCCTATTTCGTGGACCTCGTGGCCTTCAACCAGGCCACCACGGGCCCCGAGCGCAACGCCGCCTACGACCGCCTCAAGAGCCACCGGCGCTACCGCACGGTGCAGCGCCTCGAGCTGGCGCACGCCGCCTACCACGCGAGCTGGTACGTGCCCGCCATCCGCGAGCTGGCCTGCCGCGCCGACTTCAAGGCCGAGGCCGCCTGGGTGGCTGCACGCTTGCGACCGCGCATCACGCTGTCGCAGGCGGAGCGCGGACTGCGTATACTCCGCGAGCTGTCCATGCTGATTCAGAACGACGACGGGCGTTGGGTGCAGACCGAGGCGCTGGTGTCCACCGGCCCGGAGACCATCGGCGTCCACATCGGCAACTACCACCGCACCATGATGCGGCAGGCGGCCGAGGCCATCGACGAGTTCCCGCCCGCGCAGCGTGACATCAGCTCGCTCACCCTGTGCCTCGGCGAAGACAAGCTGGCCGAGGTGAAGGCGCGCATCGTGCGCTTTCGCCGCGAGCTGTTGGAGCTGAGCGTGGAAGACCCGAACCCGCGTCAGGTGGTGCAGGTGAACTTCCAGCTCTTCCCCCTGAGTGATGCCGCGGAGCTGGGCGCCGGCGACACGGAGGGCCGTTGATGGCCGCGCGAGCGAAGCTCCTGCGCAGCGCGTGCAGCGGGCCTCTGGTCTTCCTGTCGTTGCTGTTCCTCGCCGCCTGCGCAGGCACCGAGACCGGCAACCCGCCCGCGTCCACCGACGTGGACGTGCTCCCCGGTCAGTGGGAGGGTCCGCCGTACTTCGACACCGAGGTGTTCGCGGACGCCGCGCGGCTCGGCGACGCCACCATGAGCTTCATGCGGGTGGAGGCCCTGCCCGAAGGCAGCTGCGGCTCGCTCACCGACGACCCGAGCGAGGCCATCACCGACTCCGTCCCGCTCGTGATGGACGCGGGCTTCGGCTTCGAGCTGCCCGAGGGGCGCTACTGCGGGGTGCGCCTCTTCCCGCAGCTGGCCAGCGCCGACGACCCCACGGTGGCGCCGTTGTTGGTCGGGCACAGCCTGCTGTTCGAGCTGCAGAACCTCGAGGGCGCCTCCTACGTCCGCGTGCGCAGCCAGCGCACCACGCCGTTCGTGCTGCTGGCCAGCAGCTCGGACCCGTCCGTGGTCTTCGAGGTGCCCGCCGAGGGCTTGCAGGTGCGCCTCGCGGTGGACGCCGCCAGCGCGCTGATCGCCCTCGAATTCTGGGAGACCACGGCGCAGCCCGACGGGAGCTTCCTCTTCGAAGAGGACAACGCCGCGGCCTTCTTGCGGGCCTTCGAAGCCTATCCCGGCCTGCTGCGCCTGTATTCGGCGGGCGTTCGGACGGGCGGCACCACAGACGCGGGGAGCCCGACGGTGCCCCCGCCGGGCTACAGCCCGGAGCAGGAGCTCGCGCGCACGCCGTGACGGCTCCCGGCTGCGGTGTGCGACCGTTTGCCACGTGGCCCTCGCGCGCGCGCCGGACTACCGTGAGGGGATGATCACCCCCATGCGCCACCGGACCGCCCGCGAAGCCGGCCCCCGCGCGGCCGTGCTGCTGGCCGTGTTGATCGCCTCGGGCAGCTGGCTCGCCGGGTGCTCGGAGGGCGCCGCCGAGGCCGACGCGGGGCGTCGGAGCGAGCTGCTGGTGCCGGAGGAGTGCGACGCCGTGGCGCCCACCAGCTGCATGACGCCATCGCCGCGCTGGGCCGACGTGCAGCCCATCTTCGCCACGCGCTGCGCCGTCTGTCACGGGAACATCCCCGGACACTGGCCGCTCGACACGTACGGCCACGTGGTGGACTGGAACGTGGAGATCCGCGGGATGCTGCTGTCGTGCACCATGCCGCCCATCGACTCGGACGTGGTCATGACGCTCGAAGAGCGCCAGCTGATCCTCGAGTGGCTGCGCTGCAACTCCCCGCGCTAGGCGCGGTGGCCCTGTGCGGCTGCGACAACATGTCGCGTACCCTGGGCGCCACGGTCCTCCTAGCATTGGGAGCACGTTGCCGAGGCAGCGCAACCAAGGACGCGTTCGAATGAAGAAGACAGCAATGGTGATGGGGGCGCTCGCGGTGGTGGCCGGGGGCATCGGAGTAGCGCAGGCGCACATTGGAGTCAGCGGTCAGCTGCCGGCAGGGGGCTCGGGCATCCTGACGTTCGGCGTGGGCCATGGCTGTGAGGGAGTCGACACGGTGCGCGTGCGCATCGCCATCCCGGAGGAGGTCACCGCCGTGCGCGGGCTGACCAGCGCGTGGGGCGAGGGCACGTTCGAGCGGGACGCGACCGACCGCGTGGTGGCCGTGACGTTCGAGAAGGCGGACGCGCGCGCCATCGACGACCAGTACTATCAGTTCTCGCTGCGGGTCACTGCGCCCGACGCTGCGTTCAGCACTCTGTACTTCCCGGTCACGCAGACCTGTCGCACGCCCGAAGGGGTGGAGAGCGAGACGCTGTGGGACGACATCGGAGCGCACGATGACCCCGCGGTGGTGGACCCGGCCGCGACCGCCGTGATCTTTCCGGCCCGCACGCTGGGCTGGAACCGCTACACGGTGCCCGCCGAGATCCACGACCTCGAGATCTTCGACGACGCGCGCATCGTGTGGGCCGGCACCGCCGCCTACAGCGCCAACGCCGAGACCACCGCGCTCATCGAGAGTGACCCGGACGTCGACGCGCTCGAGGAGATCCCGGCGGGCCAAGAGATCTGGGTGCTCTACTGATGAGGTCCACCATGCTCGAGACCATCCCGAGTCTCCTGTTCCTCGGCGGCCTGCTCGCTGCCCTCGCCAGCGGTTGTGACGACAGCAACGCCAACGGTCGCTGTGGCGAGCTCCCGCGCCCCGGTGACCCGATCGCCAGCCCCGACGAGCCGGGCCGCGTGCCCTGCGCGCTGCGTCCGCCGCCGCTGCGCTGACCGCTGCGCCGCCGCTTCACCAAAGCAAGAACCCCACCTCGGACGCACCGGGGTGGGGTTCTGCGTTTCGGTCGCGCTCGCTAGCTCAGAACGGCAGGCCGTTCGTCCCGGGGTAGCCGCTGTACCACGCGGGCTCGGGCAGGCTCACCGTGGCGAGCGTGCTGCTCAGGTCCGTGAGCGCGTGCACCGTCACCCCGCCGAGGCTGATGGTGTAGACGAAGTCCTCGATGAAGAGGCCGCGGCGCACTGTGGGGCTGTACGCGCAGGAGTAGTCCGCGCCGTCCACGCAGCCGCTGTAGAACGCGCTGTGCGAGACGGAACCGGCGGGGGCGATGCCGTCCTCGAGCGACACGCGGAAGAGCGCGAGGCTCGAGTCGAAGGTCACGTCGTAGGTCTCCACCGGGATGGCCAAGAGACCCAGGCGCGCGTCGTAGTTGAACGCCAGGTGGTCCCACTGCGCCTGGCTGTAGGCCCCCGGAATGGTGTGGAGGTGCGTGCGCGTCGGCGCCGCGGGGTTGCTCACGTCGAAGATCTGGAGCGCCATCCCGAGGTCCTGCCCGCTCACCGGGTCGATGTCGCGCCCGATGGTGAGCAGGTGGTCGGCGTCGAGCGGGTGCATGTACGTGCTGAAGCCTGGGATCTCGACCTCGCCCTGCACCACGATGTGCGCGGGGTCGCTCAGGTCGAGTACGAACAGCGGGTCGGTCTGGCGGAACGTCACCACGTACGCGGTGTCGCCCACATAGCGCGTTGCGAAGATGCGCTCACCCGGCGCGAGGTCGTGGCTGCGACCCAGCTCGTCGAGCTTGCCGCCCGCGTCCTCGAGGGTCACCACGCGGCTCACGGGCGAGGCGATCAGCACGGTGTCGCTGGTCCACAGCTCGTCGCCACTGACGTCCACCACCTCGCCGTCGCCGTTCGTCCAGCGGTCCTCCGTGACGGCCGCGCGGATGACGCCCTCGGACTCGTCCAGCGAGAACTGGTTGAGCAGCTGACCCTCCACGCGCCCCGAGGCCGCGTACGTGGTGGCCGAGCCGCTCAGGTCGAAGCGGTGCAGGCGCGTGGAGACGGCGCCGCCCCAGGGCGACCAGCCGTTCCAGGCCCAGTCGCTCTGCGCGATGAGCAGCGCCTCGTGGTTTGCGTACACCACCGACGCGTCCCCCAGCACGAACGCGCTGCGCGAGGTGCCCGCCTCGTCGTCGAGCGAGAGCGCCAGCACCTGGGTCATGCCGTAGTCCGTCTGGCCCGGCGCGGCGGCGTAGTAGTCGGTGCAGCGCGGCGGCACGCTCACGAGGTCGCCGCCCTCGCGGACCCACTCCTCGGGGAGCCAGCCGTCGAGGTTCTGCGTCCCGATCTCCTCGATGCGGTCGTCACGCCACGCCGCCACGCGGCGGCCGAACGTGGACTCGCTCACCAGGTCGCCGTCCTCGCTCCAGTAGCTGGGGCGCTCGCCATTCCACTGCGGCTGCCAGGTCTCGGAGCGCATGACCAACCGCACCACCGCGTCGTGCCGACGGGCCGCACGGTAGCTGCCCTCCACGTAGCGCTCCCCCGTCAGCACCGGCGCGTCGCCGCTCACGTCGAAGAGGCTCACCTTGGTGAACTCGCGGAAGCTGCCCGGGTAGAACGGCCCCCAGCTGTCGGCCGGGAAGGGCAGGTACGCGATGGGGGGAAACTGCTCGTCCGCGTCCGCGAACTGCACGGTCGAGAACACCACCAGGGTGTCGTCCCGCAGGAACATGGAGAGGGGCGAGCCCTCCACGTCGGCGCTGCCGGTCTGCTCGGTCTCGGCCGCTGGCCACGAGCGCAGCGCGAGCACGGACTGCCCGTGGATCAGGAAGATGCGGCCGCCGTCGGTCTTCACGAAGTCGGGCTCGTCCACCCCGGCCACCTGCGTGTTGGTCTCCGTGAAGTGCTCGGGTTCACCGGAAGGCGGCGAGTCGGGGCCCAGCACCGGGACACCCCCCGCGTCCACGCCATCGAAGCCGCCGCGCGGAGGGAAGCCCCCGAAGTTGCCGCTCTCGTAGAGCGCGTAGTCCGCCAGCATGCGGTCCGCTTCGGCGCGCACCTTTGTTTCTGCGTCCGCGCGCAAGTTGACCAAGAGGTCATCACAGCTCACGGCCCGGCGCAGCCCCGCCTCGGCGGGACCCGCGGGAGCAGGCGACCGGTCCGAGGCGCACGCCCCGAGGCCCAGCGCGAAGAGCAGAGGAAGCGCCCGGGTGCGCGTCCATCGCGAGCGCCCGCCGAGCCGACTGGAGTAAGCCATGTGTTGCATACGGACAGCATCCGCCCTCGCGAAGGGTCGAGCCTCGAATTGAGCCCGCCTGGAACGGCAAAGCGTATTCCTATCGTATACGCGTTCAGGGGGGGCCGTTGACTTTCGGGACGCCCGGTCGAATATCAGGGCGTCGAAAGAGGTTATCGCTCCCATGTCACACCGTACCGCCCTCCTCCCGCTCTTCCTGCTCACCACCGCGCTCGCCCTCCCGGCGTGCCGTAGCCAGACCCCCGAAGAAGAGGAAGAGACCTCCGGCTCCGAGGACACCGGCTCGCGCGACGCCAGCCGCGACGTCACCCTGACCCCCGAAAACGTCGACCCGAACGCCCAGGCGTGCAGCCTGAGCCAGGTCTACTTCGGCTTCGACGCCGACGAGCTGGACAGCGCCTCGCGCGCGGCCATCCAGCAGGCTGTCGAGTGCTACCGCACCCGCGGCGTCCCGGCCCGCCTGCAGCTCACCGGCGCCACGGACCCGCGCGGCACCGAGGAGTACAACATCGCGCTCGGCGACCGCCGCGCGCAGGCCGTCCGCGCGTACCTCGTGTCGCTCGGCATCGAGCAGGCCCGCATCGCGGTCACCTCGGTGGGCGAAGAGATGGCGCAGGGCTCCGACGAGTCGGGCTGGGCGCAGGATCGTCACGTCTCCGCGGCCGAGTGAGCACGGCTGAGCCGACCCAACCACCTCCATGAATCCCATTCTCCTCCAAGCGGCTCGCCCGGGGCTCGACCCCTGGCAGTTGGTCCTCGACGCCACACCGGCCGTGAAGCTGGTGATGCTGGTGCTCATCCTCATGGCATGCGCGTGCTGGTACGTCACCGGCGCGAAGCTGGTGCAGCTCCGCAAGCTGGATGACCAGAGCCGTCGCTTCTTGAAGCTGTTCTGGAAAGACGAGCGCTCGCGTCACTGGGACATGGAGATCATGGGTCAGCTCAACGACCAGCTCCCAAAGTACAGCGCGTCGCTGGTCGCCGCCGTCTTCGGGGCGGGCTACGTGGAGCTCGGGCGCATCGCCCACACCGGTGCGCCCAACGCCGCCGACGTGGACAACCTCGAGCGCGCCCTGAAGCGGGCTCAGATCGCCGGGATGACGCGGCTCGAGAACCAGATCCCGCTGCTGGCCAGCACGGGCTCCACCGGGCCCTTCATCGGTCTCTTTGGTACCGTGTGGGGCATCATGAACGCGTTCATCCAGCTCCACGGGCAGCAGAGCGCCACGCTCGACGCCGTGGCGCCGGGCATCGCCGAGGCCTTGATCGCCACGGCCATCGGCCTGGTGGCCGCCATCCCCGCGGTGCTCGCCTACAACTACTTCGTGCGTCGCCTGCGTGTGGTGGAGAGCGAGGTCGAGGCGTTCGCCAGCGACTACCTCAACATCATCCGGCGTCACCTGCTGGTGGACTGAGGTGGGCTTCTCGAGCGGCGGTTCGGGACGCGGGGGCCCGCTCAGCGAGATCAACGTGACGCCCCTGGTGGACGTCATGCTGGTGCTGCTCATCATCTTCATGGTGGCCGCGCCCATGATGACCACCGGCGTGCCGGTGGACCTGCCCAACGCCGAGGCTCCCAGCATGGAGATCGACGAAGAGCAGCCCATCATCTCGGTGGAGGCCAACGGGCGGCTGTTCCTGCGCGAAGAGGAGCTGACCCTCGAGCAGCTCGAGACGCGCCTCATGACCGACCAGGCGCTGCGCGAGCGAGACGAGGTCTACATCCAGGCCGACGAGGCCGTGCCCTACGGCGAGGTGGTGCGCGTGCTGGCCCTGGTGCGCCGCGCGGGCATCGGCAAGATGGGCCTGGTCACGGACCCGCTGGAGCGGGAGCGAGCGGCCGAATGACGCCGGGCTACGGGACGCAACGCACCTTGGCTCTCGACGAGGTCGCGGGCGGGGTGGCGGCGGTGTTCTTGGCGCTGGTGGTGTTCCCTCTCTCGGTGGCGATCGTGTCGGCGGTGGTCACCACGGTGCTCGGCGCCGTGGTGGACGAGACCGCGCCCACCCAAGAAGAGGTGGTCGAGGAAGAGCCGCCCCTCGAGGTGGTGGAGACGCGCTTCGTGCGCTTCGGCGCCCCGCCCGACCCGCGCCGCATGCCGGACCGCTACGTGCCCACGGCCGCCACGGCGCCTCCCGTGGCCCCCGAGGCCGCCGAGGTGCCGCTCGATGCGCTGCCCGTGGACCCCGTGACGGGCGAGCCCGGCCTGCGTCCTCCCGTGGACCCGGCCCACCAGCTGACCCCCGAGCAGCGCGCGGCCGAGGCGCGCAACGACCTGCTCACCCGCTTGGGCGACAGCGCGGCGGCCACGGCCGAGTTCGCAGAGCCGCGGGTGCGCGAGGGCGACGCCGAGGGCATCACCGAGGGGACCGCCGAGCGTGGTGAAGCGGACATCTATCCTGGCCGCTTGTACGCGTTCTTTCGGCGCGGTTGGCAGGCGCCCAGCAGCATCCCCGACGAGGAGCTGCGCACGCTGCGCTGTCGGGTGCGCGTCACCATCACGGAAGACGCCCGCGTCGGCGACTTCACCATCTCCGGCAGCGGCAACGAGACCTTCGACGCGTCCGTGCGGCAGCGCATGGCGCAGGCTGCCGGCGCATCTCTCCCTCCGCCTCCTCCCGAAGAAGCCGAGCGCTACTTGGGCACCACGCAGACCATCACCTTCGTCGGCCCCCGGCGGAACTAGGAGCCAGCCATGACCACGTCCGCTCACCGCTCGACCCTCTCGTGGCTCCTCGTGGTCGGGGTCGCGCTGATGCTCGGCGTCGCCGCCACACCCTTCCCGTCGCGCTCGCAGACCACGCCCGACGGCAGCCCGCTCCCCGAGACCACGACCGAGATCGTGGTCGACGCCGAGGAGAGCCAGATGTACCTCCTCGGCATCCCCGACATGCTCGGCGAGCCGGGTGACGTGGGCGAGGTGCTGCGCAACGACTTCAAGCTGATGGCCGGCTACCGCGTCATCGACCTGCGCTCCATCCACCACGACCTCAACGAGGAGGGCCTGGGCATCCGCGCCGGCGCGTGGGCGGCCCTCAACGCCAACGGCGTGATCAAGGG
Source organism: uncultured Sandaracinaceae bacterium (assembly GCA_964510015.1). GTDB lineage: Bacteria > Myxococcota_A > Polyangia > Polyangiales > Houyiibacteriaceae > JADJJE01. Next base: position 13,713 of record CAZEAA010000125.1, read on the forward strand.
CCAGCTGCGCGAGACCGAGGGCGGCGTGGAGCTCACGCTGCGCTTCTACCGCGTGTCGGCCGCCGGCAGCCCGGCGCACGAGCACACCTACACGGGGCCGCGCACCAACACGCGGCGCTGGGCGCACGACTTCGCCAACGAGGTGCTGCGCGTGCTGACCGGCACGCCGGGCGTGTTCGGCACCGAGATCGCCTACGCGCGCCGCGTGGGGCCCGGCGCGAAGGACGTCTTCAAGTCGTTCATGGACGGCTTCGGCGAGCGGCGCGTGTCCACTGGCTCCGGCATCTCGCTGCTGCCCACCTTCGGCAACGGCCGCATCTGGTTCACGCGCATGACCACCAGCGGCATGTACATCACGCACGGCCGGGCGCGGGACGCGCGCATCGTGCAGGGCGACGGCATCAACATGGCGCCGGCCGTGTGCGACGGCCGCATCTACTTCACGTCGTCGCGCGACGGAAACTCCGAGATCTACAGCGCCGCGCTGGACGGCAGCGACGCGCGCCGCATCACCAACCACCCGGCGATGGACCTGAGCCCCACCTGCGGGCCGAACAACCAGCTGGCCTTCGTGTCGAGCCGCCACCGCACGCCGCAGATCTTCACGATGAACCGCGACGGCAGCAACGTGCAGCGCGTCACCTTCCGCGGCACGCACAACCAGACGCCCACGTGGTGCGCCGACGGCGAGCACAACCTGATCGCCTTCACCGGCCGCGATGGCGCTTACGACATCTTCACCGTGAACCCGCAGACGCAGGAGTACGTGCGCCTCACGCAGGGCCAGGGCGACAACAAGG
>CAZEAA010000126.1:0-14483 GCA_964510015.1 uncultured Sandaracinaceae bacterium
GGGTGTGGGCTCGCAGGAGGGCAAGGTCACCATGCAGGAGTCGGTCGCGGCCTGATTGGTCTTGCGGCGCCTACTCGGGCGCGGTCGTCAGGAAGCGCTCGAACATGGCGTAGCCCTCCACCATCAGGCGCAGCGACGTGGACTCGTTCTTCTGGTGCGCCTCGGCCGAGTTGCCGGGGCCGAAGTTCACGCCCGGCACGCCCACGGCGTCGAAGCGCGCCACGTCGGTCCACGCCTGCTTGGTCTTGACGGCCACCACCCCGGAGCGGCCCAGCTGCTTCACCAAGGGGTTGTTCGCGTGCGGGCGGCCGCTCGGCGACAGGTCGGTGGGGGTCACGTCGCAGCGGCCGGCGATGAGCTCGCGCAGCTCGTCCACGGCGTCTTGCGGCGTGCGGCCCGGCGCGAAGCGGAAGTTCACGTTGATGGTCAGCTCGTCCGGCACCACGTTGCGGCCGCGACCGCCGCTCATCAGCGTGGGCGTGATGACCTCACGAAAGACGTGGCCGTCGAGATCGATCACGCGTGGCTCGCGCGCGGCGAGATCGGCCAGCACCGGCGCCGCCTTGTAGAACGCGTTCTCGCCCTGCCAAGGACGCGCGCTGTGAGCCGTGCGCCCCCGGAAGGTGAGCGTGGCGTGCACGGACCCGAGGCAGCCCAGCTGCACCTCGTTGTCGCTCGGCTCGAGGCAGATGGCGAGGTCGAGGGTGTGCAGCTGCGGGAACGCCTCGAGGATGGGACCGAGGCGGTTGTCCGCGAACGGGCCCTCCTCGCGCTCGTAGAAGATCAGCGTCAGCTCGTAGGGCAGCGTGGCGAGCGGCAGGCGCTCCACGGCCTCCAGCATGATGGCGAGGCCCGACTTCATGTCGGCCGAGCCGCAGCCGAAGATGCGGTCGCCCTCCACGCGCGGCTCGCCTTCGTGAACCGTGTCCACGGTGTCGAGGTGGCCCACCAGCGCCACGCGGGGGAGACCCGGCCGCTGGTTCGCCTGCACGATCAGGCTGTGGTGGAAGCGGGTCACCGCCTCGCGCGGGAGCGTGCGGAGCAGGCGCGCCTCGACGTGGTCGCAGATGGCCTCTTCGTTGCCAATCACGCTCGGGATGCGGCAGAGGTCGAGCAGGGTGTCGCGGAGGGCGTTCTCGAGGGACATGGCCGAGCACGGTAGCAGCGCTCGCGATGGTGCGCAGGGCGAGCGTACGGGCTGCCCGGAGAACAAGCGGCTTGACCCCCCGGCCGGCTGAGCGAAGCATCGCGCTGCTCACGATGACGGCCACGAACACACCCTCCATCCGCGCTGCCCTCACCGCTCCCGTGCTCGTCGGGGCGCTCGGCTACTTCGTCGACATCTTCGACCTGCTGATCTTCCCGGTGACCAGCATGCCCAGCCTCACGGAGCTGGGCATCACCGACGCGCGGCAGATGCGCCTCCTGCGGGAGGGCATCATGAACTGGCAGATGATCGGCATGCTGATCGGCGGCATCTTCTGGGGCGTCCTCGGCGACAAGATCGGCCGGCGCAGCGTGCTGTTCGGGTCCATCACGCTCTACTCGCTCGCGAACATCGCGAATGGCTTCGTGCAGGACATCGAGAGCTATCACTACATCCGGCTCATCGCGGGCTTCGGCTTGGCGGGTGAGCTGGGTGCGGCGATCACGCTGGTGAGCGAGACCCTGCCCAAAGAGGCGCGCGGCTACGGGACCGCCATCGTGGCCAGCGTGGGCGTGAGCGGCGCGATCTTCGCGGGGGCCATCGGTACGCACGTCTACTGGCGTACGGCCTACTTCATCGGCGGCGGCCTCGGCTTCGCGCTACTCCTGCTACGCGTGGGCTTCGGCGAGAGCAGCATGTTCACCCACACGAAGGAGAGCGGCGTGAGCCGCGGCAACTTCTTCGCGCTGCTCTGGCCACGCGAGCGCCTGGGGCGCTACCTCAGCTGCATCCTGATCGGCGTGCCGCTCTGGTTCGGCGTGGGCATCCTGATCAACCTGTCGAGCGACCTCGCCGCCGAGCTGGGCGTGCAGGGCGCGGTCAAGCCCGCCACTGCGGTGGCCGTCTGCTACGCGGGCCTCACGCTGGGCGACTTCGCCTCGGGCGGCTTGAGCCAGCTGCTGCGCAGCCGGCGCCGCGCGGTGGCCGTGTTCCTCGCCATGACCGCCGTGTCCGTGGTGGCCTACTGCACGCTGCGCGGCCTGTCGGCCACGGGCTTCTACGTGATCTGCGGCGTGCTCGGCATCTCGCTCGGCTACTGGGCCGTGTTCGTGACCATCGCCTCCGAGCAGTTCGGCACCAACCTGCGGGCCACCGCCACCACCACGGTGCCCAACTGGGTGCGCGGCGCGCTGGTGCCCATCACCTTCGCGTTCGAGCACCTGCACACGTCGGGGCTGAGCCTGGTGCACAGCGCGCTGGTGCTGGGGCTGGGCTTGCTGAGCCTGGCGGGGGTCGCGCTGTGGTTCTTGCCGGAGACGTTTGGGCGAGACCTCGACTTCGTCGAGTGAGGGGCAGGTCTTGCACGTTGACGTTGACGTACGTTGACGTGGTCGTTGACGGCGACGGCGACGGCGACGAAACCTCAGGCCCGGCGGGCTCTATCGGGCCAGAATTGTGCTTGTTTCAAGTGGTTTGGCCACCCCGGCTCTCGAGCCGGGGCGGCCAAATACCTTGGAACAAGCACGATTCTGCAATGCCAGAGACTGCCCAGGCGATTGAACCCGTCGCCGTCGCCGTCAACGACCACGACCACGTGGACGACCCGCTCGCTTCACCCGGCGCGGTGGAGCTCTCGCAACCGAGCGTGGGCCACCCGCCGATGCTCGTGCTTGCGCAGGCCCTCCATCGACGCCGAGAAGTACGCCGGCTGCGGGATGGTCAGGCGCTCGCCCAGGATGCGCTCGGCGAGCGGGGTGACGGCCAGCTCGAGATCGCGGCCGATCTCGCAGGCGACCAGCGCGCCGGACTCGGCGGCGCCCTCCATGAAGCCCTGTTTCTCGGTGGAGCCGTGCTCGCCCGCGAAGTGGATGTTGCCCACGCGCTTGCCCTCGAGGCCGAAGAAGTCGTACTGGCCGGGCTTGTAGCAAACGAAGGCGCCGAGCGCGTACGGCATGGTGGGCCAGCACATGCGCACGGCGCTGCCTTCGATGTAGGTGGCCGCGGTGCCCGGGTAGAGCGTGTCGATGTGCCGTAGGATCGCGCGTGCGCGCTCCTCGGTCTCGCCCTCGCAGTTGAGCAGGCCCGGTGCGGCGCCCGCGTAGACCGTGAGGATGCCGCTGTCGCCGGCCTGGCCGATGGAGGTCTCCCAGGTCTGCCCGAAGCCGAGCTCGCTGGTGGAGCTGCCCATGGTGCCGTGCGTGGTGCGCCACACGCGGCTGTTGAAGCCCAGCATGATCTTGCTGCAGGTGCCGTAGCCCACCTCGGCGATCACGCGCGCCTTCCAGTCGGGCATCTCCAGCTGGAAGTCCACGGCTCGCAGGGTGGTCAGCGGGTTGGCCAGCACCAAGTGGTCGCACTCCACCGAGACGGGTGTCCCTCCTTGGTCGAAGCGCACGCTGTACGTTCCGTCGCTGCGCTGCTCCACCGCCGTGAGCACGTGTCCGAGGGCCACACGCGCGCTCAGGCGGCTGTGGATGGCCGAGATGAACGTGTCGTTGCCGAGGTGAGTGTGATAGCGCTCGTCCGAGTCGCCGAAGATGCGGAAGTGCTCGGTGTTCGCGAAGTCGATCAGGTAGTGCAGGTTGAGCGCGCTCTGCTCGTTGCACTCGAGGCCGTACTCCGCGGCGTACGCGGCATCGAGCAGCGAGCGCACCAGCGTGTCCTCCACGTTGGCGGCCAGCCACTCCGACAGCGGCATGTGGTTCAAGCGCTCGTAGCGGTCGGCGTTGGCTTCGTCTTCGAGGCCCTCCATCTCGGTCGCCAGCTTCTGCGCCGTGGGGCGGAAGCGCTCGAAGACCTCCTCGGTGGGCACGTGCCGGCCCTCGAAGTACCAGGTCTCGGCCTCGCGCAGCCCCGCCATGGCCTCGCTGCGGTCGTCGAGGGCGATGTTGAACTCCGCTGCCAGCGCGTGCATGACGCGGTCACCCGTGTCGATGAGCTCGCCGCCCAGCTCGCACACCTGGTCGTTGGGGAAGTGGCCCCGCAGCGAGTGCATGCGCCCGCCCACGCGCCGCGTGGCCTCGAAGACCTGCGGGCTGAGGCCCAGCGCCTCGAGCTGCAGCGCGCAGTGCAGGCCCGCCATGCCGGCGCCCACGATGACGATGCGCGGGTTGCCCCCGCGCGGCAGCGTTCCGCGACCGCTGCAGCCCGCGAGCGCGGAGCTGGTGGCGAGCGTCCCGAGCGCGGCCATGGAGCCCTCGAGGAAGCGACGACGCCCCATGGGCAGCGAGCTGATGGGCCGCTCGCGCGGCGGCGCCTGGTCGCGCAGCCCATGAGCCAGCGCAGCACGAACCTGCATCATCAACTTCGAACGTGGCATCGAGCGTCTCCTATCCTCGTGAGGGTGCGTGCCACCCCCCACGGGACGGACACACGCTCCCGCAGGATACATGGGCTCGCCGCCGTTCCTTCCTCGAAAGGTGTCGTGCGCCGCTCGTGGTGGGCAGACCGCTCAGGTCAGCAGGTGGTGCAATGCCTCACGCAGCTGGGCCTTCGCGTCCCGTTCGACCACCGCGCCGTGAGCCATCACCAAGCGGGTGAAGTCCAGCGCCAGCACCTGCTCGAGGGTGCGCTGCGCGGCCTTCCGGTCCCGAACCAAGAGACGCAGGGCGCGACTCTGCGCAAGCTTCCGGTGCGCTCCGACAGCGCGCAGGACCAGCCCGGAGAGCGGGCCCTCGGGGGCCAGCACGTGGAACACGAGGTCGGTGACCACCAGCGTTCGCGAGGCCACGTGGAAGAAGATGTGCTCGTCCAACGTCGGAGCGCCCTCGAACGCGACGGCGCTCACCTCCACCGGCAGCGCTCCGGACAGCAGCGTGTGCGCGGGGAGCGCGCGGCCTTGCTTCGCCAGCTTGGGCGGCAGACCACGCGGCACGTGCACCTGCGCCGCCGGCCAGCGCGCGGCCGCTTCGCCGAGGAACAAGTGATGTAGTGTGTTCGGCGCCACGAGGTGCCGGACGGGCCCGAGGGCCTCGACGCGCGCTGCGAGCGCATCGTCCAGGGCGAGGGGGGAGATCATCAGCAGCCCGCCGTCCGCGAGCTGAAGCAAGGTGGAGCGCACGGGCAGGTGGAAGCCCGCGGCGACGCGCAGGGTGTTCTCGAGGGCGTGGACGCCGGGGGCAATGGCGACGAGCTGGGTCATGAGGTCCTCTCCGGTGGGGCTCTGGATAGTAAAGCATGGTTGACCAAAATGGTCAATGGAGGTTGACGAAGCACGCCCGCCTTGCCACCGTCCGAGCATGACCACGCGGCGCAAGAGGCAGGCTCCGTCCCCGGCCGAAGTCGAGTCGTTGGCTCGCGAGCTGGAGTGCCGCAAGCGCGCCAGCACCGCGCAGCTGCTGATCCGCTGCGGGCGCCTGCTCAGCGAACAGGGCCTGGCTCGCTCCGCGGAGACGTTCGGCATCCCGGTGCGCGCCGCGCACACCGCGCTCTTTCCGCACCTGGACCTCGAGGGCACGCGGCAGACCGAGCTGGCGCGCCGCATGGGTATCAGCAAGCAAGCGGTTCATCAGCTGGTCACCGAGCTCCAGGACTTCGGCGTGGTCGAGCGCGTCCCGGACCCGAGCGACGGTCGCGCCCTGCTCGTGCGCTTCACAGTGGAGGGCACCCGCTCACTGCTCGACGGACTCGCGGTGCTGCACCAGCTCGACACCGAGGTGCGAGACCGTCTGGGCGACGCGCGCATGGACGCCTTGCACGAAGCCCTCACTCGCCTGAACGAGCTCCTCTCCGCGCCATGAGCTCGCGCGTCTCGGCCGCTTTCGCCGTGCGAACTGGCCGCTTCGGAGGCGCGTCACGCCGCCCGCCGGGTCATGCTCCGCCATCATGGAACAGACCCTCGCTCGCGACACCCCCAGCACCACCTCCCGCGCCAGCGCCAGCACGGGGCTGCTGGGGGACAACTACAAGCGCACGCTCGCGTTCTTGACCGCGCTGCTGACGCTCAGCTTCCCCATCGCGTCGTGGGCGGTCTTCGGCGCGGGCGCCGACCGCGAGGTCACCGCGGCCGTGCTGTCGTGCATCTTCGCGTTCAGCATGACGGGCCTGGTGCTCGCTCCGCACCTGCCCTTCGCGGCGCTGCGTGGAGAGTCTCGCTATCGGCGCCTCGAGCGCATGGTCTACATCTGGATCATCGTGTTCGTGGGTGTGGCGCTCACGTGGGAGATCCCGTGGGCCATCCTGCACGAGCGCATCGCCGTGTCGCGCGACCAGCTCTGGGCCTACACCTGGTGGGCCTACATCGACGGCGGCGACCTGCGCTACATCAACCCCAACTGGCTGGTGTTCTTCATCGAGACCTGGGCCGACACCAACGGCATCTTCAGCGCGTTCGCGCTCTACGCGTGGTTCAAGTCGGGCAAGACCAACACGCTGCCGGTCTATTACTTCATGTTCGCGGCGCCGCTGCACATCTACCCCACGGTGCTCTACTACGTGAGTGAGATCGCGAACGGCTTTCCGAACGTGGACCACGCGAACCCGATCAACCTCTACGTGAAGTTCGGCCTCGCCAACTGCTTCTGGGTCATCGTGCCGTTCTTCGTCTTCGCGTGGGGCATGCAGACCATCGAGCGCGTCCACCGGGCTCGGTTCGAAGCCGAGGCCGCTGCGACGCAGCGGTGACGCCGAGTTGATGTTTTCTTGATGCCGCACGGGGTGGCCTTGACGACCCCGTGACATGGCCGGCGCTACGAAGACGGTCATGGACATCGTCTTTCTCGCAATCTCGTGCGGCTTCTTCGTGCTGACCTGGGGCTTCGTGCGCCTCTGCGAGGGGGTCTAACCATGGGCACCCTGACTCTCGTCGGCGGCGGGCTGGCTGGGCTCCTGTTCGGCTATCTGGGCTTCGCCCTCCTCTTCCCGGAGAAGCTGTCGTGACGGCCTCGTCGTGGCTGCAGCTTGCGGTCTTCCTCGGGCTGCTCGCGGCGTTGGCGCTGCCCCTCGGGACCTACCTGGCCCGCGTCTACACGGGCGAGGCTCGCTTCGCAGCGCGCATCCTTGGGCCGCTCGAGCGGCTTCTCTATCGCGCGTCCGGTGTGGACCCCGCCGAAGACATGTCGTGGAAGCGGTATGCCGGCGCGGTCCTGCTCTTCAACCTGCTCGGCGTGCTGACGGTCTATGCGCTGTTGCGTCTCCAGGGCGTGCTTCCGCTGAACTCAGCAGGCCTCCCGGCGGTGACTCCGGAGGTCGCCTTCAACGCGGCGGTCAGCTTCGCCAGCAACACCAACTGGCAGGCGTACAGCGGTGAGGCCGCGCTCGCGCACCTCCCTCAGATGCTTGGCCTCGCGGTGCAGAACTTCGTCTCGGCCGCCACGGGCATGGCCGTGCTGGTGGCCCTGGTGCGCGGCTTCACGCGCGAGAACGCGGCTGGCCTGGGCAGCTTCTGGGTGGACCTCACGCGCGGCACGCTCTACGTGCTGCTGCCGCTCTCGCTGGTGCTCGCGCTGCTGCTGGTGTCCGAGGGCGTGGTCCAGACGTTCGCAGGCTCCGCGACCGTTCAGGTCATCGACAGGGCGCACGCGGCGGTCACGCAGGGTGGCCAGCAGATCCTCGCGCTCGGGCCCGCGGCCTCCCAGATCGCCATCAAGCAGCTGGGCACCAACGGTGGCGGCTTCTTCAACGCGAACTCGGCACACCCGTTCGAGAACCCCACGGCGGTCTCGAACCTGCTGGAGCTGGTGGCCATCCTGCTCATCCCCGCGGCGCTGTGCTTCACGTTCGGGGCGCTGGTGAAGGACCGCCGGCAGGGCCTCGCCGTGTTCGCCGCCATGCTCGCCATCTTCCTCCCGCTGGTGCTCGCGACCGTGGCCTTCGAGCAGGCGGGCAACCCGGCGCTCTCCTCGCTGGGCGTGGATCAGGCGGCGTCCGACACCTCGCCGGGCGGCAACATGGAGGGCAAGGAGGTGCGCTTCGGCATCACCAACAGCGCGCTGTGGGCGGCGGCCACCACGGCGGCATCGAACGGCTCCGTGAACGCCATGCACGACAGCTTCACGCCGCTCGGTGGGCTGATCCCCATGTGGCTCATGCAGCTCGGTGAGATCGTCTTCGGCGGCGTGGGCTCGGGCCTCTACGGCATGCTGGTGTACGCCATCATCGCCGTGTTCATCGCGGGCCTGATGATTGGCCGCACGCCCGAGTACCTGGGCAAGAAGATCGAGGCCTACGAGATGAAGATGGCGTCGCTCGTCATCTTGCTGCCCGCCGCTGCGGTGCTGATTGGCACGGCCATCGCGTGCAGCGTTCCGGCTGGCACGGCGACCCGGGGCAACCCGGGCGCCCACGGCTTCAGCGAGATCCTGTACGCCTTCTCGTCGGGCGCGAACAACAACGGCTCCGCCTTCGGCGGCATCACGGTCAGCGGAACGTTCTACGCGACGGCCATCGGCCTCTGCATGTTGGTCGGCCGCTACTGGGTGATCGTGCCCGTGCTCGCCCTCAGCGGTGCGCTCGCGAAGAAGAAGCGCATCCCGGTCAGCGCTGGGACGCTGCCCACGCACACGCCGCTGTTCGTGGCGCTCCTCGTGGGGACCATCGTCCTCGTCGGCGCCCTCACGTTCATCCCCGCGCTCGGCCTCGGTCCCATCGTCGAGCACCTCCAGCTCTCGGCCGCCCATTGAGAGACTCCATGGCACACACACCCAGTCACACCCGGCCGCTCTTCGAGCGAGCCATCGTCACGGGCGCCGTCAGAGACGCTTTCCGCAAGCTCGACCCGCGCCGCATGGTCCGCAACCCGGTCATGTTCGTGGTCGAGGTCGGCAGCACCTTCACTACGCTGCTGTTCTTGCATGCCGCCGTCACGGGACGTGGCGACGCGCCCCCGGCGTTCATCCTGGCCGTGGCCCTCTGGCTCTGGTTCACGGTGCTCTTCGCCAACTTCGCCGAGGCCATGGCCGAGGGCCGCGGCAAGGCACAGGCCGACTCCCTGCGCAAGGCGCGCCAAGACGTCAACGCGCGGCGGCTGAAGCGTGGGCAGAGCGACCCTCACACACTCGCCGATGCGGCGCTGCGAGACGCGGCTCTCGAGGACGCGCCATCGTCCACGCTGCGCGTCGGTGACGTCACCTTCGTGGCCGCCGGCGAGCTCATCCCTGCGGACGGCGAGATCCTCGAGGGCGTGGCCTCCGTGGACGAGAGCGCCATCACGGGCGAGAGCGCGCCGGTGATCCGCGAGAGCGGTGGCGACCGAAGCGCCGTGACGGGCGGCACGCGGGTGCTCTCCGACTGGCTGATCGTGCGCGTCACGGTGAACCCGGGCGAGACGTTCCTCGACCGCATGATCGCCATGGTGGAGGGCGCCAAGCGCAAGAAGACCCCCAACGAGATCGCGCTCGACATCCTGCTCGCTGCGCTGACCATCGTCTTCCTGCTGGCCACGGTGACGCTGCTGCCGTTCTCTCAGTACGCGGTGAGCAGCTCGGGTCAGGGGAGCGTGGTGTCGCTCACGGTCCTCGTGGCGCTGCTGGTGTGCCTGATCCCCACCACCATCGGCGGGCTGCTGTCAGCCATCGGGATCGCCGGCATGGACAGGCTCATCCAAGCGAACGTGATCGCCACGTCGGGCCGCGCCGTGGAGGCCGCCGGCGACGTGGACGTGCTGCTGCTCGACAAGACGGGCACCATCACCCGCGGCAACCGTCAGGCCACCGAGTTCCTCCCGGCGCCGGGGACCACCACGGAGACGCTCGCCCATGCGGCACGTCTCGCGTCGCTCGCGGACGAGACGCCGGAGGGGCGCAGCATCGTGGCCCTCGCGATGGAACGGCACGCGGGCCCGCAGCCGGCCGACGAAGCCCAAGGCGCGACGTTCGTGCCGTTCACCGCGCAGACGCGCATGAGTGGTGTGGACGTCGGTGGGCGCTCCATCCGCAAGGGCGCGACGGACGCCATCGTGCGCCTGGTGGAAGGGCAGGGAGGGGTGTTCCCCCCAACCGTGCGCGCGCTCGTGGACGACGTGGCCAAGCAGGGCGCGACGCCGCTCGTGGTGGCCGACGGTGCTCGCGTGCTCGGCGTGGTACGGCTCGCGGACATCGTGAAGAGCGGCATCCGCGAGCGCTTCGTGGAGCTGCGCCGCATCGGCATCCGCACCGTGATGATCACCGGCGACAACCCGCTCACCGCTGCGGCCATCGCTGCCGAAGCCGGCGTGGACGACTTCCTGGCGGAGGCCTCGCCCGAAGCGAAGCTCGCGATGATCCGTGACTACCAGCAGAAGGGGCACTTGGTGGCCATGACGGGCGACGGGACCAACGACGCCCCCGCGCTCGCCCAGGCCGACGTCGCCGTCGCGATGAACTCGGGGACGCAGGCCGCCAAGGAGGCCGGCAACATGGTCGACCTCGACTCGAACCCCACGAAGCTCCTCTCCATCGTGGAGATCGGGAAGCAGATGCTGATGACGCGTGGCGCGCTCACCACGTTCAGCATCGCCAACGACGTGGCCAAGTACTTCGCCATCATCCCGGCGGCGTTCGTGAGCACGTACCCCGCGCTCAGCGCGCTGAACGTGCTGGGTCTGCACTCGCCCACTACCGCGGTGCTGAGCGCCGTGATCTTCAACGCCCTCATCATCGTGGCGCTGATTCCCCTCGCGCTCCGCGGCATTCGCTATCGGCCGGCGCCGGCGTCCGCGCTGCTGCAGCGCAACCTGCTGGTATTCGGCCTGGGCGGCGTCGTGCTGCCGTTCCCGTGCATCAAGCTCATCGACGTCGCGCTGACGGCGCTCGGCGTCAGCTGAAAGGACTCCGCCATGCTCTCCCTCATCCGTCCCGCTGCCACGCTGCTGTTGCTCTTCACCCTGCTCACGGGCGTGGCCTATCCGCTGCTCGTCACGGGGGTGGCGCAGGCGCTGTTCCCCGAGCAGGCCAACGGCAGCCTCGTCCGAGTGGACGGTCACCTCGTCGGCTCCTCGCTGGTGGGCCAGGCGTTCGAGGACCCGCGCTACTTCGCGGGGCGGCCGTCGGCCACGGGCCCGCACCCGTACAACGGCGCGGCGTCCACGGGCTCGAACCTGGGTCCGTCCAACCCTGCGCTCCACGAGGTCGTGGGGGAGCGGGTCGCCACCCTGCGTGAAGGGAACCCTGCGCATGCGAGCGCACCGGTCCCGGTGGACCTCGTCACCGCGTCGGCCAGCGGGCTCGACCCGCACGTCTCTCCGGCAGCCGCGCTCTTCCAAGTGCCCCGCGTCGCGCGCGCCCGAGGTCTCTCGCCGGCCACGGTGGAAGCGCTGGTCCGCCAGCACATCGAGGGGCGCGTCTGGGGGGTGCTGGGTGAGCCACGGGTGAACGTACTGCGTCTCAACGTGGCACTTGACGGTCTGCCTCCTTCAGGGGCCTAACAGGGAAGAACCACCCGATGCCGGAGCCCGACGACCGACCCGACCCCGATGAGCTGCTGCGCCGCGTGCAGGCGGCTGAGCAGCGCGCACGCCGCGGGAGGCTCGAGGTCTTCTTCGGCTTCGCCCCGGGTGTGGGCAAGACCTACCGCATGCTCCAGGCGGCCCACGAGCTGCGGGACGTCCAGCACCGCGACGTGGTGGTGGGCGTCGTCGAGGACCACCGGCGCGCGGACACGGCCGCCCTCGTGGCAGGGCTCGAGCGGGTGCCGCTGCGCGCGGTTCCACATCGCGGACGCACGCTCCTCGAGCTGGACGTGGACGCCATCCTTCTGCGCGCTCCGCAGGTGGTGCTGGTGGACGAGCTGGCGCACACCAACGCGCCGGGCTCGCGGCACCCGAAGCGCTGGCAGGACATCGAAGAGCTGCGCGACGCCGGCATCGACGTGCTCACCACGCTGAACGTGCAGCACCTCGAGAGCCTGAACGACGTGGTGGCGCAGATCACCCGCGTCCAGGTGCGCGAGACCGTCCCCGACTCCGTTCTCGACCGTGCGGACACTATCGAGCTGGTCGACATCTCGCCGGAGCAGCTGCTGCAGCGCGTTCGGCACGCGCTGCGTGTCGAACTGATAGTAGCCCGTGGCGAAGGCCTGCCACTGAACGTCGTCCAGCCACGAGCCGTCGTCCGCTGCCACCGGCTCGTCCGCGGGCGCGTCCTCTTGCGCGTGGACCGCCTGGGCAAACGACATCGCCAACAAGAACCACGTCAGATCGCTCGTCTTCTTCATCATCTCTTGCTCCAGAGGTCACGGCCGCCATGGCCGAGGGAATCGGGTCGTGGCGTGAGCCACTCGGTCCTCAGCGCGAGCTGTGAGGCAGATGTGGTTCCGCGAGCGCGTGGCACGCCGGGTCGCACTCTCGGAATCGAACCGCCAGCTCGGCTTGGTCGCGACAGAAGTCCTCGAGGCTCGCGGGGTGCGAACGACAGACCGTGTCCAGCGACTCGAGCGTGCGGTGATAGAGCGCGCGCCGCTCCGCTTCCGGTAGGTCGTCGATCGCGCGGGCGGGCAGCGAGGCGCGCCAGGCGAACAACGCGAGCAGCGCTGCAGCGACCGAGGCCAAGAGGAGGCTGGCGCGCCAGGTGGATCGCCGACTTGGGAGGGTGGAGTGCGACACACCCCATCCGTAGCGCCGCTCGCGGAAAGGAGATGCCAAGGCAGCAGCGCTGCGCATCAAGATGACGTCAAGGCGTGCGCGCGCCTGGCATCGTCGCGTCGCTGCTCAGGTCGTCACGCCGCGCTGCGTGAGGAACGTGGACGGCGTCTCTCCCGTCCAGCGCCGAAACGCCCGGCCGAACGCGCTGGCGTTCCCGTAGCCCAGCTCCTCGGCGATGGCGTCGAGGTTCACCCGACCACGCTCCATCAGCGCGATGGCGCGCTCGCGGCGGGCCTCGTCGGCCAGAGCGCGCACGCTGCTGCCCTGCTCCGCCAGCTGACGCCGCAGGCTGCGCTCGCTCATGTGCATGGCCTTGGCCAGGCGCGCCCCGAGGGCTGCGTCCCCGCGCAGGTTGCCGCCACGCAGCCAGTGACGAGCGCGGTCGCGCAGCGTGAAGGCCGTGGTGTTCTCGGCGAGCTGTGCCTGCGCGCGATGCGCCAGCAGCTGACCCAAGCCCGGGTCCGCGGAGGCCACGGGCAGCTCCACGCTCGGCAGGTCGAAGCGGAAGCCCACCTCGCTCTGGCCGAAGTGCACCGGCGCGCCGAACAGGGTGCTCAGGTCGTTGCCGTGCCGTGGCCAGCGGTGCGTGAACGTGACCACGCGCGGCGGTGGTGAGCTGGGGGCGACCAGTCGCGTGAAGCGCCACAGCGACAAGAGAAAGTACTCCGCGAACTCCGGCGGATGGAACGGCTCGTCGTGCCGCCTGAAGCTCGCGAAGCCGCTCTCGGGCGTGTGGGCCAGGTGCACGCCCAGCCCGTCCACCAGCAGGTTGCCGTAGGGCATTGCGTAGCGGGCGCCTTCGCGCAGCGTCGGCTGGGAGCCGGCCAGGTAGAGCTCGAGCGGCAGGCTGCTGGCGTCGAGGCGCTCGGTTGCGCGCAGCGGGAACGTGGGGTCGCCGGTCTGCTCCACGCAGAACGAGCGCACGTCGGCCCACGTCTCGTAGGGCAAGCGGCCATCGATGCGGCCGGCGAGCTCGAGGTCCACGCCAACGCGCTTCGCCAGCTGCGCGAGGTCGCGGCCGCGTGCTTCCCACTCGCGCAGCAGCGGCTGCACGAGGCGCGCGGAGATGGAGCTCGGTGCGGGAGCGGCGGCCACGCGCGGAGCATAGCCGGTCTGCGGGGCCGGGCGGGGGCCGAGTCGGGGACCGAGACCAAGGCCGAGGCCCGAGGTCCGCTCAGGGGGCGGGGATGGGCTCGACGCGGATCGCTTGGTTCGGGCAGTGCTCTTCGGCGCGTAGGGCACTCTCGCGGAGGGCGGCGTCGAACGTGCCTTGGAGCACGCGAGCTTGGTCGCCGTCCAGCGCGAAGAGGGCGGGGTTCTCGCCCACGCACATGGCGTGGCCCTGACAGAGGCCGGTGTCGATGACGGCGCGGTAGCGGACGGGGACGCTCACAGCCTCGCTCGCGGTGCCGCTGGTCGCCACGCTGGGCGCGGCGGTCGCCACCGCCTTCGCCCGCGCGCGGCGCTTGAAGCGCACCGGGCAGGGCGACAGCGGCTGCACGATCATCTGCGTGTAGTCGTCCACGTAGGTCTCGGGCGCGTTCACCAGCTCGAAGTCCCACTCGCGCAGCATCACCGCGAAGATGGCCTTGATCTGGAACATCGCGAACGCGTTGCCCGAGCACTTGTGCCGCCCGCCGCCAAAGGGTTGGTAGGCGTTCAGGTTCTTGTCTTCGGCGCGCTCGGGGCCGAAGCGCGTGGGGTCGAAGCGCTGCGGCTCGGGGAACAGCTCGGCGATGCGGTGCGTGACGGGCGTGCTGGCCCACACCATCTGGCCCTTCT
>CAZEAA010000127.1:0-14476 GCA_964510015.1 uncultured Sandaracinaceae bacterium
GTACGCCGATGACCACCGTGGTCGCGGTCGGTTACCCCACTGCCGCCGCCGAGCCTCGCCACACCAACCAGCCGTTCGGGGTGGGCAACGGGCGCGTGTTCGTGGTGACCCCCTCCTACCTCGCCATCGTGGCGCCGAGCCTCGCGACCGAGGTCGACAAGGTGGACGAGAACCTCTCGCAGGCGCTCGAGCAGGGACACGCGGTGATCCCCGAGTACTCGATCGTGGCGGCGGCGTTCGAGCGGCACCTGCTCGACTCGGGCCTCCAGCCGATCGCCGAGGACACGCTCACGTCGGCGCTCGCGGACCCTGCGGTGTCGGCGCGCTTCGAGATGCTGGCCGCGCAGCAAGGCGGAGCGACGTTGCTGCAGCTCGCCATGGAGGTGGGTCCGCGCATCGACGCCTCGCTCGCGCTGCTCGTGCGCTCCTCGACCGTAGGGTACACGGACCGCCCCATCGTGTACTTCGGCGGCCCCGCGCTGTGCGACCCGCTGCGCATCCAGCCGCTCGAGGTGCTGGTGGACGTGGCGCTGGTGTCCACCGCGACGGGCGACATCCTCTGGAGTGGCGAGCTGACCCTGCGCGCGAGCGACCTCCTGCCCGAGCCCGTCACGTTCCCGCGCGGGCCCTATCGCGCGCAGTACTCACGGCAGTACACGAACAACTTCATCATCTACGGGCAAGACGACGGAACGCGCTGCGGGACCACCTCCATCGGAGGCTTCTTCTGCATGGAGTGGGGCGCCGACAGCGGCGGATGCCTGACCGTGACGCCCGAGTTCCCCGAGGCCAACGCCTACATGATCGACGAGACGGTGCGCCGCCTCGTGGAGCGCATGGCGCCCTTCGCGCAGCGCTGACTCAGCCGCCCGCCGCGCCCTCGTCCACGGTGGACAGGGTCAGCGTAATGGTCTGCTCCTCGAGCCCGCCCCCTGCGGCGGCCTCGAGCTCGAACGGCGCTCCGTCGTAGCCCGCCCAGCCTTGCTGGATGAAGGGGTTGAGCGGACCCGCGTACGTGGCGCTGAAGTACACCGTGCCGGCTTCGGGGGCGTCGCCCTCCGCCAGCACCCACGTCTCGCAGCGCACGTCGGCGCAGCGCAGCGGGTGCTCGCCGTCGTACTCGCCCGACTCGGGGTGGTAGTACCACGCGGCCGAGCTGCCGGGGACCGGGTTCCCGTCCTGGTCCTCGAGGCTCACCGTGATCGGGCCACTCGGCTCGGCCGGCAGCGCCAGCGTGTCGGAGCCGTCCACCTCTTCGTCGTGGTCCACGTTCACCACCGCGCGGAAGAGCTGGTCGATGCAGTACGTGCCATAGCTCGGCAGCGTCAGGTGCAGCACCTGCGTGGGCACCTCGGGCGTGGCCGCGTGCACGATGGCGAAGGTGGACGCGTAGGGCTGGCACGCCTCGGTGGCGGTGGCCTCCGTGACGCGGTCGGCCGACACCGAGATCGCCTCCGTGATCGGGGTGCTGATGATCCACGTGGAGCACGGCGGCTCACCCGTCTCGCACGTGGCCGCGCTGGGCTCGATCCAGAACGCGTCCGCGGGCTGCGGTTGGTAGAAGACGCGGCGCGCGAGGACGGGGTCACCCATCTCGTCCACGATCAGGATGCGCAGGGGCGGGGCCTCCTCCGAGCTGCCGCCGCCGCAGCCGGGGACGAGGGGGACCAGGGGGACGACGAGGAGAGGAGCCAAGCAGCGAACGAAGGAAAGTGAAGTCATGCCGCCAAACGTAGCAGCCCCGATCTCGCGCTCCCACCGTCACTGACCTTGGTCGGTCATGCCCTAGTCGAGGCCGGCCGCCTCTTGATGCCGCCCGCTGCCTGGGGTAGACGCTCCCCCGGTCCGAATCGGGAATCAGCGGGGCGCCTCGCTGTTCCTCCCACCGGATGCCACATGGGCTGCCCTCTTCCGGGCGGCGCGGTCGGAGAGCGAGCGCACGTGATCGAAGTCCAAGAACTGACGAAACGATATGGAGCGACCACCGCGGTGGACTCCATCAGCTTTCACGTCCCGAAGGGCGAGATCGTGGGGTTCCTCGGGCCCAACGGCGCCGGGAAGACCACCACGCTGCGCATGATCACGGGCTACCTCTCGCCCACCTCGGGGCGCGTGCGCGTGGGCGGCATCGACGTGCACGACAAGCCGCGAGAGGCGCGCCGCCTGATTGGCTACATGCCCGAGGGCGTGCCCATGTACCGCGACATGCGCGTGGTGGAGTACCTGCGCTTCCGGGCCGAGCTGAAGGAGCTGGGCCGCCGCGAGGTGACCGCTGCCGTGGACCGCTCGCTCTCGCAGGCCGACGTGACCGACGCCGCGGACAAGGTCATCGGCCGCCTCTCGAAGGGCTACCGTCAGCGCGTGGGCTTGGCCGACGCGCTGCTCACGGACCCGCCGCTCTTGATCCTGGACGAGCCCAGTAGCGGCCTCGACCCCAACCAGAACCGTCACGTGCGCGAGCTGCTGCGCAGCTTCGAGGGCCAGAAGACGGTCTTCCTGTCCACGCACATCCTGCCGCAGGTCGAGAACGTCTGCAGCCGCATCATCATCATCCGCAAGGGCCAGCTCATGGCGCAGGGCAAGGCCAGCGAGCTGCGCCAGAGCCCCACTGGCACGCGGCTGGTCACGCTCGGCGGGCCCGCCAGCGCTGAGGCCTACGAGCAGGCCGTCTCCGGTGTGGAAGGCGTCCGCAACGTGGAGCTGCTGGGTGCGCAGGCCGGCGGCAACGCCGTGCGCGTGACCGCGGTGCCGGGCGACGAGGTGCTCGAGGCCATCTTCCAGGCCGTGGTCGCGAAGGGCCTCAGCCTGCACCGCCTGGTGCCGGAGTCCGCGTCGCTCGAGTCGGTGTTCGCGGACCTGACCACCACGGACCCCGCGGGCGAGCCCGATGATGACGCCAGCGCCGAGACGGAAGCCAGCGCCGAACCCGAAGCGAAGGCCAAGGGCAGCGACGGCGAAGGGAGCGACTCGTGAAGAGCATGTGGGCCATCGCGAAGCGCGACGTGCGCTCGTTCTTCGTGTCCCCGCTCGCCTGGGTGGTGCTCACCATCTGGATGCTGGTGTGCGGCGGGCAGTTCTACATCATGTGCGGCTGGTTCGCGCAGAACCCCAGCACCGGCGGCAGCGACAACCCCGTGGCCTTCTTCTATGGCGGCACGGTGCTCTTCTTCATCGCGCTGCTGGTGTTCGTGCCCATCCTCACCATGCGCCTGCTGGCCGAGGAACGTCAGAGCGGCATCGACGAAGCCATGCTCACCACGCCGGTCACACCGCTGGCCATGGTGATGGGCAAGTACCTCGCGGCCATGACCTTCTGGGCCGCGATGTGGGTGCCCACGCTCATGTACGTGTGGATCTGCAAGAACTTCGGCTACGCCGACTGGGGCGCCACGGGAGCCATCTTCGTGGGCGTGTTCGGCATCGGCCTCCACTACATGGCCATCGGCCTGCTCTCGAGCGCCATCGCCAGCACGCAGCTGGTGGCCGCGGTCATCGCCTTCTTCATCTTGAGCACGTTCTTCGTGCTGGGCATCGCCTCGAGCGTCCTGCCCGACTGGGCCGACGTGCTCAACTACATCAGCGTCATGGAGCACATGCGCGCCTACTCACGCGGCATCATCGACAGCCGCTACCTGGCGTTCGACGTGCTGACCGCCGTGCTCGCGCTCTTCTTGAGTGTGCGCGTGGTGGAAGCCCGGAGGTACCAATGAGCGAGCCCCGCGAGGACCGCTTCCTGGCGCACCGCACGCGCGGCGTCATTGGCAGCGTGCTGGTGGTCTGGATCCTGATGATGGTGGCCTACCTGTCGTTCCGGCACTTCGAGCGCTGGGACTGGACCAGTGAGTCGCGCTACTCGCTCTCCGGGGAGAGCCTGCGCGTGCTGGCCGAGCTGGATCAGAACATCGAGATCTACCTGTTCGTGCCCGAGGGCCAGAGCGAACTCGACGACTTCGAAGAGCTGGTGGCCAACTACCAGGCGGCCTCGCCGCGCGTGACCGTGCGGCGCATCAACCCCGACCGCCAGGCTGGCGAGTTCCGGCTCTTGGTGCAGCGCTTCCAGCTGAACGAGGGCACCATGAACGGCGCCACCACGGCGGACGTCGCGGCGGTGGTCGTGTCGGGCAGCCGGCACTGGAAGGTGAAGTTCGAGGACCTGCGCTCGCCGGACATGGGCAGCTTCGAAGACGAAGACGGACCCAAGTTCGATGTGCGCGCCGAGGAGAGCTTCACCGGCGCCATCGTGGAGGTGACCTCCGGCGAGCCCACGCGCGTGTGTGTGCTCACGGGTCACGGCGAGCTGGCCGTCACCGGCGGGCCGCGCTCCATCTCGGGGCTGCAGCAGCGCCTCGACCGCATGAACGTGGACATGGAGGCCATCGCCCCGCGCGCCGACATCCCGCGGGACTGCGCGGCGCTGTTCGTGCTGGGGCCCGAGGCGCCCGTGCCCGCCGACGAAGTGCGCCAGGTGGCCGAGTATCTCGAGGCCGGCGGCAACGTGCTCCTGGCACTCGATCCGCTGATCGTCGAGGGCGAGCGCATGATCCCGAGCGGCTTCGAGGCGTTCGCGCGCGACCACGGGGTGCTGCTGGGCAACGACCTGGTGCTGGAGCTGGACCCCCAGCGTCTCGGCGCAGGCGACCCGCTCAACGCGTTCTTCGTCTTCGATCAGGCCGAGCACGAGCTGCTGGCGCCCATCATCGGGCTGCCCACCGCCATGCTCTTGGCGCGCAGCGTGCGCGCGGCCGAAGGCGCTGACGCGGAGGAGCTGCTCTTCACGTCCGAGGCGAGCTACGCCGAGACCGACCTGAGCGGCCTGCGCACCCTCGAGCCGGATGGCGACGACGTGCGTGGACCGGTGTCCTTGGCGGTGGCCGTCACCGTGGAGACCACCGCTCCCACCAACCAAGCCGATGCGGACGCCGACGCGGCCGAGCGCCCGCCCGGCGGCCGCTTGGTGGTCATCGGTGACTCCGACTTCCTGCTGCCCGAGATCATGGACCAGCACGAGCTCGCGAACTCCACGCTGGCTTCGGCCATCACGGGCTGGCTCACGCAGCGTGCGGCGCTGATCGCGGTGCCGCCCCGCCAGGCCAACGCGCGCCCTATGTCCATCACCGAGGGCGACCTGCCCGGCATCGGGTTTCGCGTGCTCTTTCTCTTACCCGCGGCGATGGGCTTCCTGGGCCTGTCCGTGTGGTGGTCGAGGCGTCCATGAAGACCATCTCCGTCTCCATCCTGGCGGCCGTCGCGCTCTCGCTCTTCGGCTACATCGTGCTGGTCGAGCGCCATCAGCTCACCGACATCGAGCTCGAGGGCCGCGGTGCGCGGCTGATCGAGCGGTTCTCGCAGCGTCGGGTGCAAGAGATCAGCCTCGAGCGCGGCGGCGAGCGCATTCAGCTCGTGGCCCTCGAGCGCGAGGGCGACGACGAGGCCGAGCAAGAGCGCACCTGGGAGCTGCGCGAGCCGCTGGTGGCGCGCGCCGACACTGCCGCCGTGGCCGCGCTGCTGGGGGCCCTCGAGTGGGCGCAGCCGCGCCGCACCATCGAAGGCGCGACGGCCGACGACCTTCGGGAGTACGGGCTCGCCGAGCCGGCGGTGAAGGTGACCCTCCTGATCGCTGGCGAGACGATGTCGCTCTCCATCGGCAACACGGACGCCACCGAGGCGGGGCGCTACGCGGTGCTGGACGACCCGAGCGTGGTCTACGTGATCGGCGACGACGTGTTCGAGGCCCTCGACCACGACGCGACGCACTTCCGCAACCGCGAGCTGTTCCCGGACGCGATGCTGGACATGAACACCATCACGCTGCGCCGCGCGGACTCGGTCACGCGCCTCGAGCGCGACGCCGAGCAGGCCGACGAGACGTGGTACCTGCGCGAGCCCGTGGCGATGATGGCCTCGGCGCAGCGCGTGCGGGACATCAAGCGGACCATCGCGTCGCTCGAGGCCACGCGCTTCATCGAGGGCGACCAGGCGCTGGGGGAGACGTTCGTGCGCTTCGAGTCGCGCGCCAAGCCGAGCGACGACGCCGAGTTCGTGCCGGTGGTGCTGGTGGTTGGCGCTGCCTGTGGGGACCACGCGGGCGAGCGCTACGCCCGGGCCGGTGAGGAGGGGCCGCTCACGTGCGTGAGCGAGAGCGACCTCGCCGCGCTGCTGCGTCCGGCGTCGGACATGCGCGAGCTGCGTCCGATCACGCTGCCCGACACGGACATCGAGGCCATCGACCTCACGGTGGGGAACGACCGGCTGCACATCGAGGACGACGAGGGCGAGTGGACCTACCGCCTCACGCGCGGGAGCGCGGCGCCCATCGAGGGCGAGGTGGACCCCGACGCGTTCAGTGAGTGGCTCACCGCCATCCGCTCGCTCGAGACCATCGACGCCGAGGTGGTGGACGCCGCCGAGCTGGCTCGCCGCGGGCTCAGCGCACCGCGCGCCACGCTCACCATGAAGGGTCGCGGCTCGGCGCCGGATCACACGCTGGTCATGGGGGGGCGCGACCTGCGCGGCGTCTTCCTGCGCCGCGACGAGGAGCTGGTCACGCTGGTGGTGCCCGCCGAGGTGGAGCAGCAGCTCAGCGTGTCCATCGTGCACTTCCTGCCGCGGCGACTCCTGCGTGAGCGGGCCGAGGGCCTGACCCAGCTGGTCACCACCGGCGAGACCGCGCAGACGCTCGAGCGCGACGGGGACGGTGACTTCGAGCTGAGCGCGCCCATCGCGGCTCCGGCCGACGGCGCGGCCGCCCGGGACATCGCACGCCGGCTGGCCACCCTCGAAGCGGCGCGCTTCGTGGCCGAGGCGGCCGCTCCCGAGCACGGCTTGAGCCCGCCCCGCATGACGGCGCGCTTCCGCTTCGAGGGTCCCCTGGCCGGCGACGCCGAGGTCTCCGAAGAAGAGGACGACGGTCACGGTCACGGCCACGATCACGGTGACGAGCCCGAGGGTCCGAGCGCGCCGCCGCGCGAGCATCGCCTGGTCATCGGCGCGGCGACGGAGGGCGGGGCCTTCGCCCAGCTGGACGCGCGCGCCGAGGTCTTCGTGCTGCCCACGCCGGTGCTCGAGCTCCTGGAGCAGGCGCTGGTCTCGACGGACCTGCTGCGCACCGGGCGCTCCGAGCTGACGGGCGTGCGCATCGAGCGCGAGGGCACCACCGTCGACATCACGCACGACGGCGCCTTCTTCGTGAGCGACGGCGAGCGCATCGCGGACGACCACCTCGAGCCGCTGCTCATGGCCATCGAGCGGATGCGCGGAGAGAGCGCGCGCTATGGTGCCACGTTCGATCCGGCGCTCAGTGTGACCGTGTCGCGCGAGGACGACGCCGCCGAGCCGCGGCGCTACACGCTGCGCGTCGGGCCGGCGGGGGCGACTCACACGCCGGTTCAGCGCAGCGACCTCGCGGCCACCTTCTCGGTGCCCAACGACCAGGTAGCTCCGCTGCGCGACTTCACGCCCTGACGTCCGGGGAGGGGCAGGGACGCGCCCGGCTCACCCGTTGTGCAGCAGCGTGAACGTGTCGCCCGTGTTCGGCGTCGTGTCGCCGTTTCCGTCGGTCCACTCGATCACGAAGTAGGAGCGCGACTCTTCCACGAGGTTCGGCGCGATGTGGTTGGCGAAGTAGTACGCCCCCGCCAGCGTGCCCTGGAACACGTAGCCGTGCGTGGCGATGACCGTGCTGTTCGTGGCGGCATCGCGAATGACCTGCACCACCCCGTAGTCGTGGGAGGCCGTGATGTCGGCGATGGCCGCGTCCACCAGCGCGCTGCCGCCGCTCGTCAGGAACACCCGGTAGCGACCTCCGCTGGTGTCCACCCGGATGGGCGCGGACGCCGTCATCAGGTAGCCCATCAGGTTCTGCACGATGGCATCGCCGCCCAGCACCGCCAGCGTGGTGTCGCCGAAGAGCGGCGCGAACGTGGTGGGGTCGAGCAGCCCCGGCTCTGCCTGGTCCACCATGGTGACCGTGGGGGTGGTGTCGCACCCGCTGCCCACGGCGGCCGCCATGGTGGCCCCGGCCGCCGCGTCCATCGCGTCACCATCCAGAATCACCGTGATGCTGGCGAAGTCGCAGCCGCTCGCAAACCCGCCGACGCCAGCGTCCTGCCCGAGGTCCACGGGGGCCATGCCCTCGTCGAGAGCGCCCTGATCGACGGGTCCGAGATCGTCCGCGACGGCCTCGAAGCCGACGCGTCCGCACGCTGCGCTGAGAAGGAGCAGGGCGCTCGCGAGGCGCCGGGGGGGAATCATGCACCTAGGGTGCCCGATCCTCTCCCCTTCGCGCCAGACATCGCACATCATGCCCGGGTGCGCGCTGAAGATTGGCTTGGAAAACTCCTGCTGGGACGGTACCGCCCGGTTCACGTCCTCGCGGTGGGCGGCCAGGGCGTCGTCTACCTCGCTCGTGCCGAGGGCGGCGTCGGGGGCTTCGTCCGCCCGGTGGTGGTGAAGCGCATCCTGCCCGACGAGGTGGAGAACCAGAACAACACCCGTCTCTTCCTGCGTGAGGCCAAGCTCCTCTCCCAGATGGACCACCCGGGTGTCCTCGACATCATCGACCTCGACGAGGTGGATGGCCAGTACATCATGGTGCTCGAGTACGTGCGGGGCGGGCACATCGGCCGCTGGGCCAACCTGGTGCGTGAGCAGCACCGCAGCTTCTCCTGGGAGTTCGCCGCGCACGCCGGTGCGCTGGTTGCCGACGCCCTGCACTACGTGCACACGCGCGTGGACGCCGACGGCGCGCCGCTCGGCATCGTCCATCGCGACGTGACGCCGGCCAACATCCTGGTGGACGTGGAAGGCTCGGTGAAGCTCGCCGACTTCGGCATCGCCCGGAAGCAGGGCGACAAGACCGAGCAGATCAACGGCGCGGACGTGGTCCGTGGCAACTTCTCGTTCGTGGCCCCCGAGGTGTTCGTGGGGAAGGCGCCGAGCCCGGCGGCGGACATCTACTCGCTCGGCATGGTGCTGCACTGGCTGATCTCCGGCGTGCGCGCGCAGTCCGGCAAGACCCTCGAAGCCACGCTGTACAAGGCGATCTACGAGGTGCCCGACCGCCTCGACAAGGACTCGCTGGAGGTGCCGCGAGAGCTCGCCGACGTGGTGGAGCAGGCCATCGCCAAGGAGCCCGAGCGGCGCGTGCCTTCTGCCGGCGAATTCGCCGCCCGCT
The DNA here is from genome assembly GCA_964510015.1 of uncultured Sandaracinaceae bacterium. Taxonomy (GTDB): domain Bacteria; phylum Myxococcota_A; class Polyangia; order Polyangiales; family Houyiibacteriaceae; genus JADJJE01. Next base: position 9,173 of record CAZEAA010000127.1, read on the forward strand.
TGCGCGCGTCGCTGCCGGCCGGGACCGCCAGTCGCTTCGCGCAGGCTGCCGCGCAGGACCTCACGTCGCCGGACTTCACCGCCTCGGGCAGCGGGCCCACGCTCGCCGAGCTGGACGCCCTCTGGCGCGACTACACGGCGCCAGCGCCCGAGCCCGTGGCACCCGCGCTTCCGGTGGCCGTCCCGGCCCCTCACGCGTCGCCGGCGCGCTGGCCCATCGCGGCGGTCGTGGTCTTGCTGGCTGCGGGCGCGGGTGGCGTCGCGTGGTGGCAGCTCGCCACGCCGGCCCCCACGCCCGAGAGCCAGTTCATCTTGGTGCGCGGCGACGTCTCGCAGATTGGGGAGAACATCGAAGAGGCCCCCGCGCCGCCCACCGTCGCGGCAGCGGCGCCCACGCCCGAGCCTGCCGCTGCGCCTCCAGGAGACGTGGTCGAGGTCGTGGCGCCGCCCACGGGCACCACGGAACGCGGCCCCGCCCCTCGCAGCGAGGTCTCGGCGGCCACGCTGACCGGCGCCTTCTCGCGGCGCCGCGGGGCGGTCCGTCAGTGCGCGGATCGCTTCTCGCAGACCGACAGCCTGCAGGTCACGCTGCGCTTCGACGTGGAGGCGTCCGGCAGCGTGCGCGGGGTGAACCTCGCGCCGGCTTCCACGGCGGGCACGCCGCTCGGCGGCTGCCTCTTGGCCGTGGCGCGCGGGACCCACTTCGGAGCGCTGCCGAGGCCCATGAGCTTCAGCATCCCCGTCACGGTCCGCCGGGGCGAGTAGGGCTCTGCCGGCTGAGAGGGCGTCTTGCCGACGGCCGTTCAGCTGCCCGAGGCGCGCCGCACGAAGTAGTGGACGCCCTGGGAGGACGTGGTGATGCGCACCGCGAGCCCGCCACTCTCGGCCGTCGCCGTCGCCGAGAACGAGCCGCGTCCGTCCACTTCGAGCTCTTGGCCGCCCACGGCCACGCTCGAGCCGGGCTGCGCGGTTCCGGACACGACCACGCTCGCGCCGCCGCCGAAGCCGTGGTCCGCGGGGCTGCCCACGTAGGCCGTCGGGGTGGCGGTGTCGTAGCGCAGCGTCACCCGCGTGACGGGAGAGGTCCTCCCGCCGCCTTCGAACTGGAAGGTCAGCTCACCCTCGCGCAGGGCGGAGCGCGAGAGACTCGCGGACGGCGTTCGGCTGCTGATGCGTGACCGCCCGCGTGTCCCCGTGAGGCGCACCGTGTACGCGTCCGCAGCCGGCGCGTTGGGCCAGCGCAATGCGAGGGTGGGCATCGAGCCTTCGTACAAGAACGTGTAGCGCCGACCATCGGCGTCCACGCCGTGCCGCTGCGACACGGTGCTCAGGCGCTGGCGCCCCGAGTCGTTGGTCACCGAGAAGCGGCCCTCGGCACCCGGCTGCCCGCCGCAGAAGACCTGATAGCTGTTTCGCCCACGCGGAAGGCGGACCCCCACGGTCGCGCCACCCGTGTACACCACGGTGCCCGCGCTGCTCTCCACGCGCACCTCGCCGTCCGCACAGCCCGTTCGGATGCCCACCACCGTGGGCGGCGAGGGGTGATGCACCACGCCGCCGGCACCCGCGCCGACGGTGAACTCCATCGGGGTCACGCTGGCCATGCGAGGGCCCTCGGGTCCGCCGCTGGGCGCGCTGTCGTCGTTCAGGGAGGCGGCGTTCTCGTCCACGGGGCGTCGGGCCGCTGCGGGGGCGGGTGTCGGTGCGGTGGCCGGAGGGGCCGTGGGCGGGCGGTACGTCTCCCCCACGGGCAGTGCCGTGCCGTTCTCCAGCTGGGCGAGACCGAAGAGCACCTCCAGCTCGGTCCCGCTCTCGCTGCGCGTGGCGCGCACTCGGCCGCCCTGCTCCACGCGCACGGCGCCGTACTCGGTGATGAGGTCCAGCGCTTCGCCCGCCTCGACTTCGATCTCGCCGCCGCCGAGCTCAAGCGTGGGCGTCTCGTCCGGCTGGCCCCCGAAGCGCACCAGCGCGCTCGCGCCCATGCGCAGGCCCCCGCCGCCGGTCAGACGGATCTGCGCGCGACCGTTCTCTCCGGTGCGCACCGCTTCGCCGAGCGCGATCCCCGCGTCCACCGGGGCCGTGCGCCACTGCTCGATGGCCCCCATGAGGTCTCGCTCCACGGTGCCTTCGGCGGTCGCGATGACGGCGACCGGTTGGTCCGAGCAGCCACGTCCGCAGCCCCACAGCGTGGCGAGCAGGAGGGGAAGGGCGAGCCATGGGAAGCGCTGGGTCATAGCGGCCGAAGGTGGATCTCGATGACCACCACCCCCGAGTCTTCGACGGTGACGCGGCGGTCCTGGGGGCGGACGCCCGGCGCCTCGATGTGCAGCAGGTGCTCGCCGGGTGCCACCGTGATCGCGAAGCGCCCCTCGGCGTCCGCGTCGAGCGTTTGCCCCGTGCTCTCGACCACGATGCGGGCGGGGATGGTGACGTTCTGAGGACCGCGCACGCTGCCACGAATCTCGCCGTCCGGGAGCGCCGTGGTCAGCGTGATGGTCTCGAACTCTCCGTCGACGTCGGCGCCGATCTCGGTGCGCGAGGTGGCCTGGCCCACGGCCTCGACCACCAGCGTGAGAGGGCCGGGCGGGAGGTTCGTGAGCTCGTAGGTGCCGTCCGCGTTCGTGTCCGTCTCCGCCGCGGGTTCGCCACCCGAGAGCACGGTGACGTGGGCTCGCGGCGCGGCGCCAGCGGGCAGGCTCACGCGACCGCGCAGGCTGCGCCCGGCAGGACTGGCCGACTCTTCCTCGGCATCCGGCGCGTCGTCGTCGTCGGCCTCCTCCGCGGTGTCGGTCGCCGTGCGGCGCAGCGCACCGAGGTCGGCAGCCAGCGTCAGGCCCACGCTCACGCGCGGCTCCACGCGGTAAGGCGCCTCAGAACGAAGGGTTGGGTACGAGCCCAGGTTCACCGTGGCCTCGAGGCCCAGGTGGTAGCGTGAGCCGACGGTCAACATGGCCCCCAGCGTGGCCGCGGCGCGGCTCGCCGAGAACGGGAGGTCGTCGCGGCGCACCAGCGCGTCGAGCGAGACCTCCGCGTAGAGATCGACCGCCCCCACGTGGGCCGTGCCACCGAGCCCCAGCAGCACCGCGTCGGCTTCGGTCACGCCGAGCGACACCTGGTCGCCGCGCTGGTAGACACGGCCGTCGGGGATCGTGCGCGCGCTCCGGTCGTGGAGGTAGCCGACGCGCAGCGCGAACGTGACGCTCTCGAGGTCCACCTGGGCATGCAGCGTTCCGCTCGGCGACAGCGCGGACGCCACGATGCCCGGCTCGTCTCGGCCTGGCGCCCACAGCTCCGCGCCGAGACCGAGGCGGAAGGCGCCGGCGTGCACGAGCCGCAACAGCACGCTCAGCCGTGGATCGCCCACGATGGAGGTGTCAGCACCCGAGCCGCCGCGATGCTGGTCCCACCGGCCGTTCATCGAGAGGCCGATCGAGAGGGCGTCGACGGGGTGCAGCGCGAGGGCAACGCGTCCCGCGAGCCGGTGATGGCTGTCGTCTTCGCGCAGCACGCTGGCGGTGAACCCGTACTGTCCCGAGAGCGCCACCGTGGCCAGGCTCGCGGGGCGGTCCAAGAGCACCATGCGCCGCGCGCCAGGGAGGGCGCTCTCTCCGGATACTGGCTGCGCGGACGCTACCGCGTGGGACACGAGCAGCATCCCCACGGTGGCGACCACCGAGCGGAGCATGCGAGGTAGGGGGGATGGGGCCATTGGGAGGCGCGCCACAGGGGCGATGAAGCTCCGAAATACCACGCGCTCCCGCGCCGCAGGATGAAATACGCATTTCACCGCGCGGTGAAGAGACGCTGACAGCAAGTGAGTCAGGGAGCCACGCGACTGGGCTGCGAATAGGCCGTCAGCGCAGCGTGGTCGTCCTCCAGCACGAAGCCCGCGGCGATAGTGGCGACCGCGGACTCCTCGTAGCGCTCCGTGTAGTCGGCGCGCGAGGTGTAGAGCTCGGCGATGCGCTCGTCGGGCAGCGCCACCGTCGACCCGAGCAGCAAGCAGATGATGGACGAGCTGACAGGCACGCCAGAGAGGGCGTCCACCGGCACGTCCACCAGCGGCGTGCGCACGCCACCGAGCGCGATTCCGTCGGCGTCCCGGAGCGGGACCGGGTTGTTCTCGCTGTCGCTCAGGGGAATGCGGTCGGCCACCGGCGGCAGCGTTCCGTCTCGGACCCATGCGTCGAGCGCGCGCAGCGCGGCCTTGGCCACCAAGTGCGTGGGGCCGTCGTTGACCGGCGCCGTGCAGTCGATCATGTCGGCGGCCGGTCCCAGCAGGTGGCGGTCGGCGTGCGCGCTGCCCGCGATCTCCCACAGACGGAACGTCTCGCTGTCGTCTTGGCGCACCCGCCACGAGCTCAAGATGCTGAAGGTGTCGCTCTCGGTCTGCACGTTCATGACGGGCGCCGCGACGTCATCACGGAACACCGGCCGCTCGCGCGTGAAGATGCCCCCGCCGATGTCGGCCGACTCGTCCGCTTCCACCAGCGGGAGCGGGAAGCCGGCGCGGCTGTGGACGAAGAACCCGTCGAACACGCCCTCTTCCAGCTGCACCCCGTTGTAGTACGTGGTGAGCGCCATGGCCGACTGCGACTCGCCAGCCGCGATGAGGACGCGCGCGCGAGCGCCGCCGAGCACCTCACCGCCGCGCCGCAGCGCCCGGCCGATCTGCGTGTAGATGTCGAACGAGTAGCCGTCGCCCGGATGCTCGAGGTCGCCGTATCGCACGGGGTCGATGCCGCGCAGGCCCACGCCCGCGCGTGCGTCCTGGATGCCCGTCTCGACCAAGATGGTGCCGCCCTCCACGCCGATGATCTGCGCGGACACACCCACCCAGATGTGACCCTGGCGCACGATCTCTTCGGCCAGCGTCATGTACTCCGCGTCCGCGTCCACGCCTCCGCTCACGTTCAGCCACTCCACGATCACGGTGCCGCTGGCGTCACCCGCGTCGGTCGGGCGACGCACCAGGATGCGCGTGCGGTACTCGGCCGTGGTGGTGCGGGCGAGCGTCCAGCGCCCGTCGTTGGGCAGGCCGGTCTCGCCCCGCGCGTACGCCGTGGCCGTTCCCGTCGCGAGGTACTCGTGCATCTCGTAGCCCTCGGGCAGCTCGAACAACCCAGCAGCCGCCACGAACGGCCCGTCTCCGCCCGAGATCTCGGACAGCTCGGCGGTGGGCAACGTGGGGCCGCTCTCGCAGCCCGCCTGCGTGGCGAGCAGGAGGGCCAGCAGCATCTGCAGGCGACGTGACATGAGACGGGTCCTCGGGGGTGTGAGCATGGCGGGACGGTAGTGGAGGTGC